>JBFXBK010000060.1:0-32176 GCA_050183255.1 Polyangiaceae bacterium | reverse complement strand
TGTGCTCTTCCGATCTCCTTGGCGCGCGGAGGCGGCGTGCTGACGTGGCTGATGAAGCGCTTCTTCCGTTGGAAGTTCGGGCGGGAGATGGCTCCGCTGTCGCTGCTCTTTCCGCGCTTTCCCGGCATGGTGTCGGGGCACCTGCGCCTAGTTCCCGCGGCGCAGACGGCGCCTGATCTGGACCCACTGCTCGTGCACCTGGTCGAGCTTCGAACCTCACTGCTCAACGGATGTACGTTCTGCGCGGACCTGCATCGTGCGCTGGCCCACGATCAGCATCCCGATGCGCAGGGGATTGCGCGTCGTAAGCTTGCCGCGCTGGAGCGCCTCGAAGATGAGGTCTTCAGTGACCAAGAGCGCGCAGCTCTTCGCTACACCGAAGAAGTGACGCGCAATCGCACCGCGAGCGATGCAGTGTTTCAGGAACTCGCGCGGCACTTCAGCGATCGGCAGATCGTGCAGCTGACGGTGGTCAACGCGGTGATCAACTACACCAACCTGATGGCGCTTCCCCTGGGACTACAGGACCAAGGCTTCTGCGCCCTAGTGGACGAGCGCCGCGCTGGACGCTGACGTTCAGGAGTACTCCACCAAGTACGTGCAGGCGTCGCCGCCCTTGTGGCGACACTCGCCAGGATCGTGCCGCACGGAAACGAGGCGATCGAAGCGACGCGCCATTGCTGTGAGGATCCCCTCATCGAAGGCGCATGGGTACGGGTTCTCACAGCGGCTGATGATGACGTTCTTGCCCTGCGCCTGCTCGAAACCGTAGTGGCCGATGCCCTCGAGCATGCTGCCATTGCTCGGCGAGAACATGACCTCGCCCTTCTTGCGATGGTTCATGTGGTAGGCGATGTCCACCGAGCGGATGGCTGAGGGCACGTCAACGACCCAGTCGGGGAACTTCGCGTTCGAAGGGATACGCGTCCCGATGTCGTAGAGTACAGATTGCCCAACCTCTTGCCCGATGCGCTTGAACGCCCGCAGCCATCCCTCCTGGGAGTACCAGCCATCCATCTGGAGCAGGTAGCGACCGCCGCGGTCCCGCTCCCCGATGTTCTCCTCGATCAGGATGTTCTCCGCCAGGCGTCGAAAGCTGCCAAAGCCGTCCACGATCGCGTACACGGTCTGCCCGTTCACTTCGATCCCCGGTTCGAACGCTTCGTATTCCACGTCGCCTCCTGCCGCGGGTTCGTGCCCCTTGGTGACACGAACTCCACGTTTTGACCCGCCACGCCGGTGAGGCTTAGGTGGGTGCCCCGCAGACCGTCACGGCGAGCGCTTTTCCGCGCGCGTCGCGACTAAATCCTCCACTCGCTCGCAGTTTGGACGTCTCGTGCGTGCGAAGGAAGCTTGAAAAAGCAGTAAAAGCGCAGTTTCGTGCATAAAGCTTGGTGGCCCGGATGTCCTGCGAGTCTCCGTACATTGGCCCTCGCTAGGCGCAGATCATAGCCTCAGAACGCTTTGCCGAGCGGTACGCCTCGTGGGCGTTGCTCGCTCTCCGGCTCCAGTTCTACCTGGCTTTCAGTGCCGTGCGGATTCGCTGCTTGCGGTCTCTGGCTATCCGCCCGTGGCCGTAGGTCGGGGAACAGCTCTCGCAGTAATTCCTCCAGCGACTCCTCCGCGATCGGCTTGACCAGGTAGCCATCGCAGAGTTCGTCGTAGGCGGTGATGATGTTACGGGGGTCATCGAGCGCCGTGGCCATGATCACGCGAGCGCGCTCGAGGGGGGTGACGCGGAACCGCTTCTCCAGTTCTCGCACGCACTTCAGCGTGCTCTGGCCGTCCAGCTTGGGCATGCGGATGTCCAGGCAGATCAACTCGTACGGGTGAGCCTGTTCAAGGCAGTCCTGCATCAGCTCGAGCGCAGACACGCCATCCCGCGCCGTGTCGCAGTGACCATAGCGACTCAGCGCTCGCACCAAGATGCGGCGGTTCACCAGCTCGTCATCGACGACCAAGATGTTCATTGCCTGTGACCCGTGACGTGACGCATGAGGCCTCCGCGGTTGGCGCATGCGTGGCTTCGCACGCCAGACACCTCCGTCGATCTTCGGATCCCGGCTGACCTCCGTCGATCACCCTCGAGGGTGAGGTCTGCTTACATTTCTTGGCGGAATTATCGTTGGTTTGCGGCTCGCATGGGCTGGGCGTGGAGTCGCAGCGTTCGGTCGGCGGTGCGGATGGGAGCGCAGCTCGTGGGTGGAAAGCGGATTGGGCGCTGCGTTAGAGCCGTTTCGGACATTGGCCCGGAGCGGTCGTCGTCAAACTGAGGCGCATGAATCGCTGGTTTCTTATCCAGATCGCGTGTTGGACCGCGCTTGGCGCGCTGTTTGCGTTCAGCGGTGGGTGCTCGAGCACCCAGAGTGAACCGGCGGAGCCAGCGCCTGAAGGAGGAGCGTGTGCGATGGGAACTTGGAAGGGGCGAGACAGGCTGGCGCCAGCCAAGACCCCGCCGTGCGGGCTCGGGGTGAGTGAGGTTCCGCAGTTCGTGACCCTCGGCTTCGATGACAACGGCGATGCAGAGGGCATGACCTGGGCCCTCGACATGCTGGCGGCTCGAAGCAGCAAGGCGTCCTTCTACATGACGTCGGACTATGGCCAGGACGCTCAGGTGTTTACGACCTGGAGGCGGGCACGCGACGAAGGCCATG
This sequence comes from Polyangiaceae bacterium, assembly GCA_050183255.1. Lineage (GTDB taxonomy): Bacteria > Myxococcota_A > Polyangia > Polyangiales > Polyangiaceae > JAHBVY01. The sequence continues at coordinate 29,522 of JBFXBK010000060.1, read as the reverse complement.
AACTCGGCAATCACACCATCGACCACGCCGACGGCGCGAGCTTCTCCCTCGAGGATTGGCAGCGCGAGATCGACGGCTGCAATGATTTCCTCACGGCAGGCGATGATCCGCTGGTGCGCCCTTCGGATCTGGTAGGTTTTCGCACGCCATACCTGAGCTACAACGACGCCATGCTGAGCGCGGTGCAGGGCGCGGGATTGACCTACGACTGCAGCATCGAAGAGGGCTACGAGGACGGCCAAGACGGGAAGAACTTCTTCTGGCCCTACACGCTGGACGACTTGAGCCCGGGGCACAGCGCGCAGGTGGCCTGGGGCGATGGCAAGCAGGAGCTTTCGCTGCATGCCGGGCTGTGGGAGCTGCCGGTGTACGTGGTGTTTGTTCCCCCGGATGAGGCCTGCGAGGCGTACGGTGTGCCAAGCGGCTTCCGTGCGAAAATGAAATCGGTGCAAGACTGGTTCGACGCCGACAGCGGTGCCATCACTGGCTTCGACTACAACCTGTGGGCGGCCAAGGCGGATGGTGGCTTCGAGATGACGCCGGCGGAGTTCGTGGCGACGCTCAAGTACACCTTTGACCAGCGCTTGGCGGGTAACAAGGCGCCGTTCTTGCTTGGGGTCCACTCCGCGTACTACGGGAGTGAATGGGATGGGAACTCGCCAGGCGCCCAGACCGCCAAGGAGCGCCAGGAGGCAGTCGAAGCGTTCCTTGACTACGTGCTCCAGCACGGCGCCGAGGTGGTGAGCGCACGTCAGGTTCTGCAGTGGATGCGGGATCCAGTGGCACGCGTGGGTAACTGAGACGCGCTCGCAAGCGTCACCAGACCCAAGGCTTCCCTGCTCTACGGTGTATCGTTTGGCGTTCGCTGCGACCAACTCGCGGCGAGCCCAACGGACGTGTCTGACCCAGCGCACAAGTCAGCAAGCCGATCCAAGTCGCACGGCAAGCGCCTTGGCCGCCGAGCGTTTCTAGGCGCGCTCGGCGCTGTCGCATGCGGTGGGCCACGACCTGCACCCTCTTCAGCGCCGTCAGCGCGGGCGACCCCGATCGGTCGCGCGCCGCGCTCGGTGATCATCGTGGGCGCCGGACTCGCCGGTCTCGCTACGGCTCGCAAGCTCTTGAAGGCAGGGCTGGATGTCCAGGTGCTGGAGGCAGAACCACGAGTTGGCGGACGTATCCGCACGGTTCGAGATGGCTTTGCCGCTGGTCAGTACATCGAGCTTGGGGCGCGCCACGTGGTCTCGGATCCACTGCTGGTCGCGCTGTGCGACGAGCTGGGAGTTCAGCGTTTTTCGCCGTATCGAGATCCTCGCAGCGAGCATGCCCGGCGCGTGGCTATCGTGAGTTCGGGGGTGAGGCGCAGTGTTCAACCGACTGAGCTACCCGACGACGATGCGAAGCTTAGCGCCGCGGAGCGCGCGCTCGGGTTCGCGGAGCGCCTGACGCACTACTTTCCCGAGGCGGCGGGGCGTAGCGCCGAAGAGCTGGGATGGGATAGCGGCTTGCGCGAGCTAGATGCGGTCTCTGCGGCCGACTACTTGCGGCGTCAGGGCGCCTCGCCTGGGTTCATCGCGCTGCTCGAGTCGGCGCTGGTCCCCGGGGACAGCATCGAGCAGAGCTCCGCGCTTTCCATCATGCGTGACGCCGCGTCGTTTCGTCGCGAAATCAAATTGCCGCGCGGAGACGGTCGAGTGGTGGGCGGAACGGATCGGCTCCCGACGGCTATCGCCACGGAGCTCGGCGAACGGGTGCACTTGAATGCGGCGGTGAGGCGCATCGGGCAGGGCCCGTCGGGCGTGAGGGTCGTGTACGAGCAGGGGGGCAATCGTCACACGCTGAGCGCCGATCGAGTGGTGTGCGCCTTGCCCTACTCGGCGCTCCGCTCCGTGCAGCTGCCGGCGAGCGTGAGTGCAGCGAAGCTCAAGGCGATCGCAACGGCTCGCATGGCCTCGGTGACCCGCGTCTGGATGCAGTACGAGCACCGCGCTTGGTTCGAGGCCGGGGAGTCGGGGCGGGCGGAGACCGACATGCTGCTTGGCAATATCCGTGAGGAGACAGATCTCGAGGGCACACCAGGAATACTCGGTGCCTACCTGAGCGGAGTGCAGGCCAGGCGCTGGCTTGGAGTCGTCCCCGCTCAGCGCGTCGCCCGCGCCCGATCGGAGCTAGCCGTGGCGATGCCCAGCGCCGTGGGGCTCGAGCGGACCTGTGGCGTGTTCTGCTGGGACGAAGTGGCGACGGCGCGTGGTGGCTACAGCTGGTTTGCGCCTGGGGAGCTCACCGCGGCTGGGTCCGCATATGCGGCGCCAGAGGGCAGGCTGCATTTCGCAGGGGACCATGTTTCCTCGCGACCCGGCTTCATGCACGGCGCCCTCGAGTCGGCGGAACGCGTCGTGGGTGAAGTGCTGGCGGCGCGGGACTACTAGCATCCTGCGCGCGGCCGCTGCTAGGGCCGCTTCTGGATACGCGCGAGCACGGCATGGGCTGTCGTGGACAAGCCTTGGGGATCCAGCAGGGCTTCGATGCGACGCTGTTCCACGCTGCGATCGAACGCGGATCGCCGTGCGTCTCGCTCCAGGTCGTAGAACGCGGGAGCGAAGCGGACTTCACCGTGGGGGCCTCGCTCGCGGTGTGCAGAGACGACTTCTTCGATCAGGCTCTCTTCGTCCATGGCTCAGCCTTCAGCCTCGCTCTGAAAGCTCAGATCGACGCCCTGACCTTGCAGACACTCGAGCAGGAACTGCCGCGCGCGGCCGAAGTTCTTGAGGAAGGTGTTCAGCTTCATTTGCAGTCGCTCTGCGAGGGACTCGTCTGGCTCCTGCCCGTGGTTTTCGAGGCGCGCGCTCAGGGCCATGCGCGGCTTGGCCGGCAGCGCCTCGAGGCAGCGCTGGATCACCCCTCTGAGCAGCGGATCGGGCTCCGCTGGACTTGCGCTGTCCGCGTCGGGCGCCGCTTGCTCTGTCAGTTGCTTGACCAGTTCGGTTCGCTCTAGCTTGCGCACGTGGTCAATCGCCAGGTTGCGCGCGATGCGGACGCCGAGGCGCAGGAGCGCGTCTCCCTGGGGATCCACTTCGACGCGATGTGCGACCTGCCACAGCCTGAGCAGGGTCTCTTGCAGCACTGCCTCGGCGTCGACGGAGCTCGCGAAGCGCGAGAGGCTCAGGCGGATGCGCGGCTCTGCGCTGCTCAGCCAGCGCGCGAACGCCTGAACATCGCCGGCGGCGATCTGAGGCAGCAATTGGTCGCGGTACTCGGGAGTCATGGGGTTCGGCGAAAGTGAGGGAGGCTACCCGAAGGGTAGCCTCCCTGGTGTTGTCAGAGTGCGATCTCCCAGCGCGGTGATTCTTCAGTCTCTAGGATGATCACCTTGGTGACTCGGTCAGCGAGGGCGCCGTCGAGTTTGCAGGCCAGGCGAAGCGTGCCACCTGCGTCCGCGTCGCCGTCCGCCGTGGTTTGAGCTAGCTCGAGTTGCACCTCGATGGCGTCGCCGCTAGCGAACACGAGGTACGCAATGGCAGGACGTCGCCACGTGAGTTTCCGCGGGGTTTCAAAGGTGATGACGAAGCGCTTGGTGTTGATCAACCGGACTTGCCCTGTGACCCGCAGCGTCTCGACATCGCCGTCCGTTGGGCCCGACACTGCTTCGTCGTCTGCTTCGTCTCGTGGCAAGAAGAAGTCCCGAGCGCGCTCCAGTAGACCGCGCTTTTTCAGGGCCTCGGGGCCTTTCGGCGGTTCTTGTGGTGCGGTACGTCCCACCCGGGCACTCCTTGTCCCCCCCGATGAACCACGCAAGTCACGGAGCCGAGGGGATGAGGAACGCGCAGGCGGGGGTGGCGGAGCGCCGGGAGGCGGCGGAGCGCCACCGGCGTAGCCCATGCTTGCTGGCGCGGGAGCCGACATCATCGGGCGCCCCGCCGCGACCGGCGCCATCGCGGAGGCCCGGGTCGGTTGCATGCTGCGCAAGCCAAGGCCTTCTGCTGAAAGCCCCGCCGTCAGCTCATGGGGGTGCTCCACGCGACGCGAGGCTTGCGTGGGGTCAACCGTGACCTCCTCACTCACGGCGACCCAAGAGGTGAGGCGAGTGGCGATCTGGAAGTCGACGCCTAGGCGCTCGATGCTGCGATCGAGATCCGTGCGTTGGTCTGGCTTTGCGGCGAACTCGAGCTCCAGGTCCTCAACGCGGTCTCGAGCCACCAGTGCCTGAACCCGCTCGGCGCCAGTCCCGGGTTGCCGCGCTTCCACAACCAGTTCCTGGTTGTAGCTGCCGCGGGCAGTTACCCCACGGATATGCAGCGTGCCGCCCTCAGGCTTCAGCTCCAGCGGGATCAACGCGGGCGAAGCCGCAAACAAGTCGAGCGGGCGCTTCGGTGCTGACTTGAGCGCGCTGCCCCAGATTTCCAAGTCCGTGACCTGCGGTTCGCTGGTGCGCTCGAGCAGGCGCTTGAGCGCGGGCTCCGTGTCCTCCCCGGGTGCGACGACGATTTCGACACCGCGACCTGCGCGCGCTGCCGGAGTGAGCAGCGCGCGGTTCACTCCGTGGCCGACTCCGATGCTGTGAAAACGGCAGCTCTGGGGTAGCTTGTCCGCCAAACGCTGGAGGATTGCTTGTTCGCTGCCGATCAGTCCATCGGTGACCAGCACGACCTGGCGTTGCGCACCCTGACGCAGCGATGCGAGCGCGGCCTCGATGCCGTGGCGCATTTCGGTGCCGCCACTGGCTTGCAGTGACCTGAGCCAGCGCAGCGCATCCTGCTTGTTGGCCTCGGTCGCGTGCACTGGCTTCCGCTGCCAGCGATTGGCCTTCCAGCTGAACTCAATCAGCTCGAGTTGGTCCTCACCCCCGAGAGAATCGACGAGGGCGCTGACGAGTCGGACGGCCTGTGCAAGCGGTTCACCCCCCATGGATCCGCTGGTGTCGAGCAGCACGATCAAGTCGCGGGCTACGGGCGCCTGCGCTTCCAGCGGAGGTACCAGGCTGAGCAAGCCAAACTGAGAACCCGCGCGGCTGTGCGTTTCCGCGGGGCGATACGTCTCGAGGTGCGTGCTCGCGTGCTGCAGCGCGACTCCCCAGCGCACGACGACGTCGCGGTCGAGACGTGCGCCTTCGAAGTGCACGCAGGTGGCGTGTTGCTCTGGGTTACTCGTGATCGAGTGACTCGGGGAGCAGGGGGCGCTGGTGAGGCGATCGCTCAGGGTCAAGCGCAGCTCGATGCGCGCGGGCTGAGCTTCGCGCGCTGCGTTTCGATCGAGCACTGCGTTTGGATCGAGCACTGCGACGCACGAGGCGTCATGGCTCTCGTCATTCTGGTAGCGCGGAGCGACAACCGTAGGGAAACGATATTCCCAGCCGTCACCGACCCAGCTCAGCGGGTGATCCAGCTCGACCTCGATTTCGATCGACTTTCCCGCTGGGATGTTGCCGATCGCCTGGCGGAAGAGCGCGCTGCGCTCTTGCTCGAGCAACGCTGCGCTGTGGCCGCTCATCAACGCCTCTTCGTAGCGCTCGCGAGCTTGCTGCTTGGGTTCAACCACGCCCCGGGTGCGCTTGCCATCGAGCTCGAACTGGTAGCCGCTCACGGCGGCGTCGCTCGGCAGTGGCAAGAGGTAGGTGACCTCGAGCGCCTGCTCCGAGGTGTTGCGGAAGGTCTGGCGCAGCACGCTGCGCGCGATGCCGCCGCCAGCTCCGGCGCTGAGGGTGGCGCCTTCAAGGGGCAGCTCGACGCCCTGGGTGCTGACGAGGCGTGCCCCATTCGAGGCGTTCGCGGGAGCGGCGGGCACGCTGCTAGTTTGCGGAAAGACGGGGTGGATCGGCAGAATCATGTGTTCCTCCAGGCCTCGGTTGGAGTCACCTCGTCTCCTTTTTAGAGACCGCCGCCCTCGCTCCATCAGCGAGGTTCTACGCGGCTTTGAGGTGATTTGAGGCGCTTCTGGGGGACCAACGCTGGCCGCTCGCGTCTGGTGACAAAGTTTTTTTGGGGGAGGAGCGCTTGTTCGAGGCTCAAGACTCCGCGGGTTCCACTCCGTCTTCTGCCCGAGGATCCGACCCGTCCACGCTGCGGTGACGATTTTTCCACAGGCGTCGCCCCGCCAAGACACCGAACACCCACGCCAGTAGGGCCAAGCCGCCAAGCTGCAACGCACGGTTCCGAAACGCGAGACGCGCCTCCTCAGCCTTCTGCGCCAGCTCCTCGCGGGTGCCGAACCAAGCGCGGTCGCCTTGAATGATGACGTACTGCTCCGGTAACACCCGCGCCATCCACACGCCGTACGTATCGCACGGATGCTTCTTCCAGTCGGGGGCGAGCGTTTCCGCGGGGTGTCCCTCCAGGCTGCGCCGGGCTTGATACAGGTTGGAGTAGCTGCTCCAGCCTTCTAGCGAGAACGGAGGCAGACTCACTTCCTTCGACTCAGCGCCGCCGCCCCCCTGTAGGGTCAGGCGGGGAGAACCGTAGACGCGCTTCGCGAGCAGTGTGCGCTCGGTGTCACGCCCGGTGCTCTTCAGACACAGCACTTCGAGCTCGGCGTACGCGACGCCTTCACCCAGCGGAGGCTGCTCCTTCGCTAGGCCTTGAGCGCGCCCTTCGACGATGCCCGCGCCGGGCTCGGGCGGCGGCTTGCGCGCGCCTTTGCCCGTGCCCGCCGCGCCGTACACGACTGCCGCGACGCTCAGCGCGAGCGCCGCCGGGATCGCGACCAGAGCTAGACACCCGGAAGCATTCGAACGACTCATCCACACCGGGCCTGCTTACGGCAGTCCGCTGGTTGGCGCCAGCCTCTGGCCGAGCTTGTGAAAGCAGAGCTCCGCGACAAGGCGTCGCAGCCGCGCCGCGAGCTGAACGCAGGGCCCATGCGACGTGGCTGGCTTAGTTCAAGGCCTCGCCGAGAGCGTACTTGAGCTTGGCGCGGGTGACCCGCTGGTTGATGTGTGCCGTAATCAGCTCGAGGCGCGCGCGCAGGAGCTCCGTGTTGGCGTCGATCAGGTCGACGCTCTTGGCTCTTTCTGCACGGAACTGCAGCAGGGTGGCGCGGTACGCTTCTTCGCTGGCGGCTAGTCCGCGCGCCGCCACCTTCAGCGCGACGTCGGCTTCGATGGCCGAACGCTGGGCTTGGCTGAGCTCTCGGCGCAGCATGTCCTTGAGCGACGACTCCTGGGCGCGCACGCTGGCCTGCTTTGCGTCGAGGGAGCGCGCGCTGGCATTGGCCGTTGGCAGATCGTTGATCACGTACGTGAGCTGCAGACCGGCGTCCCAGCTCGCGGTCCACTTGTCTTGCTGTGGGAACGCGCGCTGGTGAGGGTTTGCGTAGTACGCGTTGCCGAACGCATCCAGACGGGGCAGTGTGCTCGCCTTCACCGCTTGGCGTTGGGAGCTGAGCGCCCTCGCACTCTCGCTCAGCGCCTTGAACTCGGGGCGGCGGCGCTGCGCTTGGCGTTGCAGCTCGCTCAGCTTGCGGCGCTTGAGCGGTGGCATTGGAGTCAGCAGATCCTCGCCGATGCTGTAGCCCTTGGTCTCAGGATCGTGGAGCAGCGTGCGCAGGGTGTCGGCGTTGATCTCCTTGCCAGAGCGTGCACGCTCCAGCAAGAGTTCCGCGTTGGCAACCTGTGCGTCGAAGCGCATCAGTTCCGCGCGGGTGAGCGTGTCGGCTTTGCGCCCCGCCTCGGCGGCCTTGTAGTGGGCGTGTGCTTGGTCGAGCGTCTGCTCCGCGATGACTTCTGCAAGTGTGCTCTGGGCCCAGCCGTAGTACGCCAGCTGCGCCTGCAGGGCAGCGTTCTTCTTGGTCACTTGCTGGCGGTACTTCGCCGCTTGCAGGTTGTGCCCCGCGGCGCGGTTCGCGTGGTTGGTGCGCAAGAAGTAGTCGGTGAGGGGTACCGTGACGTTCGCCTGTAGCAGGTACTGGTTCAGGATCTGGGGGAACGAGACGTCGACGCCGATGAGAGGTTGCCCCGGGGCAACGGGCCCCGGCTGCGTCGTGGCGACCAACGTGCCGAGGCTCTGAGTGTCGACCTCGGAGAGCCGTGTGTAGCGCGCGGTCAGGGTCACGCGGGGCAGGTAGCCGACTTCGGCTTGATCCTTGTCAGCGACTGCGCTCTTCACGTCTGCCTCGCTCTGCTTGAGCTCGTTGCTCGTGGCGATGGCTTGCGCTGATGCCTGGCGTGCGGTCAGGCCACCCGGCTTCGCGAGTAGCGCCTTCAGGCGCTCGTGCAGTTGCTGCGCGTCGGACTTGGCTGCAGGAGCCGCCGCTGCGGGTTCCGTCTGAGCGCTGGCAACTCCGACCGTACCGAGGGCCGCGCTCAGGGCAAGCTGGGATAAAACCGTGCGGAATATGCGGCGGCGTGGGGTGGAGATGAAGGATTTCATGCTGGTTCTCCCTGGGGAGTGTTGAGGCCTTGGATGGGGGGGCTCTCGGGACCGCCAGTGCCCTCGAAGAGCACGCGCACCAGGACCCGGGCGAGGTCCATGTCTTCCGGCACAGCGTCAAAGCCGGGCAGGCGCTCACCGAGCACCCGGAGGATGAACTGGGGGAGCGTGCCAACCGCGACAGCGGACGTCATGAGCACCGGCAGGGGCAACTTTGGGTCGAACTTCCGCTCCTGCAGTCCTTGCAGCATCGTGCTCACGATCAACGGTAGGTGACCCCGCTGGAAGCGCTCGAGCAGGCGCGCGCGCCGCTCGGTCGACGTCATCATCTCCCTAACTACGATGCGCCCAACCTCCAGCTCGTATGGCTCTAGGGTGCCGATCAGGGAGAACGCTCGATACAGGCGTTCTTCGACCGGGAACTGCGTGTCCAGCGCCTCGGTCAGACGCTTCAAGAGCCCATCGTAGACGTCCTCCACGACGGCCATGAACAGGTCGTCCTTGGTCGGGAAGTAGTAGTAGACCATCCCGATGTTCGTCCCGGCGTTGCGCGCGATCGCCCGCAGGGAAGCTGAATCCACGCCCTCGGCCAGGAACATGTCATGGGCTGCGGAGATGATGCGCGGTTCGATGTCACTTTTGGGTCGAGCCATGGTGTCTCAATAATTCCGAGGGGAAATCATCTATCCAAGTCGGCGGCGAAATACCCCGAGCGCCGTGAGCCCGGTGACGGCAGCGATGCACAGCAACGCCCACACGTTGCGCGAGAAGTCCGCGAAGTGCGCGTCCTTCAGGTAGATCCCTTTGGTGATCTCCACGAAGTGGCGCACCGGGTTTGCCCAAGTTGCCGTCTGCAGCCAGTCGGGCATGTTGTCAACGGGCGTCACGTAGCCGGACAGCAAGATCGCCGGCATCACGAAGAAGAACACTCCGAGGAAGGCCTGCTGCTGGGTAGCGCACACGCTGGAGATGAACAGCCCGACGCCGACCAGCGCCGCGACGTAGGCCACCATGCAAGCGTACAAGAGCGGCAGTGAGCCTTGGAACTCGATGCCATACCCATACACACCTCCGAGGATGATGATCGTCGCTTGGATCATCGCCACGATCAGCGCCGGCACGGCTTTGCCCACGAAGATCATCGAAGGCGTGAGTGGGCTCACCATCAACTGATCGAGCGTGCCTTGCTCGCGCTCCCGAGCTACCGACATAGCCGTCACGATCAGCGCCGACAGTGTCGTGATCATCGCCACCAGCGAGGGGACGATGAAGCGGAAGTACTCGAGGTTTGGGTTGTACCAGTTGCGAACAATGAGCGCTGCGCTGGGTCCGGGCTGCGCGTCCAGAGGCACGCTGCCCACGATCTGTTGTACGTAGGCTAGGGCGATCTGTGCGGAGTTCGACCGCCTGCCGTCGAGCACCGCTTGAATCGGCTCCGGGGAGCCAGCCTTGACGCTCTTGGAGAAGTTCGGGCCGAAGCGCAACACGAGCAGCACGTTCTGGCGATTCACGAGGTCACGTGCTTCGGCTTCGCTGTGCACCTGCACGATCTTGGTGAAGGCGGGCGTCTCGCTCAGCCGCTGGATCATCTCCGCGCTGGTTGGTCCCTGATCCTGATCGAAGATCGCGATGCTGTTGTTCTTCACCTCCAGTGTTGCCGCGAACGGGAACACCAGCAGCTGTAAGATCACGGGCATGGTCAGGAGCCGCAGGCTTTGCTTGTCGCCGAGCACCGCGCGCAGCTCCTTGATGATCAGCGCCCTTAGGCGAATCAGTAGAGCGTTCACTCGAGGCGCCTCCGAGTCTTGAGGAAGGTCAATCCGAGGAAGCCAAGCGCGGCGAGGCTCATGCCTTCGAACGCGCGAATCAGCACCGGCCAGACGTCGCCTGCTTGAAACACCGTCTGCATCGCAACCACGAAGTAACGAGCCGGCACGATCGTCGTTACCGCGCGGATGGGAGCAGGCATCGAGCTGATTTCGAACACGAAGCCGGAGAGCATCAAGGCGGGCAAGAAGGCAGCGTTCAGTGCGGCTTGAGCCGCGTTGAACTGACTCTTGAGCACGGTCGAGAGCAAGAGCCCGAGACCGAGCGCACTACCGAGGAAGAGCGCGCCGACGAGCATCACTGCAGCGAATGAACCGCGGAACGGCACGTGGAAGGCGTACCGCGTGAGTCCGACGCAGATCACAAAGGAGATCAGCCCAAGCACGAAGTAGGGGATCACCTTGGAAGCCAGCAGCTCGAAGCGCGATACCCCGGCCGCGAGCAGCGCCTCCATGGTGCCACGTTCCCACTCGCGCGCGACGACCAGCGCCGTTAACAGCGCACCAACAACCGTCATCACGATGCTGATGGATCCAGGTAGCAGGAAGTTGCGGCTCTCGGCGGAAGGGTTAAACCAAGTGCGAGTCTCGATGTCGAGCCCCTTCAGCTCACGGCCTTGTCGTTTGAGTTCCTCACGTTGCCATACGGCAACAGCGCCTCGTACGTGCGCTGCGACGAAGCTCGCGGTGTTCGGCTCGGAGCCGTCGGCAACCAAGAGCAGCGACGGCGTTCCGGGACTCTGGCGCAGCGCGCGCTCGGAGAAGTCATTGCGCACGATCAAGAAGCCACGCACGTGTCCAGCACGTAGTTCGTCACCCATCTGCTTCGCGTCGAAGCCGGTCTTCACGTGGAACGTGGGTGAGTTCGCCAGCGACTCAGCCAGGCTGATGGCTTGGGGGCGCGTGTCCTCGAGGACGACGCCCAGGGTCACCGTCGACGAGTCTAGGTTGATGCCAGCGCCGAAAATAAACAGCAATATCCCCGGGAAGACGATCGAGATCAGCAGGGTGCTGGGGTCGCGGATGATCTGCAGCGTCTCCTTGCGGCACAGGGTCCAGAGCCGCTTCACGCGATGGGCGAACGCGTTCATGCTGCCTCCGTGACCAAGGCGATGAACGCCTCTTCCATCGTGGGGTCCGGCTGGTCTGGCGTGGTCGCCTTGGCTTTCAGATCGTCGGGCGTCCCGGTGGCGATCATCTTTCCGCGGGAGATGAGTCCAATGCGGTCGCAGTACTCTGCCTCGTCCATGAAGTGGGTCGTAACCAGTACGGTGACGCCGCGCTCGACGACGCCGTTGATGTGCGTCCAGAACTCGCGCCGGGTGAGTGGGTCGACCCCGGAGGTTGGCTCGTCAAGGAACAGGATCTCCGGCCCGTGGAGCAGCGAGCAGGCGAGGGCCAGGCGCTGCTTGTGACCGAGGGGCAGGTCGCCTGCGGCGCGCTTCAAGAGTGGCCCCAGCTCGAACACGCTGACCATGCGCTCTATGGCGAGCTTCAAGCGCTTTCCGCTGAGGGCATAGGCTCCGCCAAAGAACTCTAGATTCTGCCGCACGGAAAGGTTTGCGTAGAGCGAGAACTTCTGCGCCATGTAGCCCAGGCGTTGTCGGGCTTCACTCGCCGATGAGCGCAGGTCAACGCCTGCGACCTCTGCGTCTCCCGACGTCGGGACCACCAAGCCACACAGCATCTTGAAGGTCGTCGACTTGCCGGCGCCGTTCGGCCCGAGCAAACCGAATACCTCACCGCGTTTCACCGCCACGCTGATCTCATCCGCGGCTTTGAAGTCGCCGTATTGCTTGGTCAGCTGGTGGGTGCGGATCACGATCGCGCCGTCATCCGGATGCTGAGCAACGGCGCTGGCGAGCTCAGACTCCGCAGAGGGCACCCCACCCAGTAGATCGATGAACCCGTCTTCGAAGCGCGGTCGCGTCGCAGCCAGCGTCGCGTGCGCTGACACGCCAAACTCGACGGGGTGGAGCTCGGCGTCAGGCTTTGCGATCAGCCGCACGCCACGCCCCTGGACGACTCCATCCATGCTCGCTGGATCGCGTCGCGCGTTCTTCAGTGCGATACGGGGTTGCTCCTCCAGGTTCGTGAGCAAGAACACTCGGCTACGCACGCGATCGTGGAGCTCCGAAGGTGCGCCAGAGAACAGGATTTCGCCCTCGTTGAGCAGCACCACGTGGTCACACGCCTCCGCTTCATCCAGGTAGGCGGTGCTCCAGACCACAGCGATCCCGCCAGCGATCAACTCGTGGACCATGCGCCAGAGTTCACGGCGCGAGACCGGATCGACACCGACCCCCGGCTCATCCAGCAGCAGCACCCGAGGCGTCCCGAGCAAGGTACACGCCAGGCCGAGCTTCTGCTTCATTCCGCCAGACAGTCGGCCGGCGAGGCGATCGGTGAAGCGCGCGAGATCCGTGAAGGCCAAGAGCCGCTCGAATGTCTCGGCTCGCTGCTGCCCAAACAGCCCCTTCAGGTCGGCGTAGAGCGCGAGGTTTTCCATCACGGACAGGTCTTCGTACAAGCCGAACTTCTGAGGCATGTAGCCGATGGAGTCGCGCAGCGCGTCGGTGTCGTGGGTCGGGCTCAGACCGAGCACTGAGAGCTCGCCCGAGGTTGGCACCAATAGGCCAGCGAGCAGTCGGAGCAGCGTCGTCTTGCCAGCGCCGTCAGGGCCGACCAGGCCAGTGACGACACCGGGCAGGACCTTCAGGTTGACGTTCGCGAGTGCCGGCTTAATTTCCCCGGGGAAAGTTTTGCGGAGGCCCCTTACATGGGCAAAGGCGTGGCTATGGCTGTTCATTCTTGGCCTCTCCTCGAGGGGCCGGATTGGGCTTTGCGCTCGAACCCAGACGGATCGTGACGGGCATGCCTTGGCGCAGGCCGTTGTCATGCTTCTCGACGATCACACGGAAGCGATAGACCAGCGACGTACGCAGCTCCTCGGTCTCCACGTTCTTGGGAGTGAACTCCGCCTGGCTCGCGACGTAGCCCACCTGACCGGTGTACGGTTCGCCGGGGCGTGCGTCGGTGTAGACGCTGACCGGAGTCCCAGGAGAAATCATCGCGAGCTGCGCTTCGTTGGCGTAGGCGCGGATCCAAACCGGATCGGTGACCGCGACGACCAACACGGGTGATCCGGGGCCGACGATGGCACCGGGCTCGATGGCTCGTGTGACGATGACCCCGTCGCTCGCGGCGAGAAGCTCGGTGTCCTTGAGATTGAGCTCGGCGCCATCCACCGCAGACTCGGCTTGCTCGACCTGGGCTTGGGCCACGGCGAGCTCGACGACTCGAGGACCGCGCACCGTCTTGGTGACCACGGCCTGGGCTGCGCTGACCGCTGCTCTGGCTTGCTCTGCACCGCTCTTTGCTGCGACCAGGTCCTGATTCGTCGCGGCGCCTGCGTCCACCAGCGGCTCGAGTCGCTTGAGTTGATCTTCCGCGCGGATGCGTGCGGCTTTGCGCTCCTTCAAGAGCGCGCGCGCCTGGGCGATGTCTTCGCTGCGGGCGCCCGCCTCCATCAGCTTGAGGTTGGCCTTGGCGACTTCGACCGCCTTCTTCGCTTGCGCGACGGCGAGCTTGTAGGGTGCCGGATCTAGCCGGGCGATGACCTCGCCCTTCTTGACGTGATCGCCTTCTTGCTTGAGCACCGCATCGACGCGGCCGTTCACGCGGAAGGCGAGCGTGACGTCGCGGATGTCGACGTTTCCGTGGAACGTGGCGGGCTCTGCCGCGTGAGTCTTGGAAGACCTCCAGTAGAACGCGCCGCCACCCACGAGCGCGATCAGCACCACCACCACCACGGCGCGCTTCTTCTTCGATTGTTCAGCCATCACGGGTCCTGAGCGAGTGAACTCGCACTTGCCGCCACCTCTCGCGGTCGCGGGGCGGCTGTTGGGTCTTCGACTGAGGCGCACTAGCGGGCCAGTGCGCAGGCAGGACTAGGCGGCCCCCAAGGAGCATCACCTAGTTTTTTATCATGCGACTGATAATACTCGGGCCGCGACGAACCGCAAGCCCGGTAGGTGCAAAAAAGTCTCACTCACATTCGACCTGCGTGGGGCCGAACGAACAACAAAAGCCGGCGTTTCCTGGGGAGAGGTCCGCCGGCTTCAGCCGCAACGCGTTGTCCTTCGACTCCTTCGAGTCGCTGCTTGTCCGGCCACGCGGCGGCGCGGCGTCTGCCTCTAGTCGGCTGGGGCGCGCTTCGCGGCCACGATGCAGATGGCCTCTACCGTGATCAGGCTGAACAGCTGCTGGGGCGTGATGCGCATGCGATCCTGCTGCTCAGCGATCGCTGGCAGCCACTTCTCCAGCTCAGCGATGACTGGTTCCGTAAGGAAACCCTCCTGCATCACTTCTGGCGACGAGAAGTCGAGCCGCGTGAGGAAGTTGAACTCGCCTTCTCGCACCTTGATGTCCAGCTCCTGGTCCAGCTGAAACACGATGTCGACGAAGTCGAGGGAGTCAGCACCCAGGTCATCCACCAAGCGGCTCCCCAGCGTCACCTCATCAGGTTCCACTGCGAGGGCGTCGACGATCAGCGCTTTGACGGTTTGAAAGATCGAGTCGGGGATCGCTGCGTACGTCATCTTGGTGCTCGTCTCAGTCGATGAAGCGCACGACGTGTTGCAACGCCTTACGCGTGGTGGCTTTGGGTTCTTCATCCGGGTACCCAACAGCGACCAGAGCGACGATACCCCAGCTCTCCGGGACCCCCAACAGCTCCTTCAGCGCGTCGCCGGCGACCAGCGGCCCCGTCATCGCCGAGGCGCCAAAGCCAAGGTCCGTCGCCTTGAGCAGCAAATTCATCAGTCCCAGGGAGGTGCTGACCACCGCCGAGTGGCGTTCCATATGGAGCACGGCATCCCGCAGCTCTGAAGGCAATGTTGCGTCCACGAGCTGAGAGAGCACCGCGTGCCCGCGACAGATTGGTACGATCACGCATGGGGCATGCTCGAAGCGCGTGAAGTACTCGCCGTACGCCGCGAAGGCCGCCTGGCTCTGTTCCGGGATCGCGGCCTGAACCGCTTCGGTCGCTTCGCGCACCGCGCTCGCGAGCTGCTCGATGCGCGCTCGGTTGGTCACGACGAGCCAGCGCCAAGGCTGCTTGTTGCTTGCAGAAGGCGCGCTGACCGCAGCCTGCAACAAGCGCTCGATATCCTCTCGCGTGAGGGCGTCCGCTTTGAAGCGCCGCACGCTGCGGCGGCGCTCCAGGAGATCGTCGAGCGTCATGCGACGACGTAGCCTCCATCGGTGTGCGCGATGCAGCCCGTTACGTACTGGGCGCGGTCGCTCAACAGGAAGCTCGCGTACTCTGCGACGTCCTGTGGGGTCCCGAGGCGCCGCGCCGGGATCCGCTCCATCAGCTCTTCTCCGGCCAGCGACTTCGTCGGTTCGAGCATGCGGCTCTCGATCGCTCCCGGTGCGAGCGCGACGACGCGGATCCCCTTTCGTGCGTACTCGACGGCGAGACTCCGGGTGAGTGCCTCGACTCCGCCCTTGCTCGCGGCGTAGGCTGATTGGCCTCGCGCTGCGCGCTGGCTCGTGACCGAGCTCAAGTTCAAGATCACTCCGCGTTGACCGTTTCCGCGAGGACGTTGCTTGAGCAGCACTGGAAGCACCGCCTGGCAGCACCACAGCGTGCCCAGCAGGTTCACTCGCACCACTTGCTCCAGCTCGACGGGCGTCTGGCTGACCAGCAATCCGGGTTTGATCACTCCTGCGGCGTTGACCCAGCCATCAATACCCCCCAGCGCCTCGCTCGCGCCGCTGACGAAAGCGCTGATCTGCGTCGGGTCGGAGACGTCCACGCTCGCGCACTTCGCGCCGAGCTCTTCCGCTAGTGACTCCGCCGGCCCGCGCGCGCGGTGGTAGCCGAGCAGCACCTGTGCACCTTGGGCGACGCACGTACGTGCGATGGCCTGTCCCAAATCACCGCTGCCACCGGTGATCACGACGCGGCGCCCTGCGAGTTCAGGCATCGTCGCTCCAGCGGTCAATTTCTTCGGGGTGACGCAAGACGATGCTCGCGTTGTGTCCCCCGAAGCCATACGAGCTCGAGACGGCGTGGCGCACCGACGCTTGCCGCGCGCCCTCAGCTACGTAGTCGAGGTCACACGCGGGATCCGGCTCCTCCAAGTTGATCGTCGGGTGAACCTGGCCCCGCAACATGCAGCCTATCGTGGCGACGGCCTCCACCGCACCCGCTGCCGAGATCAGGTGACCAATCATGCTCTTCGTAGAGCTGACGGGAACGCGCAGCGCCCGTTCACCCAACAGTCGCTTGATTGCGAGGGTTTCCGCAGGGTCATTCTTCGGGGTGCTCGTGCCGTGCGCATTGACGTAGTCGACGTCCGAGGGTTCAAGCCTTGCGTCGTTCAAGGCGCGCGCCATGGCTTGCCAGGCACCTCGCCCTTCCGGGTGAGGGTCCGCGATCTTGAAGGCATCGAATGAGCTGCCGAATCCAGCCAGCTCTGCATAAATGCGCGCGCCTCGCGCTCGCGCATCGCTCAAACGTTCGAGCACGAGCATGCCAGCGCCTTCACCCATCACGAAGCCGTCGCGCCGCGCGTCGAAAGGGCGCGACGCTCGCGTGGGCTCGGCATTGCGGGTGGACGTCGCGCCCAGCGCGCAGAAGCCGGCGACGCCCAGCGGGTTGAGCATGCTGTCGGTGCCACCGGCGAGCACCCAGCGCCGTCGTCCGCTTGCGATGAGCCGCAGCGCGTGGCCGAGCGCGTCGGTTCCCGCAGCACAGGCCGAGACGTGAATCTCTGGCGGTGCTCCGAGGCCATGTCGCGCGGCAATGGCGTGCACGCACACATCGGACGGGGTCTGCATGAAACCCAAGCGCTGCGTGAGCTCGCCGGGCAATCTGAAGCCCGGAGTGTTCGAGCGCACCAGGTCGGGCATGTTGAAGAGTTCGAGTCCGACGCCGAGGCTGATGCCAGCGTCCGCATCGATGCCTCGTTTGGCTCGTCCCTCATCGCGTCCGGAGTCTTCCAGCGCCTGGCGGGCGGCCTCCAGCGCGAAGGCGATCTTGCGATCACCGAGGGGAGCGTCGCTTGGGAGTTGCGACTCGCCGGCGATGTGAGTTGGCAAGTGGGAGGCGTCGAACAGTGTGATCTCGGCGATCCCAGAGCGCCCAGCGAGCAGCGCTGCGGTGAACTCGTTCACCTGATTGCCGAGTGGAGAAACCACCCCCATACCGGTGACAACGACACGATGCCGCTTCATTGCGCGAACTCCCAGCGGCTGGACGCCTGAATCCCCTCGCGGGTACTGGCGCGGTGCGTGAGCTGGCCTCCGCCACGAG
Organism: Polyangiaceae bacterium; assembly: GCA_050183255.1. Taxonomy (GTDB): domain Bacteria; phylum Myxococcota_A; class Polyangia; order Polyangiales; family Polyangiaceae; genus JAHBVY01. The sequence continues at coordinate 12,015 of JBFXBK010000060.1, read as the reverse complement.
CGAGTAGCTGAGTCAGCGCTATCCCGAGGCTCGCCGGTCCGACTTCGAGTGCGCTCTCCGTGGAACCCCATACCGCGCGGAAATCTTCACCTAGGCTGAGGTCGTCGGCAGCGGCCGGTACTTCCACCAGTGGGTCGAACGGCGTGTACCCGACGCTGGTTTCAATCAGGCGGCAGCCGTTGGCTCCGGTTCCGCGGCGAAGTAGCAGCATGCTCGCCGCGTCGCGCAACTTGTGTGGTTCCACACTGGGCAGCTGGCGTCGCATGTGATGCTCCACCAAGAAGTTTCGCTGATGCGCCACGCCACCGACCAGCGCCCGATCGACGCGCTCCTGTTGTAGGTCATCGATCGCCTGTTCGAGCGCCTGATACAGCTGACCTCCCCCCGGATAAACCACCGAGTAGGGCCCCGAGATGCCGAAATTGGCCGCCACGTGATACGCGGGCATGTTGGGCAGGCAGCGAAACGCCAGCAGCGGGTGTGCGCGCGTGTAGCCCTCCTTGGAAAATTTCTCTAAGGAAAATACGTCTGCGTCCATGCTGGCGGACAGGACGGGCGCGATGTCTCGCTCCTCGAACGGGATATAGCCGACCGCGAGGTAGAGCCCGCAGCGGTCCCCCAGCTCCTGCCCTAGCAGGTTCGCCGCCTCGAGGGCGCGGCCGGCGACCAGCACCGCGAGCTGATCCTGGAGCCCCATGTATTTGAGGCTCTTGCGCTCCTTCAGGAACTGAGTCGGCTTGCTCAGAGGGTCTGTCGCTCCCTCACCCACGGCCGGACCCTCGGGCGGTGTGAGCACGACGCTCGCGCAGGACACCAGCTCGATCATCGGATCTTCACCTGGAGGTCGAGGTCCCGAGTCCACAGCTCGTAGAGGTAGCGGCGCTGTGCATGAACGCGCTCCGAGGGGATCTCCCGTAACATGAAGGTCAAAGTGCCGCGCATCGACTTCTCACCGGCTATGTCCGCTCCCACATCGACTCGCGCGGCGCCATCCATGCCTTGCTTCAGCTGGGCGAAGAGCTCCAACGTGTCCCCTGGGCGAGCTGGGCGGTGGAACTTCGCCTTGTCGATCTGTACCAGGAGAGCGCGCTTGGGAGGGTCCGTCGTCTCTGGACTTGATATTTCCAGGAGGAAACCTGCGAGCTGCGCAGCGGCTTCGATGCTAAGAACTCCCGGCAGCAGCGGATGGTCGGGGAAGTGATCGTGCAAGATCTCGTCGGTTAGGCTGACGCACTTGATGCCCTTGGCGACCTCACCAGGCTGCACGAAGGTGATGCGATCGAGGAGAATGTAGCGCATGAGGTCTTCTCAGTCCGTCCGAGTTCGCAGGCTCATATCAAGCCAGTTCTTGACGCTGCCACCGTCCCCGATGGCTTGCTGAAATCCACGGCACGCTGTCCAGCACTGCTGGCAGGCCGCGATTTCCGCGCCCTCTGCCACGAGGCGCCGGTGCAGCGTCTCCAGGCTGTGCTGACGGATGCTACCGACGGGCTTGCCGATGCGTTCGATGCACGACGACACGTTGCCGAGGTGATCGATGTTGAAGCTCTGCGCGCCCGCTCGACAGGTGGGCAGCTTCTCGGCGACGGCCCGTGGCAACGTCCCGTCATGATCGCGAAGCGACTCGAACTCGAGGAACGTTTGCATCACGTCGAAGTACTCGCGAAAGAAGCGCACGTGCGGGTACTGTTTCCACAGGGATGCAAGGCTGGTGGCTGCCTCCGGTGGTGGCAAGCGGTCCTCCGCGGAGCTGACCCGCCGCGTGCCCATGGTGCTGAGCAGCGTGACTTGCTGTCCGACGCCGCGACGCTTCGTTTGTTCAAACAGCTCCCCGAGGCTTTGCCAGTTGCTATCGAGGATGACGGTCATGACGTTGACTTGCTTGCCGCCGCGAGGAGCGGCTGCCTTGAGCATGTCCACAGCCTCCCAGGCGCGATCCCGAGTCCCCGCGATGCGCCGCTTTTGATCGTGGCGTACGTCCGGGTAGTCGATCGACACGCTGGCGTGGGTTAGCCCGGCGGCGAACAGCTCCCGCGCCTTCTCCGGGGTCATGTGCCAGCCGCTGGTGAAGAGCGCGGTGATGTGACGACGGCTCAGGATGCGTACGACGTCGACGATATCCTTGCGGATCAACGGTTCGCCGCCTTCGATGGACACCAGGAAGCAGCCCATGCGGTCGAGTTGCTCGGCGATGGACTCGAACTCCTGCAAGCTGAGCTCGTGCTCCGGCGGCTCGACGCTGTTGCCCTTGGCCGGGTTCGGCCAGAAGTCGCAGAAGCTGCACTTCATGTTGCAGCGGTTCGTGACCTGGATCAGGCAGTTGAACGGCTTCTTCCGGGCGACCCCCGCGGCAAACCTCAAGTCCTTCTTCAGTACGTCGAGCTTCATGACTGGCTCCAGGCGTTACCTAGCGGAAAATCCACCCGCTCTTCTTCTGATCGCCGAGGCGCTTGGTGACGTCGAGCACCAGCGGCGTCAGGTCACGATACTCATCCAGGATCTCACCGATAGCGCTGACTAGCGTGTCCACTTCTTGCTCGCTCACGGTGAGCGGTGGCGTGAGCTTCAGCACGTCCCACTGTTGAGAAGCTGGCTGGGTGAGCAGCCCGCGCTCGAGCAGCCGCACACTCAGCCACTGCCCGAGCACCTGGCGCGACAGGAGTTTGACCAAACGCGGCGCTAGTCGCTGCACCCAGTTGCTGCCGGTTGGGCCGAGCTCGAGGCCGACTAACAGCCCTTGCCCGCGAACCGCGCGCACCAGAGGGTGGCCTGAAAGGCGCGACTCGAGCCCGGCCTGCAGCTGCTCCCCACGAGTTTGCGCGCGCTCACACAACCCCCAGTCGTCGATCAGGCGCAGCGTCTCCAGTGCGACGCGACAGCCTAGGGCGTTACCGCTGAGCGTGGAGCCGTGGAGATCGAACTTGAAGACGCTGCCATAGGCTGTCTTCTGAATTTCCGTGCGAGTAAGTGTCGCTGAGATGGGAATGAGCGAGCCACCCAGGCTCTTCCCGAGGATCACCACGTCGGGATCCAGGTCGCTCTCGTGTTGATAACAGCACAAGCGCCCGGTGCGCCCGAGGCCGGTCTGCACCTCGTCCAGCATGAAGAGCGCACCGTACTTGCGGCACAGCGCTTGCGCCGCAGCCAGGTAGGCACCAGGCGGCATCAAGACGCCCGCTTCGCCCTGGATCGGCTCGAGTAGTACGCCCGCCACCTTGCGCTTCTTCAACACCTGCTTGAGCGCTTCGAGGTCGCCGAACGGAACCTCGTGGCAATCGGGCAAGAGCGGCCGAAACGGTCTCTGCCAGCGTGGGAATCCCATCACGCTCAAGTTGCCGAGGCCGGTGCCGTGGAAGCCTCCCGTGGCGTAGACGATGCCGGGCCGCTTGGTGGCAGCACGGGCGAGCTTCATCGCGGCTTCGACGGCTTCCCCTCCGCTGCACGAGAACAGCGCGACTGGCAGCTTTGGGAAGCGCGCGGCGAGCGCCGCGCCTAGCTCGCCAGCCCACACTTGGGGACCGACGTGCATGACGTTCGGGTGCTTGTCGTCCAATGCGCGCGTGATCGCGGTCGCCAGTTCCGTGGGGTTATGACCCAGGTTGATCGCCCCAAATCCCGCCAGGAAGTCGAGGTATTCGCGGTCCTGGTCATCCCACAGCTTCATGCCTTCGGCACGCACGAAGACGCGTCCGAAACCAAACGTGCCTAGCAGCTGGATGAACGCCGGGTTGACGTGATCCATGTAGCGCTGAACTGCGGTCGGGTGCTCTTGCCGCACCGACGGCGGGATACTTTGCGTCATGCTTCGACCCCCTGAGCGATCGCTGAGTCTGATGTGTGCAGGCGCAGCGCAATTCGCTCGACCAGAAAGTAGGTCAGGCTCGCTAGGGCGCCGAGACCGACCAGGTAGACCAAGTGATTCGGGAACAGCCCTTCCCAGCCGGGCCACACCGCGAACACCAGGTTGACGTTGAATTTCGGGGGGGTGAGCACACGCGTCAGACCCAACAAGCCGATGTGGGCTGCCACCGCGCTGAGCCAGCTCCCCCGCGGCCACCCTAATTGCCGCGCGGCGAAGGTGCCGACTGCCAGTCCGCCCAGATGCGTGGAGAGTGAAGCCAGCATCCAGTTTCCGCCGCCGAACAAATCAATCAGCCACATGGGCGTGCCGAACACCAGCCAGCAGGTGCTGATCGCCACCAGGCCGCCGCGCCCTAGGAAGCATCCAAGCGCCAGCACGAGCGGGGCGACGTTGCACACCCAGAAGAGGTCCGGCGCTTCACCGCGTGTTACGTGGGCGTACACGCCGTAGCCATAGATGGCCAGGGCGCACAGCGCTGGAGCCCACAGTCGTCGCTTCACTTCACAGGCCTCCGTCGACCATCAGTGTTTGCCCGGTGATGTACGTGTTGTGCAGCCCGAGCCAGCACACTAAGTTCGCGGCTTCTTCCAGGCTGCCAACGCGCTTGAGGCCACAGTGTTTGAGGTACTCGGCGCGCAGCGCCTCCGGCAGCGTGTGCGACGCCCCGCGTTCCAACACGCCCGGTGCTACGACGTTCACGCACACGCCACTCGGGCCGAGCGCCTTGCACAGGCTGAGCGCCAAGCCCTTGAGCGCCGCTTTGCTCACCGCGTAAGGAGGAGGCGAGGGGACTGGCTTGATGCCGTCCACCGAGCCAAGCAAGACGATGTTACCCTGCGTTGCACCAAGCAATGGGGCGAGCGCCTGGCAGGCGAAAAAGGCGCTCCCCACGTTGATCGCCATCAGCTCCTGAAAGCCCTCGACCGTCGCATCCTCGAGGCGATCGAACGCGGGCGGATTCAGCGTCGAGCCGACTGTTGCCGCGTGGATCAGGCAGTCGACTCCACCGAGGCCTTCGGCCAGGCCAAGCAGCGCGGGACCGATCGCCGACAGCTCGCGCAGGTCGAGCTTCAAGGCGTCGCAGCCAAGCTCGCTCTGAAGTGCCTTGGCTGCGATCTCGCCCTTGAAGTAGGTGAAAGCGACCCGCGCGTCGGCGGCGTGCAGCGATCGACACAGCACTTGGCCGAGCTGACCCGAGCCACCAATCACCAGCGCCCGCTTCATACGCCCCCATCGGCGATCACCGTCGCACCAGTCATGTAGCCGTTGAGGTCACTCACCATGAAGGCACACGCTTCAGCGATCTCGCGGAAGGTGCCGACGCGGCCCAGCGCGCAGTGGTGCAGGTAGTCTTTCAGGCGATGCTCCGGGAGATTGCGCCCCACGCCGTCCTCCAGCAAACCCGGCGCCATGCACAGCACGCGGATCTGGTGTCGAGCAAGCTCCTTCGCGAGCGCCTCTGTCAGGCCCACCACTGCAGCCTTGCTCGCGCAGTAATGAATCGGCGCTTCGATCATGCGCACGCCCGCCAAGGAGCCCATGTTCAGAATCACACCGGCCTTGCGGCGCATCATGCTGCGCACGACAGCACGCGTCGTCAGATACGTGCCCTTGACGTTGGTGTCCATGACGCGGTCGAAGTCTTCCTCCTCGAGCAGCGCGAGAGGCAGGTTTTGAGAGATCCCCGCGTTGTTGACCAAGATGTCCAACGGGCCGAGCTGTTCCTCCAGGTCCTTGACCATCCTCTGGGTGCCGTCGGTGTCGAGCACCGAACACTGGTAGCTCCGGAAGCTGGCGCCGAGCTGTGCTAGCTCGGCCTCGAGCTTCCGTGCGGCATCGATGTTTCGGTTGTAGCTGAAGCCGATGCTCGCTCCGTGCTCGGCAAAGCGTAGACAAAGCTCACGCCCAAGGCCCCGAGAACCTCCGGTGATCAACACTCGCTTCCCGGCCAGAAGCTTCAAACGGGCTCCTCGGACTTGGCGCCCCAGATCTGTGCTTTGCCGACGGGGCCAGCGAAGCGCTCGTCCTTCTGACGGTACAGGTTGTTGTAGGCGCATCCGGGCATCAGGCGCCCATCGGGCAGAGCGTAGTGCGTGCAGCACTTCTTGATGCGGTCGACCTCGAAGGTGTGCACGTCCATGAAGGCGTGGATGAACACGGTCTTCACCAGGCCTTCACCAATACGCAGCCGCTCCTGGAGCTCCAACGCGCGCTCCTCCGGGTACATCAGAAAGATGGCGCGCTTCAGACAGCCCATGATGCGGTCGCAGTCAGGTACCTGACCGGAGCTGGTCCACATTTGATCGATGGCGTCGCGCAGCGCGCCTTCGAACTGTTCGTCGGGGCGAATCGTGCCGCGGTTGGAGATCAGCTCGAGGTACTTCTCGAGCTCCAGGAAGCGCGGGAAGGGCACGAACTCGTCGTCTACCTTGAGCAGATACGTGAGCGCGAAGCAACTGGGGTGAGAACACGGGAGCGGCAAGAAGTCGCTCTTCTTCAGCCTGCCACCGGTCTGTGCTTCCGCGAGGTTCACGACGTCGGGGATGGTGATGACGTCTTGAGGGTTGTGAGGCGCGAAGTGCGCGCCGCCGTACCCGGTGTAGGCTGCCGGCTGAAACGTCAGGGAGAGGATGAAGTCCTTCGAGTACAGGAGTTCGATGGCCTCACCGATGCTGTCGTCGTTCACGCCGCGAGCCAGTGTCGAGACGATGGTGGTGCGCACGCCAGCGCGCTCCAAGTTGGCGAGCGCTTTTTCTTTCGCTGCCTTTTGATCTCCGCCGCCGCGCAGCGTGCGCAGCGCCGGGTTGCTCAGGGCATCGAGCTGCAGGCTGATGTAGATGCCTTTCTCCGCCATCGCTTCGCAGAAGGCGTAGTCCGTGGCGCAACGCAGGCCGTTGGTCGAGATGGAGACGCGGCTTATTTCCTTGCGGGAGCGCGCCATGTCGCAAAACGCCAGAAAGTCCGGGTGCAGCGTTGGCTCTCCCCCGCTCAAGTTGATCGTCTCGACCGAGCCTTCGCGCTCGATGATGCCGTCCAGGATGCGCCCAAACTCCTCACGGCTCATGTTGTAGTTGTTCTTGTTCTGCACGATGCAGATGGGGCACTCGAGGTTGCAGTGGTTCGTGATCTCGATGATCGGCAGGCACGAGTGCTGCTCGTGATCCGGACACAGACCACAGTCGTCGGGGCAGCCCTTCTCCACCTCGGTGGAGTACTTGAAAGGCTTCGATCCCTCCTTGACGTAGGTCAGCGACTGCAAGAACCAGTCGACGTCGCCAGAGATCAACGCCTCGCTCTGCCCGTGGGTGGGGCACTGCTTGCGCAAGTACACCTTGCCCTCGCGGATGATGCGAGCGCCGTCGACGGGGCGCTCGCACTGCGGACACAAGCCGCGCGAGAAGGAGTGGAAGATCTCCTGGCTGCCGTGGCCGCCAGCAGCGCTCTGGGTGAAGTTGAAGCGGGTCTCCGCGATGGGCAGATTGAGTCGGGTCATTCAACGGTCTCCGGCGCTCAGCCGCGCGTGATCAAAGGTAGGGAGCGCTTGCCATCGCGCAGGTGAGGGTGCACTTCGGCGACCGCGGCATCCATGCGCTGAATCATGGCGGGATCCGCGAAGCGCTGATCGCGCTCGCGATACAGCACGTTGTACGAGCAAGTGGGGATGTTGCTGCCATCGGTCTCGGGCACCCCGATGCTGCATTTCATCACCCGCGCGACGTCGAAGCTCTCTTCGTCCATGTGGGAGTGGATGTACACGGCCTTGGTGGCGCGCTCGGCGATCTTCTGGCGTTCCTCCAAGGGAAGTGTCTTACCGGGAGGAAACATCTCCAGCAGCAGGCGCTTGAGCGTCTTGAGCACGCGCTCGCTCTCCGCCAGGCGGTCGGGGTCAGCCCACAGCTCATCCAGCGCGGTGCGCAGCACCTCCTCCACCTTCTCGCGGGGCTGAATGTAGAGCGAGTCGCCCAACAGGTCGAACAACACCTCGCGCCCGAAGAGCTGCGCGTAGGTGACGAAGCGTGGTGCATCCCCCGCTGGATCCGGCTCCGGATCGAGCATCAGCAGGTAGCAAATGGAGTAGCAGTGTGGGTGCGCCAGGGGACTCGGCACGAAGTCCTTGGCGGTGATCTGCCCCCCAGTGTGTTCCTCCAGGATCCGATGCAAGTCCGGCGTCGTGATGCGCGCCGTGCGGTCGAAGCCGACGCCGCCTTGCCCGGTGAAGGTCAACGTGTGCATTTCCAGCGAACAGATGTTGCGGCGCTTGAGCACCTCTTCGAACAGCTGTGGGACGTCGCGATCGTTGAGGCCCGCAGCAACGGCAGGGAGGATCGTCGTCGTTACGTCATGGGTCTCGAGCAGATCGAGCACCTTGAGCTTGCTCTTCGTCGTGGTCGCGCCGAGCAGTTGCTTGTCGATGGCGTCGTCGTAGGTGTCGAGGGAGAGCACGATGCGTGCGTCCACCTTGGCGAGCTCCTCGACGTACTCTTCTTTCAAGAGCTTGAGCCCGTTGGTGCTCACCGTCAGCCGCCGGATGCCAGCCTCCCGGGACATGCGCAAGAACTCCGGCAGCTCTGGGTGCAGCGTTGGCTCGCCGCCTGTGAAGTTGATGATGTCGAGCTCGTCGTGCTGCGCCTTCAGGTGCTCGAGGATCTTCGCGAACGCCTCACGGCTGAGCATGTGTGCGTCCTCGTTCTTGTTGACGGTGTAGCAAATCGGGCAGTCGAGGTTGCAGGCGCTGGTGATGGGTATCACCGGCATGTAGACCTTCTGCTGGTGCGAGGCGCACGGCCCGCAGTCGTGAGGGCACCCTGCCTTTACCGCACGGATTTCTCCGTTTCCGGCTCGGGGCGGAGTATTGGGTGCAACGAAGGACAGCGCGTCCAGGTACCACTCGACCGATGACGCGACCAAGCACTCCTGGTGCCCGTGCTCGGGGCAGAACTTGCGAAAGTAGACCGCGTCGCCTTCGAACTGGATCTTGGCATCGACGGAGCGCTTGCACTGGGCGCACAAGCTCTTGGTCATGGAAAAGTAGACGTGGCCCGTCGGCGGTCGCTGGGGCGGTTCGTCCGCCGGATGGATCGCGATGCTGCCCGTGCCCGCAGTGCTCTGCGTCATGGCTTCCTCCCTCGTTTCGCTCTCGGTATCGCGCGTAGCGATGGAGCGCAATTGTTGCTTGGGGGGAGGTGCTCCGGGACGCAGCAGACGCTGAAACCAGGCTAGCTAGCCGGCGCGGAGGCCGAGGTTAACACCGACGCAGCCTCCCATGAGCAGGATCGGGATGAGCACGATCATCAGAGCGATCAGTGCTCTCTCGGGGCGCACGCCTGGGGTGACATCGCTCGCCCCGGGATCTCCACCTAGGCTCCTCAGCTCCTGTTCGTAGCTCGCGATCTGCTGGTCGTATTCTGCGCGCCGTCCCCGCATGCGCGAACGAACACTCAGCGAGCGCAAGAACGAGAGAAACAAAGCTAACGGGAAGTAGACGAAGAACGCGAGGCCAAACAAGGTGGCGTCGCCGCCGGGTACGACGCGCTCGCGATGCTTCAAGGCGAACAGCATGCGCTGAAACTCTTCGAGCTTGCTCGGCTGCTGATCGGCGCCATCGCACATCAGGTCGATGACTCCCTTACCGTTCGTCGAATAGCTCACGCGCGTGTAAGGCCCTTGGCAGCCCACACACACACGCGGGCAAACGAGCTCGCTGGTGAGGCCGCCCACTGGACCGGTGCCCGTGGCACAGCCTGGGATCATGGCAAGCAACGCGAGCACGATGGCCCAGTACGGTGCCTTGAGCCACGTAGTGAGAAAGACCCACCAGGCGTTGTGCAAATTCGCCCGATTCGCGCGCGCCGTGCGTAGCCCTTGCTTGACCAACTGGATGCGCGCGCCGGGAGCGAGCTGCTCGTTGCGCAGCATCTTGAGTTCTGACTCCTGCATCTCCACCGGCGCTTGCCCCAAGAGCTCCGCCACGTGGGCACGGATCGCCTTCGCGTGCTGTTCGTAGCTCGCGTCCAGCGGGACGACGCCTGGTCTTGCGCCAATGTGTTGCAGTGCCTCTTGAGGCTTGGCCTCCAGCAGCGCCAGGCGTGCATTAGCCATGCGGAAAGTAGAGTCGAGCTCGAGCACCTCCGCCCAAGGGTCGCACTCGCTGAGCCAACTCCGGGCTGCCTGGGCTTCACCCGCGCGGATCGCGCACAGCGCGAGCTCGCAGCGCAGCAGATGTCGCAACCCAGAGTCCTCCACCAAATCGAGCGCGGTCTCCAGCTTGGCGCGCGCTTCACGCGGTCGCCCCGTTTCACTGAAGGTGGTCGCTGCACGAATCGCGACCCAAGTGAGCGAACGCTGGTCTTCGAGATCTCGAGGTCCGGGTTTGGCTCGAAGCTGACTCCAGAGCGCTGCGTACTCCGCGGACGCCATGCGATTGTGCACTCGCTGGTGTGCGAGCCGTGGTGGCGGGGAGTCCATGTCGTACACGTGACCCGGCACCGGGTGGTCGAACTGTGCCTTGAGCGCCGACATGCGCGCGATTTGCTGCGCGGGCGTCAAGGTCTTCACGGCCTCCCGTGGTCGCAGCTCTACGTGGTTGGTTACTCCACAGTAAGCGCACCGCACCTGAGTTTGCTCACTGCCGGTCAGCGGCGCGCCGCAGTGGGCGCATTCGATCACTCGGGTCAGGGTGTCGAAGGTCTGTTGCTGCACGGGTCAGAGCGTAGTCTGAAGGCAGGCGGCCGTTGCCTAAAATGCGCCGGCGTCGCCCCCACCGTCGGCTCTTTTTGCCTCCGCCCGGATCACCGATTTTCGAGCGACCCTACGCGAAGTATAAGCGCTCTCTCGACTTGGTTTGGGGGAGAGCGAGCGACGAGTCACGGCAGCGTTCGCGACGCGGCAACACTCGCGACGCAGCAGCACTCGCGACGCAGCAACACTCGCGACGCAGCAACACTCGCGACGCGGGAGCGCGCAAGGCGTATCCGCGCAGATATGAACTCCGCAACGAGCCTGCGTACCCACCTTGGTCAACGACACCCTGTCAAGCGCTTCGCGAGGAGGCCAACGATCAACGCTGCCGGTGAGTGGGTGTGTCGCTGGTGACCCAGGCTTGAGCGACGCTGAGGCTTCCACCAGACTGTCGCAGCGGTAGGTGTTGCAGCGACGTGTATGCGCTGCACGAAGTGGATCATCTCCGCCGAGTTTCTGGTCGGGCTTTGACTCGCGCGCCGTCGTGTGGTCCCATCTCTTGCTGAGGAGTCATGGGTGCGGACTTCATTGGCTGGCGTGCTTGCCAACTGCAGACGGAGCTGAAGCCAGAGGGCTTTCTCGGTCGACTCAAGTTGCGTGCATACAAACGACTCGTTGAGGAGCGTGTGCCTGAAGAGCGCCGTGAGGCCATTCAGATCACCGTCTCAGTTACGGGACGTGGTCCACGCACGCTGACGTACCCAGGCATCGTGCGTGAGGTCGCGAGCTTCGAACGCGGCATTCCAGACTGCGCGAACTGTCCGCTGTCAGGCGGGCAGCCGCTCGGCTGTTATCGCTACGTCACCTATCCCGTCGACGCCGTGTTCGAGCAAGCGCTGTTCGAGTTCTTCGTGACCCAGGTGGAGACCAAGGACACCATCTGCAATCAAATCTATGCGGATTTGATCTCCCAGCTGGAGGTCGGCGCTGGCTGGTACGCCCCCCGGGGTGAACAGCCCGGCGCTTTGGCTGCTTTGCACGAGCCGGTTGAGCACAACTGGATCGACGGGGAGGGCTCCGAGCACTACCTCGATAGTGCGATGCTCCTCGAAGTCGCGTTCATCTCCCTGGAGTCGCCCGAGATGTTGGTGGCCTACACGAGATTCTGGATGGAGTTCCTCGAGCACGCCTCCCGGCGTTCATCTCCGGATCTGCGCTCAGACCTCACGCACTCCCGCACCGTCGCCGAGGTGCAGCAGGTGTGCAACCTACTCGCCGCGGTCACGCCGGGCGCGCTGGAAGACGGCTGGGTCGTGCTGGCGGATAGCTGACGTTGGACCCTAACGCGTCGGCGCTTCGAGATCGCAGTTCACCGGCTTGTGGTCGAAGTAGACGGTGCTCGTGACGCCCGGCACTCCCTCGCTAACACCAGCGGTGATGCAGCTGCCGTCGTAGTAATCGCTGACGATGTGATC
>JBFXBK010000059.1:0-32304 GCA_050183255.1 Polyangiaceae bacterium | reverse complement strand
GACGGCAACGGTGAGTTCACCCAGGGCCTTGGCCTACTGGTGGACAAGCGCAACCTCGGCTTTGGGCAGCGCTCCTGGCGCTACTCGATGCTCGTGAAGGATGGCGTGATCGTGAAGCAGTTCGTGGAGCCGCAGAAGGACGGTGACCCCTTCGAGGTGTCTGACGCCGAGACGATGCTGCGCTACCTGGATGAGAACGTACAGCTGCCCCACGACGTGCTGATGATCTCTCGCCCGGGCTGCAGCTTCTGCGACCACGCGAAGGCCATGCTGCAGAGCCGCGGCATCGAGTTCGACGAAGTCTCGGCGAATCCCCGGCGCCTGAAGGCCGTGAGCGGCAAGACCACCACGCCCCAGGTCTTCATCGACGGCGAATACGTCGGTGGCGCTGCTGAGCTGGAGACCTGGCTCGCGCAGCACAAGTGACAGTTCTGCGCGCGACGCCGCATCGCCGGTGCCGTGCGGAGAAAGGTCCTGTGGGTGGCCTCGCTGGTCTAACGCGATGCGACCGGTGACAAGCCCACAAGTCCTGATTGATCGTGCCCAGCAACCGCCCCCGGATCTCGCAGCAATTCGGCTTCGAGGTCCGGGGGTGGACTTATTTTGAGCTAGGCGCTGAGCAGCGCAGACGACTCCACCACTCGCGCGCCGCGCTCTGCCATCTCTGCGATGGCCCGCTCGCTATCTCCCGCCTGCAGGTTCACGCCGCGGCAACCGTCGCTGACCAGCGTGACTCTGAAGCCAAGCTCGAGCGCGTCGAGCACGCTGAACTTCACGCAGAAGTCCGTGGCCAAGCCAAGGGTGACGATGTCGCGCACGCCGCGCAAGCGCAGCCAGTCTGCGAGCCCCGTTGCGCGCAGATGTCCGTTGTCGAAGAACGCGCTGTAGCTGTCGATGCCGACGTCGGTACCCTTGAAGAACAGCTTCTCGATCTTGCGGGAGTCGAGCTCCGTGTGGAGCTGCGCGCCGTGGCTGAGCTGGACGCAGTGGTCCGGCCACAGCACTTGATCGACGCCGCCCAGCTTCACCAGTTCCCCGGGCGACTTGCCCGCGTGCTGCGTGGCGAAACTACCGTGGTTCGCAGGATGCCAGTCTTGCGTCGCGACGATGATGGCGTCGCCGCTGAGCGCCGCGATGACGCGATTCGCGACGGGGACCACGCTATCTCCGTCGGCCACCGGTAGCGAACCGGTCGGCATGAAGTCATTCTGCAGGTCGATGAGTAGAAGCGCTTGCATGTCTTGCTGCTCCTTCTTGGTTGGTGGCAATGAATGCCACAGGGAAAATGTTTGGTCAGAGCTCGAAGTTGAAGCCGCGCTTGACCAGTTGCTTGTAGCGCCGTTGATCGAAGCGATAGAGCCGCGCGGCCCGGTGCGCGACGCCCTTTTCGACCTCGTCCAGGGAGCGCAGGAGGTCCATGGCCAAGATCTTCTTGCGAAAGTTGCGCTTGTCGAGCTCCGTGTCGAGCACGATTTCGTACAGGCGCTGCAGTTGAGTCAGCGTGAACTTCTCCGGTAGGAGCTCGAAGCCGATTGGCTGATAGCGCACCTTGCCGCGCAGGCGTTCCCGCGCTGTCGCCACGATTTCGTCATGATCGAAGGCGAGCTTGGTCGCTTCTTCCACGCTGAACCAAGCAGCGTCGCTCGCGTCGGTCGCTGCCCGCACCGCGTGCTCGCTGAGCTTGACCAGCGCGTAGTAGGCGACGCTGACCACGCGTTCTCGAGGATCACGGTCCACGCCGCTGAACGTGTAGAGCTGTTCGAGGTAGACGTTGGTGACGCCTGTCTCTTCTTCGAGCTCGCGGAGCGCCGCTTGATCCGTCGTCTCGTGCATGTCGACGAATCCTCCCGGTAATGCCCAGCTGCCCTTGAAGGGCTCTCCGGCGCGCTGCACCAGGAGCACCTTGAGGTCGTCCTCGTCCAGGCCAAAGACCACGCAGTCGACGGTCAACGCTGGCCGCGGGTATTCGTAGGTGTAGCTCATGACGCCTCCGCGGCTGCGGCGGCCCTCAGCTCTCGCAGTTCGCGTGCGTAGCCACCGCTCAGGATCGGGAAGCGACACCAGGTCTTGGGGTCGAGGTTCTCATCGTCGAGGTGAAAGCTCGGAGCGTAGCGCTCGCGCTTCCACTGGTTCTGGCTCCAGAGCCTGAAGAAGCGCTCGAGCCAGAGCAGGTGATCCGCGCGGGAGTACTGTGGGAAGTGCACCGCGAGGAGACCGTAGATCTCCGCGGGGCTGCGGGCGTCGCGGATTGCGGCGCGCTCGATGTAGTCGAGCACGGGGTACGGCATCAGATCGGTTTCGTCGGTTTGCGCCGCGGCTTCGGGGCGTAGCTCAGCGGTGGGCTTGAGCTGATTCACCACGGAAACACATGGCTGAGGCCCGTAGCCGGCTGGCCCGCGCGCCTCCAGCCAGCGTAACCACGCGAGCAGATACGCTTTGTCGATGCCCGCGATGGGTGACAGGCCGCCAGCAGTGTCGCCGTCCATGGTGGCGTAGCCGACGGCGGCCTCGGAGCGGTTGCTGGTGGAGAGCAACAGCGCGCGGCGCAGATTGGCGATCAGCCACACCCCCGGCGCCCGCGCGCGCGCCTGGATGTTCTGCAAGGGGATGTCGTGGTGCTGCCAGTCGAGCAGCTGATCCATCGCCTCCTCGACCAGCTCCACGTAGCCCCGCGCCAGGCTCTCGATGTCGAGGAAGTGGTGCGTCGCTCCGAGCGCTTCAGCGACGGAGGCCGCTGCGTCGCGCGTCGTTTCCGAGCTGTTCTTGGTGGCCTGGTAAACCGTGGTGAGCCAGGCCTCGGGGCGCGCTCGATCACCATCGAAGAGTTCAGGCCAGTAGCTCAGTCGCTGCTTGAGGTCGGTTGTCTCCAGCTCGTGGGTCGCTCGCTCGAGGCTCATGCGGCAGAGCGCCGCGACCGCGGTCGAATCCGCGCCGCCGCTCAGGGACACCACGAAGCCCTTCGAGCGGCTCTTGCGCATGTAGTCGAAGAGCCCGAGCGTTACCGCGCGGCTAAACTCTTCAGACTTCAGGTTCTCACTGTCACTCTCCCAGTCAGGCCGTGGCGTGGGTTGGGGGCGAGGAGCGCTGAGAGTCGGACGGAACTCGCACCGCACGCGCCCTTCGGCTGCGACACCGGGCGCATAGCTAGCGACCTTCGCTCGGTGCACACGGCTCAGGTCGATGTCGACCAGTGCGTGAGTCAGCTCCACCTCTTGCAGGCTGAAGCGGGGGCCGCGCGCGACGAGGCGCCCTGACGAAGCGATCAACGCGCCGCCGTCGTAGATCACGCGGCCGGCTTCGTTGCCCATCAGGTTGGAGTACACGTAGTGCACTCCCAGCGCGCGCGAGCCTTCGAGCACGAGCCGCTCTCGCGTCTGGTGCTTGCCGAAAGCAAAGTGGCTCGCGCTGGTGTTGAGCACGATGTCCACACCTGCCAGCGACAGCTCGCGGCCGGGGCGTTGGGTGACCCATGCGTCCTCGCAGATTTCAAAACCGATCTGCAGTGACTCGATCTGGCTGTAGTTGGAACCTGGCAGTTCATTGCCGGGAGGATTCAGTGGCGTGAAGTCGAAATGGACGTCGCCTATCGGTAGCTCTCTCCCCAAGATTCGGCAGCGGCTGCGCGCTCCAGCGGGCCACGGCTTGAACCAGCGGGGCTCGTAGTGGATGCCGTCGCCAGCGAGGGCGCGCTTGCACACGAGCCCCAGCGGTTCACCATCGGCGACCAAGCAGGCGGTGTTGTAGACAGCGTCCTGATGCCAGAACGGGAGGCCCACGGCGACTATCATGCCGCGAGTCGCTGGCAGGATTGCTTCCAGCACTTCGAGGGCCAGGCGCTGCACCGATGGCGCGTGAAAGGCATCTTCACAGCCATAGCCGGTGATGCACATCTCCGGCAGCGCGAGCACGGCGACCTGGCGTTCCCGCGCCTGGGCCAGCGCGCTCGCGATTCGACGCAGGTTTCCGTCCCAGTCGAGGGGGGTCTGATTGAGCGTGGCGGCGCCAACTTCCAAGAACCTCATGATGTGTCCCTTTCGTGGCCTTTCAGCGGGTCCGCTGCTTGTCCAGCGCCTCGGTCTTGAGCCGCTGATTCATGCGTTGAAGCTCGGCTTCCATGCCGACGGCGACCGGCGTCGCAGTGTTGGAGTGTTGCCTCGCGGATAGCGGTAGGCGCTTGATCTCGGCGCGTGCGCGCTCGCGCACGGTGGTGAGGGGTTCCGGCGGTTTCACCCGCTGCCCACCGCGCAGCGCGGGCTCCAGGAGCGAGCGCCAGGTGGCGGTCGCCGGCGGGTCGAGTCGCTGCTCGCTGTGCAAGCGCGTGCCGCTCCACGGGGCAACCCGGTCGCGCGAGCTCCTGGGCGCCTCGCTGAGACCCGCGTCGTACAGCAGGTCGAGGCAGACTTGGCCATCCAGCTCGAAGCGCGCGACATCCAGCACACCCGCGATGGACGTCTTGATGGGCACCTCGGAGAGCTTCAGCTTGAACTGCCAATCGCTGCGCGCATCGGGTCTGAGCGCCGCGAGCTTGTAGACACCGCCGAGCGCCGGCTGATCGAACGCCGTGACCAGGCGGGTGCCAACGCCCCAGACGCCGATCTGTGCGCCCTTCGCCTTGAGCTCGGCCAGGCGGTACTCGTCCAGGTCGTCGCTGGCGACGATTGCAGCGTCGGTCAGCCCTGCGGCGTCCAGACGCTTGCGCGCTTCGATGGACAGCGCCGTCAAGTCGCCGGAGTCGAGGCGGATGCCCAGCATCTCGTGGCCGTTCTGCCTCAGACGTAGCCCGACCTGAATCGCGTGGTCCACGCCTTGGAGCGTGTCATAGGTATCCACGAGGAAAATGCAGTTGTCGGGGAGGGCAGCGGCGTAGTGCTCGAAGGCGGCGAGCTCCGTCTCGAAGCACATCACCCAGCTGTGAGCGTGGGTGCCGCGTACAGGGATGCCGAAGCGCTTGCCCGCGAGCACGTTCGAGGTGGCGGCGCAGCCGCCGATGTAGGCTGCGCGGCTCGCGCTCAGCCCGCCGTCCGGGCCCTGTGCGCGGCGCAAGCCGAACTCGAGGACCTGTGAGTCTCCAGCTGCGCTCGCGATGCGCGATGCCTTGGTCGCGACCAGCGTCTGGAAGTTGATCGCGTTGAGCAACATCGTCTCGACCAGCTGAGCTTGAGCGAGCGGCCCGCGCACGCGCACCAGTGGCTCATGGGGGAAGCACGCGGTGCCCTCAGGCATCGCGTCGACGTCGCAGGTGAAGCGCAGCTCGCTCAGGTAGCTGAGGAACGACTCAGTGAACAGCGGGCTGCCGCTGGCTGCGCAGAGGGAGCGGAGATACTCCACGTCGTCCGTGTCGAAGCGGAACGCGGCCAGCTCTTCGAGGGCTGACTCGAGGCCAGCGCAGATCGCGTATCCGCCTTGAAACGGTAGCGTGCGAAAGAAGAGGTGAAACACCGCCTCCTGATCTGCCAGGCCGTGATGGTGGTAGCCCTGCGCCATCGTGAGCTGATAGAGATCCGTCAGGAGGCCGGTCGACGGGGAGAGGGCGCTCGCGGAGTGAGATGCAGCTGCCTGCGATGCGCTCGATTCACCAAGCTGGTCCGACATGGTTGCTCCCTTCGCCGCGACTTGAGTCGCGGAGCGCTGTGACCTAGAACATCCTAGGACTTAGTGTATCCTAGACACTAAGAGAGACTTGACAAGGGGGAAGCTGCATTTCGCGCAGGCAGGTGGCTTGAGCAGGCCGCGGGATGTGCAGACTTGCGTCCCGGAACCACGCGGAGCCCGCAGCGTGGAAAAGCGATCGGTGTTCCCCCAGCGGTGATTCAGACGCGAGTCAGGTGTATCAGTACAGTGATACACCTGGCTCGGAACTCTTGGAAATCATTGGGTTCCGGTCGCGGACACCTCCGGCATTGCGCTTGCTTAATGGGATGCACGCTCGCGGAAATACGGAGGTACGCAGTGTCAGACCAACTTAGCAAACGTCAGTCCCAGTTGAAGGCCATCGATGAGCTCGTGCAGGAGATCGGAGGCCTTGAAGATCTCGCTGCTCTCGAAGACAGCGTACGTCTCGGCAAGCTCGTGGTCGATCGCCTGTACGGGGGTGAGATCGCCGAGTGGCGGCGCCGCGACGGAGCGAACGTGAGTTTCCGCACGCTGACCGGACGCAAGGATCTGAAGCTCAGCGCCGTGACGCTCTATCGCGCGGTCGGCTTGTATGAGCTGACGGTGCGCCTGGGTGAGCTCACCCAGTGGCCGGACCTCGGCGCGGCACATTTCCGCGCGGTGATGGGCATGTCCCAGGACGAGCAGCGTCGCCTGCTCGAGGCAGCTCAAGCACAGCACTGGTCGGTGCGTCGCATGGAAGCCGAGTGCAGCCGCATGCGTCCGGGTCGCCGCCGCGGTCGGCGTCGCCTGCCTGGCTTCGTCAAGGTGGTGCGCCAGATGGATCGTGTTGCCTCCGGGCAGCTCGCGGAGACCAAGGGCGTCGAAGAGCTCGAGTCGGTTGAAGTTCAGGCGCTCTACGACGTAGTGGTGCGCCTGAAGCAACAGCTTGAGAACGTCGAGGCCAAGCTCCGGCCGCGCGCGGCGGTGGTCAACATGGTGCGGCGCCCCAGCGGGATCTACGAGAGCGTTGGTGGGGAGGTCGGGCCGGACTCCTCATCGGAAGCCGTCGGCTGAGCTAGCGAAAGCTCTCCGGGTCCAGTCCGTAGCTCTTGAGCCAGCGGTAGATCTGGGCCCGGGGCTTGCCCAGCGCCTTCGCCACGTGAGACACATTTCCCGAGTGTTCCGACAGCGCGGCCCGCAGTTGTTCGCGGGTCGCGCCCAGGCGGATGGCGCTCGCGCCAGAGCCTGAGGTCGACGTGTTGGAGTCTGTCGTCTTCCGGTCAGCGAGGTGATTCACGAGCACCGGGCGCGTGCGATGCAAGTACGCCGCGTCCAGGGTCTTTTCGGCTTCCTCCGTGGCGACGAACGAGCGCACCAGCGACTCCAGTTCGCGCACGTTATAGGGCCAGTCCCACAGCAAGAGACCCTCTGCAGCGTCTGGTGATAGCTCGAGCTCGCGGCCGGCGTTGCGAGCGAAGGTCAACGCCAGGCCCAGGATCTCGCGGCGCCTTTCCCTCAGCGGGGGCAGCTTGAGCGGCAGCTCCGCGAGGCGCGCAAACAAATCTGCGCGGAAACGCCCCTGGTTCACGGCTTGCTCCAGGGTGACGTTGGTCGCGGCGATGATCCGCGCATCGACGGCGACCTCGGAGTCCGAACCAACGGGGCGCACGGCTCGCTCTTGCAGCGCTCGCAACAACGCGGGCTGCAGGTCGAGGGGTAGCTCCCCGATTTCGTCCAAGAAGAGCGAGCCTTTTGCCGCGCTGACGAACAGCCCTGGCCGGCCCTCACCGGCGCCGGAGAAGGCCCCGCGGGTGTGCCCGAAGAGCTCAGCCGCGATCAGGTCCCGCGGGAGAGTGGCGCAGTTGACTGCAATGAAGCGACCCCGGCGTGCGCTGGTCTCGTGGATGAAGCGGGCTAGGACTTCCTTGCCAGTGCCCGTCTCGCCTTCGAGCAGCACCGTCAGATCCGAGGCGGCGCCTCGCGCTGCGCGCCTCCTCACGTTCATCATCGGGTCGTCGAGACCGAACACGAACAGGCTGTTGCCTGCGCGCACCACGTCGCCGGGCTGGAGCCAGCACGAGCCGACCCGCTGGCCATTCACGTAGGTGCCGTTGGAGGAGTTCATGTCCACCAAGCGGTAGCCGCGGGCCTCGCTCAGGATGCGCAGGTGCAGCCTCGAGATCCGTGGGTCTGCGAGGTTGAGTCCGTTGCGACCCGCCTCACGACCAATCAGCAGCTGTTCGCTGCCCAGAGACAGCTCGCGGCGCGCCGCCTTGTTGTCGGGACAAAAAACGATCGACAGCGTCGGCTCAGGAGCCGCCTCCACCTCTCGCTCTAGGTCGCGACAGGTGTCGAGCTGCGTGGTGTGCGCCTCGACTTCGCGGTTGGAGTTCCCTTGCACCCTGCCCGGACTCTACGTTGGGGTTTGGGGTGCGGGCAATGCGGCCAACGCTTTCCCACGCCGCCGCCACTCGATTGTGCGCCAGTTGGCGCTGCAGCTAGACGGACGATCAGCGCACCTCCCCCCCAAAAAAGCACGCTGGGGAGCGGGAAGATGCCCAAGAAGCTAGTGGCCGTGGCGCCGGGTGTAGTCCCGAGCCCGCTTGGGCAGCAGCTGACGGAGCCGCCAGGCTCGAGCGAAACCGCGGCGCTCGGCTTTGACCAGCGCATCTACCGCCCTGCCCACCAAGACGTTCGCGAACACGACGATCACTAGCGAGAGGGCTGTCACCAGCAACAGGCTCGCCCGTTGGGGCAAGCGCCCGAGGGTCGGGAGCAGCGTTGAAGTCTGACCGAACACGTTGGAGATGCTGTGGAGGCCGAACTGGTCGAGCAGCGTTGGCACCAACACCGAAGCGACCGCCAGCAGCGTGATCAGCCAGCGCAACCTGCGCTCGGCACGCAGGCTGACGATCAACGCAGCCGAGGTCGCCACGGCCAGCGTCGGTACGAGCACGAAGGGGCCAAACAGCCCGGACACCATGCCCACGGCAGCAAACGCCAGCACCATCATCGCGATGGCGTGGCCGCGGTGGCTGACCCGGCTCGAGGCCATCCAGAAGTTGTAGATCGTGAGCACGCCGAGCACGGCGCTCAACGCGAGCCAGGCGTTGACGTTACTCACTCCGAGATACAGCCCAGCTTGCACGGCGAGCAGCCACGTCAGGTAGGCCATGCCGCGCACGTTCGCGGCGCGTGCGTGATCGCGCCGACTAGCAGCTGCGAGCTCCGCCTCCGCTTCGGGTGGCAGCTGACCAGGAGCCGCGGTGAGCGCGCGCATCAGCGTGTCAAAAGCCGCTTGGTTGTCGGGGTTCAGTGCTAGGGCTCGACCTAGCTCGCGCATCGCCTCGACCCGAAGCTTTTCCGTGCGGACATCTTCGAGGGTGGCGTGGGCGAGGTGCAGCTGCGCGTTGATGGTGTGGCGCTGGGACATCTGCGTGCGCTGCTCATCATCGCGCGCGCCGTGGAGGTAGCGTTCGATGGCCTCGGACATCTCGCGCGCGGAGGTGAAGCGCTCCGCAGGGTTGAGCGCGCACGCGCGCTGACAGATTTCGTCGAGGTCCTGGCTGATGTTCTCGGCCTTTGCACGCGCGCTTGGGCGCAGGTCGGTGCCGAGGAACGTGGACTGCAGCAGGTCCTCCGCCTCGCGCCCGCGGTGGAGTGGCTCCAGCGCGAGCACCTCGAACAAGATGGCGCCCATCGAGTAGATGTCCGCGCGGAAATCAATCGAGACCATGCCACGCGCTTGCTCTGGGGCGATGTAGCCCGGTGTGCCGAGCAGTGAGCCTATGCCTGTGTCGCCCGCGGCGACCTCCTCTGCCTCGTGATCCTCGTCCAGGAGCATCGCGTCAGCGAGCAACGAGTCCACGTTGGCTCCGGTGACCTTGGCGACGCCCCAGTCCAGCAGATACACCTCGCCGTAGTCACCGAGCATGATGTTCGCGGGCTTCAGGTCGCGGTGGATGACGCCTCGGGTGTGGGCGTAGGCAAGCGCCAGACACGCGCGGCTGATGGCGCCGAGCACGCGGCGAACGTTGTAGTGCTGCCGGATCGCGTGATCCCCGTTGCGCAGGCCGCTGATGATGGTCGCCAGGGTGAGGCCCTGGATGCGCTTCATGGTGAAGTAGGCTTCGCCTTCGGGCGTGACGCCTACGTCGTAGACCGGGACGACGCTGGGGTGCTCCAGCTGGCCCTGTACGCGCGCTTCCCGGAGGAAGCGAGACTCGAGATCGGTGCGACCAGTGTGCTGACGTCGAATGCGCTTGAACGCGACGTCGCGGCCGACGCGACCGTCCCGCAAGAGGTACACTTCGCCCATCCCACCACGGCCGAGGAGCCGTGGCTTTGCATAGCGGTCCTCGAACGGCGCTTCGAGCAACGCTTGCTTGCTCGCGTGGAGCTCCGGGGTAACCGGTAGCAGCGCTGGATCCGTGTCAGCGACGGGTGTCAGCGGCGCACGGCTGCCGGAGTACGGGCCTCGCGCGCGACGAGACGCACGGCGGGCGAGCAGGCGGTTCTGCGACGAACTCATGAGGGGGTGAGGAGTGCACTCCGCGTGCGAGGGTGGCGCACGACTTATGGAGGAAGGCTACCAGATTGACACTACCAGCGAGGGAGTCGAGTGGATTGCTTCGCCAAGCTGACTTAATTCTTGCGGCGCCTCTCGCCCAGCGAGGCGTTTGTCAGGTTTGCAACATTCCCGACATGATTGAGTTCACTTCGCGCCGTTGCGGTGTGTGTTGTTGCTCGCTTTGGGATCCGCACCCGGATGATGGTGATGCAGATTCTGCCGCTGCTGTTGCCCGCCGCTGCTGTTGCCCGCCGCTGCTGTTGCCTGCCGCTGCTGTTGCCTGCCGCTGCTGTTGCCTGCCGCTGCTGTTGCCGGGCGCCGCTGTTGCCTGCCGCTGCTAGTGCCACAGCGTCGCTCCGGTGGCGAAAAACAGCAGTGCGCGCAGGCTCGCGAGGGCCGCGAGTATCCCTATGCAAATGCTTAGAAAGCGTCGTGTGCGCCTGGCCCGCCAGGTGTCGCCGGATGTGCGTTGCTGGGCGGCCAACCAGAACTCGACGCCGCACAATATCCCGGCGGCAATGCTGCCGATCAAGTACATCAAGGCGAACCAAGGGACACCCCACTGAGTGGCGGAGAGCGTCGCCGCCAACCGGTCGTTCAGTTCCGGGAGGCGCTGGCTCACCACTGGGTCCGCGACGTGGAAGACCGAGGCCAGGTGCCAGAGGTGCACCAGTACGAAGCCGAAGGTGAGAGAGGCTCCTACCCGCCACAGGCGGCCAGCATCTCCCGACAGCGCGAGCCGGCTGCGCACCCAGTCCCAGGTCAGCCAGCCAAGGCAAGCCATGAAGGCCAGGCGCAACACCACCGCGAGCCGCGGACCAAACAGCGCCTCCAGGCTGGACCACTCGGGGAGGCCGCCGCGACTCGGAACCCACCACAGAGTCGCTGCGTGAGCGAGCAGCCAAAGCAAGCACGCGCCCCACGCCACGCGGCGCAGCCCGCCGAATGTCGGGGGGCGCTGTGTTGCTTGCCCTGTCTTCGTGCTCCCCAGCGAAGTGCCCTCCAAGCCTGCGGCATACTAGACCGCCGCGCGTTTTTCGAGGCCCTGGTGGTTTTCAGGGCTCCGCTGGCGATCTCCGGCGTCACAGCCCTGGGCGCCTGGCCCGTCCCGCGTGGTAAGCAAACACCGCACATGCGGGTTGATGCTCAAAGCTGTTCGCGTCGCGGTCGCTGGACCGCGGGAGCGAGCTTGCGGCGCTGGGTGTGCGTGTGCTTCTGCGCCGGCGTGCTGACTTCGTGCGGCGGTAGTGAGCAGAACCAAGATCGCCCGGAGGCGGTACTCGCCGAGTCCCAGGGCTCACAGGCTGCGTTCAGGCGCATCGCGGAGGCCTGGTACGACCGCCCAGACACACGGCTGGTACTGCAGCAGCCACTCGAGCGCTTCATCAGGCGTTTCCCTGAGGATGAGCAAGTGCGACGCGCGATGGTCTACCTTGCTTGGATCCATGTGGAAAAGGGCGAGCTCAGCAAGGCGCGCCAGCTCGCGCGCGCGACGCGCGCCGGAGCGCTGGGTTCGGTGCATGACCTCGCTGACATCGTGGAGGCGGCGATTCGCATTCGGCTTGGTCAGCCCAAGGCGGCGCTCGCGCTGCTCGAGCCGTTGGAAGGCAAACTGATCGAGCCGAGTGAGCGGGCGCTCTATCGTGAGCAGCTGGTGACTGCGCTCTTGAAGGACGAGCGCTGGCACGACGCCGCGGCGGCGATGTTGCGCTGGGCGGCGGACACCCCGATCGAGGAGCGGGAGCTGGTGCACACGTTGATCGAGCACCGCATGGACGCGGTCCCACCGAAGGAGCTCGAGGCGACGCTTCACTCGCTGAGCGAGGGAGACGTGGGCCCGGAGCTGGAGAGCGAGCGAGACTGGATGCGCTCCCTCTTGATCACTCGGCTCTCCAACTGGGCGATCGAGCAACGGGATGGGGAGCTCGCTCGGCGGCTGCTTGGAGAGCGCCCAATGAGCGAGCAGCAGGCGGCTCAGCGCGTCGAGCTGGCGCGCCTGGCGGCGCAGGGCGGGCGCGCACCGAGCGTGCGAGGGCGCGCCGTCGGCTTGGTGTTGAGCACCGGGTCCGTCGAGCGTCAGCGTCGGTCCGCAGCACTCGCCGCTGGAGTGACTCGAGCTCTGGGGCTGCCCCAGTCCGGTCGTGATCCTGGTCACGTGCAGTTGGTCTCGGCGGAGGAAAACGGTGACCCAGGTGCGATGCAGCAGGCGCTCGCCGAGCTAGCAGGGGCGGGCGCGTCGATCTTGATCGCCGGCGTCGACGCTCAGGGGAGCAAGCGAGCGCTGGAGTTTGCGCGCGGCGCCAGTGTCCCGGTGATCTTGGTTGTTCCCACGTCCGGGGCGGAAGGGCGAGTCTTCGCGATTGGCGTCGACCCGGCGAGCAGCAAGCGCTTGCTGCTCGCAGAGTTTGCGAGCCGCGGGCTCAAGGCGGACGCGGTGACTTCGGAGATCTGTCTGGCTCTACCCGCGCGCGCCGGTGCTTCCAGATTTCCCTTCGGAAAATGGCAAAGGGAAGGCGTCGCCGCTCTGTTGGTCGAGGGCTCCGCCAGCTGTGCGAGCGATCTAGCGCGTGAGATCAAGCGCAAGGGTCAGAAGACGATGCTTGGCCTCGACCTCCTGGCGGCCGATGCGTTCTCCGCGCCGCTAGCCGGAGTGCCTCGTGTCAGCGTCAGCGCCGGTGCGTTTCCGTTGCGCGAGAACGCAGCCGGCGAGCTCGGCGGACCGAAGTCGATGCGAGAGTTTCGCGCACAGAGTGGGGGCGGTCCGGAGTGGCTCGCAGCCCTGGGCGCCGACGCCGCTCGTCTCGCCCAAGCCGCGCTCAAGCAGCTGCCGGTGTCCACGACGCGGGAGCGTGAGGAGGTGGCTCAGCGCCACGACCTCGCTCGGAGCGCGCTCAGTCAGGCCCGCGTACGGCTCTGGACGAGTGACGCTCGAGGTTTTGATAGCTCCGGTCGCATCCCCCGACAGCTGACGTTGATCGCTCATTGAAGGCGGCTCATTGAAGCGGCCAGAAAGAATCTGCGTGCTTCCTGCGCCACTGACGGCATGCTTGGGCGCCTCATGAACGAGTTGGAGCTCGACCTACCCACGCGGCGCTCGACCGTGCATCTAGGTCAGCGCTTGGCGCGAAGCCTCGAGCGCGGCAGCCTGGTGATCTTGGATGGGCCGCTCGGCGCGGGTAAAACCTTCCTGGTGCGCTCCATCTGTCGGGAGCTCGGGCTGCCTGGCAGCGAGCCGGTGACCAGCCCGACCTTCACGCTGGTGCAGGAGTACTCCCTGGGGCTCCGCTTGCTGCACGCGGATTTGTATCGTCTGGGCCACCCGGACGAAGTCTTCGAGCTTGGGCTGGAAGATGCTCGCCGCGACGGCGCTGCGCTGATCGTCGAGTGGGGCCGCCCGTTTGTGGACGAACTGGGCGGGGATGCGCTGATCGTGCAACTGACACCACCCGGGGTGTCCGACGTGCGGCAGGCAGCGATTCAGGCCACTGGGCCCCAGAGCGCCCGCCAGCTCGAACGTCTGGAAGCGGCTCTGGCGAGCGCCGGATCGCGAGCGCATCGTGGACTCGCCCAGCGAGTGATATGAACGGGTCGTGTCTGAGGGCGAGACTGAATCCCGAGGCTTGCTGAGCAGCCTGATCGACGGTGTCGTCGAGGTCTTCGACTCGATCGGGACTCAGGTCATGCTCACCTTCCAGTCCCTGGTCTGGATGTTTCGTCCGCCATACCGCTTCAGCCAGCTGTTCGCGGCGATGGAGTTCATCGGCGTGCAGTCGATCTTCATCGTCTCGCTCACCGGCGTGTTCAGCGGCATGGTGCTCGCGCTGCAGACGACTCACAGCCTGCGCCAGTTCGGCGCCGAAGGCACGGTGGGTTACATCGTCGCGGTCAGCCTCACGCGGGAGATCTCTCCAGTGTTCGCGGCGCTGATGGTCACCGCGCGCGCCGGCAGCGGGATGGCGGCGACCCTCGGCAACATGCGCGTAACCGAACAGATCGACGCCATCACGACGATGGCCATCAGCCCCGTGCAGTTCTTGCTCTCGCCGCGTTTACTCGCGGCAACGCTGATGGTGCCGCTCTTGGTGGTGCTCTACACCTGCGTCGGCATGGCGGGCGCCTATCTCGTTTCCGTCAAAGGCTTGAGCGTCGACCCGGGGATCTGGATCTCGAACATCGAGAACCGCCTCGTGCCTTCCGACTTCTGGATGGGCATCGTCAAGGGCTCGGTGTTCGGCTTCTTGATTTCCACGATCGCTTGTCGTCAAGGTTACTTCGCGAGCGGTGGTGCGCGCGGCGTGGGGGAAGCGACGACGCGCGCCGTGGTGCAGAGCGCGGTCGCGATCTTGATCGCGAACTACCTCATCACGAGCTGGATGACGGACATCTGAGCCAACTCCGAGGCGCGCAGGTGACGCAGCTGAGACGCGCGCAGTGCTCACCGTGTATGGCCATTGCAGTCAGCTGGGGCGCCTGAGCAACGCGCCTCACCCCCAAGAAATCATGGGAAATCATAGGATTATTTTGGGGGGGAGGGGACAACCGCTGGCCCTCGAGTGGCGGCGTCAGGTAGGCCTCGCTTGACGGGCAGGTGAACTCACGGAAAGTCCTCACCTGCTTTCGCGCGTACTTAGGTGAAGTGAAGTGGCTGAATTGGTGACCGAGGGGGCAGCGCCCACACAGGCGCGAGCCAAGCGTCTCGCGCGTTGGCGAAAGCCCGTGGCGTGGCTCTTGTTGGCGCTGCCGATGTTGCTGTCGGTGGTGATCGACTGGGGGCGGCGGTCGGAGCGCCTCGCCGAGCTCGACTCGACGTACCGCTGGATGTACGTGGGCGCCGCGTTCGAGAGCTTGATCGTGTGGGGCTTGCTGCTCTACGCGGCCTCGCGCAGGCGCGGCAAAGGTCGCAACGTCGCGGCGGTGCTGTTCGTGGTGATGACGACCTTCGCCTTCGGTGGTCAGTCGTACTTCTACTCCCAGTACAACGCCTACATGAACGAGGACGTGTCGATGTTCGCGTCCAACTTCATGGATAGCGTCGTCAATCAGCTGTTCGCGGACATCGGCAACTACCTCAAGGCAAAGCTGCCGGTGATGGTGCTGGCCATCCTGCTGGTGTGGGTCGCGCGCCGCGTGGTGCGCCCGAAGCGTCGGCCAGCGCGTATCGCCGGTATCGTCGCGCCCCTGCTCTTGATTGGTGCGTTCTTCATCCCCGTGCAGCACCGGCACCTGCAAGCGGCGACGCCGGATACGCTGTACTTGAACGCGGTTGGCGGGCTGTTGCGCACGCAGCTCGGGATGACGGACCAGTCGCATCAGATGCGACCGCGGGTGCGCAACTCGCTGCCGGTCGAACCTCTGAAAAGCCACGCGGAAACTCCACGCAACGTGGTGTTCATCCTGCTCGAGAGCGTGCGCTGGGACGCGACGTGCAACGCGTACGAGCCTGGGTGCGAGAAGACCGGCCACACGAACACGCTGGTGCCCGAGCGCTACCACTTCGACAAGATGCGCTCGATGGCCTCGTGTACCGCCATCAGCCTGGCGGTCACGTGGAGTGGCCTTCAGCCAGTGGAGGACCGCGAGACGCTCCACACCTGGCCGCTGATCTTCGACTACGCCAAAGCGGCGGGCTGGAACACCGCCTTCTACACCAGCCAGAACATGATGTTCGGCAACGCGCGGCTGTGGGTGAAGAACCTCGGCGTGGATCAGTTCGTCAGCGCGACGGAGCTCGAGCCGACGGCAGACCTCGACATGGGTGCCCACGAAGGGCTGCTCGCCGACTACGTGAACGCCAACATCGGAAAGCTGAAGGAGCCGTATCTGGCTGTGATTCAGCTCTCCAACGTGCACTACCCGTACCTGGTCGATCCGGATCTGCCGCAGCCGTTTCAGCCGGCGACCACCAGCAAGGCGCCCGAAGACAATCCGTATTTCTACAATCAGTACCTGAACTCGGTGCACCAGCAGGACATGCACCTCTCCCGCATCGTCAAGCAGATCAAGGAGAGCGATGCGGGCAAGCGCACGGTGATTGTCTACACCAGCGACCACGCCGAGGCGTTCCGCGAGCACAACCAGATGGGGCACACGTTCAGCATTTTCGACGAAGAGACCCACGTGCCCATGTGGATCGACGCGCCGCCCGGCACGCTGAACGACGAGCAGCGCAAGGCGCTGAAGTCGAAGCAAGACGAGTATCTTTTCCACGTAGATATTGCGCCGACCATCCTGGACATCATGGGCGTGTGGGACGAACCGGGTGTGGAGAAGTACAAGAGCAAGCTGGTCGGACACAGCCTGCTGCGCCCGGAGCTCACCACCCAGGCGCTGCCGATGACGAACTGCGCCGGCGTCTGGAGCTGCGCCTTCGAAAACTGGGGTTACATGCGCAGGAACATGAAGCTCGAAGCGCGCGCCTGGGACACGGGCTGGCACTGCTACGATCTCGATCAGGACCCCAAGGAGAAGACGAACCTCGGCGTGGAAGCCTGCGGAGATCTGAAGGATCGTGCCCTCGAAACATATGGCCGTCTCCCGGGCAAAACACCCGATAGCAAGTGAGCGGCGCAAAAGCCTTCGGCTCGCGGACCGAGGCGGTTACTATCAGCGGCGCTATGGACTCCAAGATCGCGCGCTGCCTGTTGATCTCCAAGGTGCTGGTTGCTGACGGCATCATGACCGAGAACGAGCGTGCGTTCCTGAATCACTACATGGACAAGCTCGGCCTGAACGACGCCGAGCGCGAGCAGGTCGTGTCCCTCGAAGGCTGGGATGAAGCCGAGCCCATCGTCAAAGCCATGAGCGACGAGGAGAAGCACGCGGTGCTCGACGCGGCGTCTCACGCAGCCCTCGCTGACGGGACCCTGTCGCCCCTCGAGCTAGGCGCCGTGAGGCGCATCGCGGCTGCGCTGGGACTGGAGTAGCGGCGCGTCGCCCCCACAAGTCCGCCACGCGGCGTCGGATGCGGGGCGCTTCCGCCAGGAATCATGTCACAGCCTGCGATTCTTCCGACAGCGGAGTTCCGGCTGAATCGTTGGGACATCGGCGATGCGTGGCGGTTTCGCTTCTTGTTTCGTGAGTCGCTTCAGCGCGCGCCAGGTTTCGCCGCACTCCTGGGGCAGCCGTAGAGAAGTTTGTCAACACGTGGCTAGTGCTGTGCGGCTTCTTGGCAGAGCGCCTTCAGCTCGCCCACGGCTACGTTCACACGCTCTCCGAGCTCAGACTGGCTCGGGAGGAGGATCGCCGCTGGCTTCGCACACCATCCCCGCTCGGAATTGCTTATTCCGCGCGGAGATATTGGGTGCCGACGGATCTGCCTGAAGTGTACTTCGTGACAGCGCTCCCAGCGCCGCTTGTGGACCGCATCGGCAGAAGCCGCGTCCTAGCGTTGCGCGGCTTGGAAGGGGTGATCGAGCTAGCTGATGGGTCGATCGTCTTGCGTGTCACCCGGGAGCCGGAGGGCGCGTTGAATCAGGAGGGGATGGCGACGCGCGCCGACGCGCGCGCTCAACTGGAGTCCAACGTAGATGCGGGAGCAGAACTCAAGCGCCTGGAGCGCAGGGCTCGCTTCGTAGCTCCGGTCGTTGCTCGCTGGGACTCTCCCACGAGCGACCTGGTGCGGCGTATCGCCGGAGAATGCTTTGATGAAGGCCACCGACTGAGCCTCCTGCGTCGCTTGAGAGATCACACGCCCGCTCCAATCCGTGAGGCGGATACTGAGCAACAACCCGCCTCGAACCCGCAACGGGAGATTCAGACCTATCGAGATCTCGCCAGCTTTGTTGGACCGACGAATCCAGAAGCGCTTCAGCCGTTGGCGTTCTGCGCCTTTGCCGAAAGCCGTGCGGGAGCGAGGACCGAGCAGCCTCTTGGAGCTGGACGTCGACATCTGGAAGTCACGCAATTGGGAGCACGACCGGAACTTCGTTCGCGACTTCTACAGCCTCATCGTGGGCGCCTACTTGGGGTGCGTCCTCGAAGCAAACCTCGGTGGAGAATGGGAGCCGAGCGAACACTACGTTGCGTCGCGGCTTCGCATCGGGGGCCGAGCATATTACCCATTCCAGCGCGCGCAGCAGTGCCTGCATGGCGTCCGCTACCGAGTGCTACGCTACTCGCTGTACCACTACTATCGTGAGATCGAGCGCGCGCTGTCAGTTCCGTGAGGGAATAACGCCGCGCCCGCCCAGATTGGAACCAGTCCATGACTCATGAAGCTTGGGAGCTCAAGGTGCTACCAGGACCGCGCTCGAAGGAGGTCAAGCTCGGAGGTCAACTGATCAAGCCCGACGCTTCGGGACAGCGTTTCCGTCGTCTAGAGCGGCTCTCGCTGCTCCCTCGCCCCGCGTTGTACTGGGCGAATCTCGAGGTCGCTCGGGCCCACGATCTGGTGTTTGTCGCCTTGAGTGCTTGGTGCGGCCCGACCGTGCGGATTCAGTCAGCTCACACGGACATAGCCTGACACATCTGCGGATGGTTCGAAGCGCGACCGCATGGTGGCGGCGGTGGATGACTGATCCGAATGGTCAGGAAGACGAAGCCAAAAAGCCTCGTCAGCCTCACGACCTCTTGGTTAAGCAGATCTTCGGTGATCCCAAGCACGCACGCATCGAGCTGGAGGCGGTGTTGCCGCCGGCGGTGGTGGCGGCGCTCGATTGGTCGACCCTCGAAGTTTTGCCCGAAACGTTCATCGATCCGGCATTCGCGAAGACGCAGGCGGACCTGCTTTTTCGTATCCAGCTTGCCGGGCATGAGGCTCGCGTGTTGTCCATCCCCGGTGTGCGCGAGCACGTGCCGGACTTCCGGGTAGTGCTGGACGACGTGAGCAACCTCAGCGACGAAGCGCTGTGAGCTCGCGCACGGGACGTTGCGTCCCTCATCGTTCCCTTGACGTTGTGGGTGCTGCGAGACGGACGGCGCAAGGACGCGGTCCGCGCACCGCTCCTGCTGTGGGCGTGGGTGATCGCTGCGCTTTGGAGCTTGCCCGACGGGCGTGGGGCCGTTTCGTTTGTGCTACATTACCTGTCCCTCGTGAGCGAGGTGCTGACAGACCGGGACTTGGTCGACGCGCTTGAGGAACGCGCGCCTGGGGTAAAGGAAGCAATCATGACAAGCGCACAGCAGTGGATGGCCGAAGGTCGAGCAGAAGGTGATCGGCGCACACTGGAGCGGCTGCTGCGTCGTAAGTTCGGAGACTCAGCGGTAGACGAGTCGGTGCTCGTCCGTCTGGCGTCAGCGGGCGAAGATCAGCTGGCGCAGTGGACCGACCGGCTTCTGGACGCCCAAACCGTCGAAGAGCTCTTCAGCTAAGTCGACAAGCTAAGCTCAGCGGTGAGTCCTTCGCTCTCCAGAAGTGCCCGCTCGGCGCCAAGCTATCTGCTCACGAAGCGCCCCACCGCGTGGGGAGCGCTAGCGCCTGATCGCCTCCCAGGACGCGGAATGGATTACCGCGCGGCAATCAATTAAGAGGCTGAAGAAACAGAGGAGGCTCTGCGGCCCGGCAGAGCGTGCGTCTCACTTCATCGCTTGCCGATCGGGGAGGGGGCCCCGCTCGCGGGGGAGGGGGCGTCGGAAACGCCCCCTCGAGAAGACAGGCGAGAGCGAGCAGAGTGGTGCGAACGCAGGCAGTTGAGCGCCCTCACCCTTGGGGGCGTTCAACTGCCGATGCACCGAACCGCGAGCTCGCTAGCTCAGCTCGAGCATCCGATCGATTGGCTTCTTCGCGCGGAGCCGTAGCTCTTCGGGCATCTCGAGGCGGGGCTCGAGGTCGCGCAGCGCGAGGTACACCTTTTCTGGGGTGTTGAGGCGCATGAAGGGGCACTCGTTGCAGGCGCAGTTGCCTTCGGGCGGTGCGGCGATCAGCTCCTTCGTGGGCGCTCGCTTCTTCATTTGGTGGAGGATGCCGCTCTCGGTGACGACGATGAACTGCATGGCGTTGTCGTTCTCCACGTAGCGCAACAGGGCTGCGGTGGAGCCGACGAAGTCGGCCATGTCGAGCAGCTGCTCCTGGCACTCGGGGTGCGCGATGATCTTTGCTTCGGGGTGCTGGGTCTTCAGCTCGATCAGGCGACGCTGGCTGAAGGTCTCGTGGACGATGCAGCTGCCCTGCCAGAGCACCATGTCGCGGCCTGTTTCCTTGATCAGGTAGCGACCGAGGTTCTTGTCGGGCGCGAACAGGATTTGTTGATCCTTGGGGATCGACTCCACGATCTTCTTGGCATTGCTGCTGGTGCAGATGATGTCGCTCTCCGCCTTCACTGCGGCTGAACAGTTGATGTAGCTGATCACGATGGAGCCCGGGTACTTGGCCTTCCAGGCGCGGAAGCGGTCCGCCGGGCAGCCGTCGGCCAAGGAGCAACCGGCGGCCATGTCAGGCACCAGCACGATGCGCTCGGGGTTGAGGATCTTGGCTGTTTCCGCCATGAAATGCACCCCGGCGAACAGGATCACGTCGGCTTCGGTGTCCCGGGCGGCCTGGGCCAGCTGCAGCGAGTCACCGATGAAGTCGGCGAAGTCCTGGATCTCGCTGTCCTGGTAGTAGTGCGCGAGCAGCACGGCGTTCCGCTCCTTCTTCAAACGAGCGATCTCCGCGTCGAGATCCAGGTGGGCGAGGGACTCCGAAGTGGCTGCGCTGGGCATGGGGGGACTCTAATGCCGGGGGGGCTTGGTGTCGATTGTACACTTGCTTTTTCCATCGCCTCCGAGCGGGGGAAACGCGAGGGAACCAGTGCCATTTCAGGGCAATGCGGGCGTGCGACCAGCGCGCTCTCCCCCCTTGTTCAACCAAGAGGCTTTGCGCAAGTCCGCGGCATTGAATGATTTTCGCCCTCACAGCCAGTCCTAACGGGTTCCAGCTCCTGCGTGGTACTCATGGGAGCCTGGTTGTGAGCAAGAGCGTCCCATCGGAAAGGGAGCCCGGCGGTGAATAGCCCTGCGGGTAGCTGGTCGGCGCGCATCGCCGCCGCGACAGCCATTGCTCACCAGATCGCCGCCAAGACGCTGCGCGATGCGCTGTTTCTTTCGTATTTCCCAGTGGAAAAATTGCCGCAGGTGGTGGTGCTCAGCGCCGGGGTGTCGATCGCGGTGGTGCTGGTCGCTTCGCGCTTGCTGACCCGCTTCGGACCGGCGCGCGTCGTGCCCTGGGTGTTTGCCCTCGACGCAGCGGTGTTTGGCGCCGCCTGGTTCACGCTGCCTGTGCTGTCCCACGAGACCGCCGTCGCGGTCTATTTCGCCGTCTCGGCCCTCGGCGCGTTGCTCGTCAGCGGCTTCTGGTCGGCGTTCAACGAGAGCTTCGATCCCCACGCGGCGAAGGTCGAGGTCGCTCGCGTCGGTGCGAGTGCGACACTGGGTGGTGTGATTGGTGGGGGTCTCGCCGAGCGTGCGTCTGCGGTGGTGGGGCCACGAGGCGTGCTCCTGGTGCTGGTAGCGCTCGCCCTGGTTGGCGGGTTCTATGTGCGACGCTTCACCGGTAGGCGTCGGAACGCCGTGCAGAGCCCGCTCTTGAAGACGCAAGCGGGGGCGGCGGTGGTGATCGAGAAGTCGAACATCCTGCGCTCCCCGCTGCTGATGCGCGTGGGCCTCCTGGTCGCGCTGCTGGCGGTGGCGTCCACGCTGCTCGACTTCGTGCTCAAGGCCGAGGCGCAGCAAAAGTTCCCCGCGGAACACGAGCTGGTGACCTTCTTTGCCGCGTTCTACACCGTGGTCAGCATCGCAACCTTCATCGTGCAGACGTCGCTGAGCTCCCGCATGTTGCAAAAGGCGGGGCTCGGTAGCACGCTGGCGTTGTTACCCCTGGGGATCGCTACTGGCGCGGGCCTGGCGTCGGTGACCTTGAAGGTTTGGAGCGCTGCCCTGAGCAAGGGTATCGAGGCAGCGCTGATCAACTCGACTCATCGCTCCGCCTACGAGCTGCTCTTCACGCCACTGTCCAAAGCGCGAAAGCGTCGCACCAAGTTGATCATCGACGTGTTGCTGCAGCGCCTGGGCGACGCGCTCGGCGGCCTGACGGTGGTTGGGATTGGCTTCGTCTTCGTGCAGCCTTCCCGAGGCCTGCTGTGGATCACGTTCGGGATCGGAGTGCTGCTGGTGTGGCTGGTGCGCTCAGTGAACAAGGCCTACGTCGCCGAGCTGGTCGGGAACCTCGAGCGCAACCTGCACAAGGTCGAAGAGTACCGCCAGCTCGACGCGACCACGCGGCGCGTGATTGAGACCACCGTCTCGCTGAACCGCAAAGGCTTGCTCGCAGAGATCGAGCGCCAGCGGGCGCAGCAGAGCGACGCCCCGCCGTCCGCCGACGATCCGCCGTCGGAGCTGTGTGAGCTCTTGACGCTGTGCACGCGGCGCGACCCTGGACTCGTAGATCGCTTGAAGACAGCGCAGCCCGATCGCCGCCTGGCGCCTTGCGTGGTCGATCTGTTGTCGGAGCCAGCGCTGGAGACTGCGGCACGCGACTACCTGGATCGCCTCGGCATCCATGCGGTGGGGGCGCTGGGCGACGCGCTCCTGGAACACAGCGCGAGCTTGAGTCGCCAGCTCATCCTGGTGGAGCTCCTCGCGAAGACTCATTGCCCCGCGGCACTGGCACACCTGTGGGCCGCGCTGGATGATGGGTCGCCCTCGCTGCGCCTCGCGGTCGGCGCGACGCTGGTGCGCTGGAAGCAAGAGGTCGGCTTGCCGTTTCAGCCCTCGAGCGCGCTCGTGCTGAGCCGGGTGGAGCGGGACCTCGAGCGCGACGACTGGCTTCCAGACTCCCTGCATCCAGTCTTGCAGCGTGGCCCTCACCCCCTGCTCCACGAGCACCGGATCCGCTCACCGAAGTTGCTGCAGGCCTTTACGTTACTGGCGCTCTTGTACGACCCGGAGCCGCTGTCCCTCGCCATGCGCGGCCTCGATTCCGGCGATCCGGTACTCCGGGGTACCGCAATTGAGTACCTGGAAAATACGGTGCCGAAGCGGGTGAAACAGCGCATCCTCGACGCGCTGTAGCGCTGTCCCCGCGACGGGGAACTCCAGTGGATTGCGCGCTCGCCCCAGCGACGCTAGACGCGGAGCCAGATGCCGACGACGCCGCTCACGGATCCCGCTTGGGACCAGACCGAGGAGGGCCGCGCTTTCTTGCAGCGGCGCGTCCTGGTCTTCGCGCGCTTCGGCTTCGCCCTTGGCATCGGCTACTGGCTGCTGCGCGTGGTGTTGGTGCTCAGCCAGAAGATGGGGCTGCTGTTCCACCCCTCGATGATCGCGCACCTCGCGGGGGCGCTCTCCTACCTCTTCCTCGGGCTCTTCATGCTGCGCGGCAAGCCCAGTGTATCGACGATTCGCGCGGCGGAAGCCTCGGCGCTGCTCGCGAACGCCCTAGCTTACGAGGTCATGGGGTACTACATTCCCGTTGCCGCGGGGAATGGGCAGATCATGGTGCTCGCGCTCACGATGGGCTTCGTCGCGCGCTCCATCTTCGTGCCGAGCCCCGCGCGGGTGACGGCGCTCTTGTGCGGCGTCGCTGGGGTTCCGCTGCTGCTCGTCGTGTATTACAGCTCCCTCAAGGACCCGACGGTCCTCAAGGCGCTCCAAGCGGCCGCCGGGGCGTTTGGTCCCGTGCCGAGCCTCCAGAAGTTCGCCGTCGGCCAGGTACTGGCCATCGGCGCGTGGTGGCTCGGCACGCTCGCGCTCTGCACCATGTCTTCGACGATCGTGTATGGCCTGCGCCACGAGGTTCAAGCCGCGCGGAAACTCGGTCAGTACACCCTGGAGCGCAAGCTGGGGGAAGGCGGCATGGGCGCCGTCTACCGCGCGCGGCACGCGATGCTGCGGCGGCCGACAGCCATCAAGCTGCTGTTGCCCGATCGCGCCGGCTCCGCGAACCTCAAGCGCTTCGAGCGCGAGGTGCAGCTGACCGCAGAGCTCACTCACCCCAACACGATCACCATCTTCGACTACGGGCGTACGCCGGACGGCTTGCTCTACTACGCGATGGAGCTGCTCGAAGGCGCGAACCTCGAGACCATCGTCAAACGTACCGGACCGATGCCGCCAGCTCGCGTGGTGCACGTGCTGACTCAGATCGCCGGCTCCCTCGCGGAGGCCCACGATCGCAACCTGATCCACCGCGACGTCAAACCGGCGAACGTGCTCTTGTGTGTGCGTGGCGGGCGCCCAGACGTCGCCAAGGTCGTCGACTTTGGCCTGGTGAAGGTCCTGGACAAAGACGACCCGGCGGCGACTCGCAGCGACATCGTCGCCGGGACGCCGCTCTTCCTGGCGCCGGAGTCCATCAGCAACCCTGAAAAAGTGGACGCGCGTAGCGATCTGTATTCGCTCGGCTGTGTTGCCTTCTTCTTGCTGACAGGGCGCCAGGTGTTCGAAGGCAATACCACCGTGGAAATCTGCGCGCACCACCTGCACACCCAGCCGGAGCCCCCAAGCCAGTTCATCAAGGGGATCCCGGAGGAACTGGACCAGATCGTGATGCAGCTCCTAGAGAAAGATCAGTCGAAGCGCCCGAGCTCGGCGCACGTGCTGCTGAGGCGGCTGGACCAAGGCGGCATAGGCCGTGATTGGTCCTTTGGCATGGCGCAAGCGTGGTGGGAGGAGCACGCTGCCGAGGTGCTGCCAGGGGAGGCCGAGGCGCCATCGAGCAGCACCCACACCATCGATATCGACATGCTCGCTCGGCGCACGCGGACGCGCTGACGCTCCTGGGCGTTGGCCTCGCCAGGGTTTCGCCGCTCGGCATCGAGGGCCTGACTAGTCATTCCACGGTGGGAAATGATTGCTAGCCGAGGATGGTCAGTTCTTCGCGGCGACGACACGGGTGTCGCCTTGTCTCGAGCTTTTGTGGAATCAATAGGTTCAGGCGGCGCGCAGGCTGTGTCAGGCTTGCAAACAGCCGATGCCCACTCGGGAGCTGTTAACGCCGCAGGCCGTTGGGAGCCTGCACGAAGGCTGTCAAGTCATCGACTTCGACTGGCGCTATCTCTACGTCAACGACGCGGTGCTCGTGCATGGGAAGAAGCGACGTGACGAGCTCCTCGGACGCACGATGCTCGAGTGCTATCCGGGGATCGAGCAGACGGAGATGTTCGCGACGCTCCGGCGCGTGATGCAAGAGCGTGAAGAGGCGACGCTCGTGAATCGATTCACGTATCCCGACGGAAGCGAGGGATTCTTCGAGTTGCGCTTCGTGCCGGTGCCGCGGGGGGTGTGCATCTTGTCCCTCGACATCACCGCGATGAAGCGCGCTGCTGAGGACGTCGAGCGCCTCGAAGGGCAGCTCCGGGTCGCCGCCCATTTCGAAGCCATCGGCCGTCGAGCGGGCAAGGTGTCTCACGACGTGATCAATCTCCTGTCGGTGATCGCGGGCCTGGCGGAACTGATCTCAGCCGACCTGCCCGACGGTGAGCTCAAGGCAGACATCACCCAGATGCGCAGCACTGCTCTCTCCGCGGTGGAGCTCACTCGACAGCTGAGCGCGACGCGGCGGCTGGGCGGAGTCGAGAACGAAGCCTCAGAACCCGGCTAAGCAGGATCTGCTTGCCTTCCCGGTAGCGCCTGGTCACGCACCGCTCATGACCCGCGACGTGGACCAGCGAGCCGCCGCGCCTTTGAAGCGGGTCGTGGGGGTGCCCGGGGCGATCCTGATGGGGCTCGGCTCGATCCTGGGCACCGGCGTGTTCGTGAGTCTCGGCATCGCCGCGGGGGTCGCTGGCCCAACGGTCGTGCTCTGCACATTGCTCGCTGCATTGGTCGCAACCTTCAACGGGCTCTCGAGCGCGCAGCTCGCGGCGAGCCACCCAGTCAGCGGAGGAACCTACGAGTATGGCTATCGCTACCTGAGCCCCAGCCTAGGATTCACCGCGGGCTGGATGTTCCTCTGCGCGAAGTCTGCGTCCGCGGCCAGCGCCGCGCTGGGCTTTGCCGCATATGTCGCCGCATTGGTCCCAGGCGCCGACCATTGGGTGAGGCCCCTTGCTTTACTCGCGGTGGGCACCCTGACGCTCCTGGTGACCGCGGGGATCCAGCGGTCAAGTCGAGCAAACAGCGCGATCGTGGGGATCACGCTAGTTGCGTTGGTGGCTTTCATGCTCGGGGGGGTGAGGGAAGCGCTCGCCCATGGTGCTGAGCACTTGAATGGGCAGCTGCTCGCGTCGCGCCCTGCCGAGCTGCTGCACGGCACCGCGCTGATGTTCGTGGCTTTCACTGGATACGGCCGTATCGCGACGCTTGGAGAGGAAGTCAGGGACCCTCAGAGGAGTATCCCCAGGGCAATAATCGCCACGCTGCTGTGCTCTGCATTGCTGTATGTGGGCGTGGCGCTGGTCGCGGTCGCGGCGGTCGGCGCACAGGCGCTCACAGCCGCGACCGGCGGAGTTGCAGCGCCCCTCGAGCTCGTGGCGCGCAGCTTCCAGCTGCCCGGGTTGCCCTATCTCGTCGCGCTTGGGGCGGTGAGCGCGATGCTTGGGGTGCTCCTGAATCTAGTCCTCGGCTTGTCCCGAGTCGCCATGGCGATGGGGCGCAGAGGTGACATGCCGCGCGTCCTCGGTCGCCTCGACGCCCAGGGCTCGCCTCGCGCGGCTGTACTTTTTGTTGGCATCCTGATCGCCGCGTTGACGACGCTGGGAAGCGTCAAGCTGACCTGGTCCTTCAGCGCCTTTACCGTGTTGGTGTACTACGCGCTCACGAACCTGGCCGCGCTGCGGATCCCCGAGGAACACAGGAGGTATCCCAGGGCGGTCGCGTGGTGTGGCCTCGTGTGTTGCCTCGGCTTGGCGTTCTGGTCGAACCTGCAGTGTGGATGGCAGGCAGCGCGCTGCTGGCGCTGGGATTGCTATGGCAGCGTGTGGCCCGCGCGCTGGCGTCGAAAAGCTAGCGGGCTCCTGGTCGGCTGCCGGGTTCGCTGTCTTGCCCTTCGCGGTCGCGACAGCCGTGATAGCCTCTCGGTGTGAGCCGACGCCGCTGGGTACGCACGGAGCAACCGAATCCTCGTGGGTCAGGCTTCTGGCTAGGCCTGCTCTTCGCGCCCATCGGGATCGGGATGTGCGTCGCGTTCTTCGTCTACCGCGACGAACCCGATCCCGCCGGCGTCTTCGAGTGGCTGAGCATGATCGCGTTCGCCGTGATCGGCGTGCTGCTCGTGCGTCGTGGGTTGCGAAAGGGCAGCCACGCCAAGTGGCTGCGCGCAAACGGTATCCCCCGCAGCGCCGAGGTCATCGATGCCGAGCGCACGGGGGCTGAGATCGGGGACATTCCGTTGTTCTCGCTGACTCTCGAGGTCGAGGTCCCAACGGGGAAGTACCGAACGAGCGTGGTCGAACTCTTGCCGCCGGAGAAGGTCGAGCTCGCCATCGGATCCCGCGTGCGGGTGCTGGTGAGCCCACGGGACCCCAAAGACGTCTGGCTCGACGACGTTGAGACGTAGGCCTAGCTGCGGTTGATGCTCACACCGCCGTCGACCAACAGCGCGGTCCCGGTCGTGAACGACGAAGCATCCGAGGCCAGATACAGGACCGAGCATGGTTGGGCGCTGATACTTGGCTGGCGGGCCTGATCGGTTTGACCCAGGCGCTGGGTGAGCGGAGCAGCCTGGAACGAGGCGAGCTGGTGCTGGGCCGGATCCGGACGTGGCAGCGACTCAGTGGAACGCGTACGGGCGTCCTGAGGAGGCTAGCGTGCGCAGTACAGCGACGGCTCCGTCAACGCACCGCACGCGTCTTGCCAACCTGCTGCGTCGGGGTCGTCCGCTTCGATGCAGATCCCCTCGGCTTTGTCATTCGAGCCTTCGAGGCGGATGCAGCACTGGGTGTAGCTGTCTGGACAGCCGGCTTCGAGCACCGTGCCGCCAACGTTCCTGCAGGACTCGTTCGTCGCGTCCTGCGTGGATGGCGTATAGAACTCGTGGCACGCACCGCCGTAGATGCAGGCGAACTTGCCAGGCGTGTAGCACGCGATGTTGACGGGATCGGACTCCCCTCCGTCACCCCCGGAGTCATCCGAGCCACACGCTGCGAATGCGGTCAGCGCGACCGCTAGCAAGGCAACCTTCGCGCCCGTCTTCATGCGGAACCACAACATCGTTTGGTTACACGCTGGCGTGAGCACTGTCAACGGTTGGTGCGCACGAACAGCCGAGACCGCGCGGTCTCGTGCAGGCCTCCGTCGCTTGGCCCCTCTACTAGTGCGGACCGATGTAGGCCAGGGTACCACTCGACTAGCGCGGCAGCGGCTCGCCGCTGCACGGTTGACCCATCACGGTGCCTTCCGCGTATTGCACCAGGCGCTTGGCGTCCACGTGAGTGCCTGCGAGGGTCGCATCCCATACCGCGAGGAAACGGCAATGGATGCCGCGCTCGGTCTCGTGGCTGACGCCGTAGGCACGCAGCCTCCATCCGCCCTCCGCCTGCTGGAGGCCGACGGCGTGGCGCTTCAGAGCCGGTCCCGCTGCGGGCCAGCTGCCTTCAATCGCCGGCGCATCCATGGTCGGCTGCACCACGAGGCGCCGCATCAGCTCGGCGTGGAGCCAGGCTGAGGCTTCATCCGCGTTGCCGGGTGGCGCTGGCATCACGATCGGGTCCGTCGTTGGCCACGACTCGCCGTCGACGTACACGTGCGCGCCGAGCATCATGCCGGGCGTCGGCACGTCGGTGCAGCAGGGATCCGCCTCGTGTGCGAACGCCAGCAGCTGATGGCCAGCGATGTTGGCCTTGAGGTACGTGTAGGCTCTATTACCGCACGGAGGCAACTCCGGGTGCTCCGTGCGTAGCTGCGCTTCATCTGCCGAGCCGCAAAAGGCTTGTACGGGGCTCCGCTGAGCTACCAGCGACGACTCATCGACGTCGTCGGCGCTCAGAGGGCCGGAGCCGCCGCCACAACCTGTGAGGGCGGCGCTCAGCGCTCCGGCGATCAGCGCGCCGAGCAAACTGTGGTCAGAGCGGCGCGCCATCGCCTCAGTGCTTCGGCTTGTCCACGCTGGGCACCGCCTGGGCGAACTGCTCCGCGAAGGTCTCGGCGCTACGCGCGCTCGCCAGATCCAGCTCGAAATCGGGGACGGCCTTCGGTGAAAGCTTGCTGAACAGCTCCGTCACTTCCCGTGTGGAAAGGCCGAGCTCGGCGAGCGCCTTGGCGTCCAGCTTCCCGCCAGAGGAACTGAGCTCCTCACCCCCAACCCCGACCAAGCGACGTAGAGCGTCTAGCTCCATGCGGCTCACGCGGTCGCCGCAGACGTCGTAGTCGATCCAGGCTTCGTAGGAGAGGGGAGCGACGCGCTTGAGCATGCCTGCCATGACGCGGCCGTACTCCTGGATTTCCCACTGGGCGTGGGAATCGACGCGCAGGGTGAGGAAGTGCAAGAGGTTGTGCAGATCGATCTTCCAGTACCACTGGGTGTACGTCGACAGCGGCAAGTCGATGCGCGCCAGCTCCCGCGCGAGGTCCTCGGCGGTCATCCACTCATAGGCGTCGGCGGAGAGCTTGCGGATCTCGTTCCAGCGGCGGAGCGCCTCCTCGTAGGTCTTTTGCTCGACGGCGTTGCCGCTGCGGCCCTGGTTGTTGGCGCGGCTCTGGGTCTGCAGCTGCTCTTGGTCCGGAGTGTAGAAGAGCATCGGCATCAGCGAGTAGCGGCCGGAGTACTCGTTCACGTTTGCGGTGCGGTGACGGATCCACTGGCGCGCGATGAACATCGGCATGCAGCAGTGGAACTTCAGCTCCACCATCTCGCTCGGCGTGGTGTGCTTGTGACGGCGCAGGTAGCGCAGGAGGCCGCGCGTCTGGCTCTGCTTGCGGGTGCCGTAGCCGTAGCTCACCCGCGCCGCGCGCTCGATGCACTCGTCGGTGCCCATGTAGTCCACCAACGCCACGAAGCCGTGATCGAGCACCGGAAAATACTTGCCGAGGATCTCCTCGGCAGCGGGCGCGGTGGGGCGAGCGGTGGTGTGAGTGGGCGCTTGACTCATGAGTTCCTCCGAAGCTCGCCGAGATGCGCTCCAGGCATTCGCGCGGCGAGTCGCGGGACCGTACTGAGCGCCTGCGCTCCGTGCAATCACTGGCGCGCCTGACGTCGCGTCACGCGGGCAGCACCGGCAAACGCGCGCAAAGTTCGAGGGACCTACGACAAAGCACAGCGAAACCCAGTGTTTGGCTGGCGCCGGGCTCCGGGCGAAGTAGCATGCCAGACGATGGTGGGACGCGAGCGCATGCTTCGCAGCGGTCTGTTCCTGAGCGGCGTGGTCGGGCTCGCGCTGCTCGGTGGCGTCGCGTGCAACAGCAAGGCTGCCGGCTGGAGTACTGCGGCGCCGAGCACTGAGCAAGGCAAAGCCAAGAAGGCGCCGCGCTGGGTGACGCCAGCGCGCATGGTGGTGCTGCCTGAGGGCCGTGAGTCGAGCTACCAAGAGCGCGACGTCGACGGCAGCCTGCGCATCATCGCCTATGGGCTCCGCATGTTGGAGCACCAGGATGGGAGCCTCGAGGTCGCCGAGCAGACGATTCCCGATCGCCTCAACGTCAAGCCGCTCGAGCTGCCGCCGCGGCTCGGGGGCGGCTTCATCTTCTACTCGAGCGGCTCTCGCAGCCTGTTCTGGACGGCGAAGACCTGGCTCGGAAAATTGAAACCCGCAGCGAGTTTCTCTGCGGATATTAACTGGGTGACGCCGGGCTTCGACCGCATCTACCTGAGTACCGCGAGCAGCAACGAGATCCTCGCGG
The DNA here is from genome assembly GCA_050183255.1 of Polyangiaceae bacterium. Taxonomy (GTDB): domain Bacteria; phylum Myxococcota_A; class Polyangia; order Polyangiales; family Polyangiaceae; genus JAHBVY01. The sequence goes on along the minus strand of JBFXBK010000059.1, from coordinate 1,451 downwards.
TGGACCCGCTGACCTGGCAGCCGACGGACCTTGGGCCGCTGCCCCCGGCGCCAGGCTACGGGACGATGGCATTTGCCGGTGAGTGGGTCGCGGCGGTGGAGTCCGACGTGCGCGGTGTGCTGATCACGCTGGATGCAGGCGCGAGCTGGCGGCCCCTGGAGGTGAACACGCCTCCTTCGCCCATTAGCGTGCAGGACGACAAGATCTCGATCAACTCCTACGCTGGTCGCATGTTGCTTGATTCCGCGGGGCAAATTGAGATGGTTGGGCGCTCCGGGGACGACTCGGCGTTCAACGGCGCGGTCAAGTCTGCGCTGCCGGGCTGGGCAGACATGCAGCAGGGCGGCGACGTCGAGATCCAGGAGCGCCAAGAGCGGCCCCTGGGAGACAACGCCCTGCGTGTGGCGGCGCTCGGCGGTTGGCCCGACACCAAAGATAGCGCCGTGGTGATGGCCCAGGGCAGCGTCGCTCGGGTGCGTCTCAGTGACGGCAAGCTGCTCGACATCAAGCGCGACGCGTACGCCGGCGCCGCGACCTGCCAGGGCGCCCAGGTTGGCGTGGGCATCGGCTTCATCTGCGGCGATCCCGCGGGGCAGAGCGTGGTGTACTCCGTGAGCCCCAGCCTCGAGCTCACGCCGATCATCAGCTTCTCCGAGCCGCGCTACATCGCCGCGTCGGGCACTGGCGGCTTGGTGATCCGGGGTGGCTGCAAGGATGGCGCCGCCGAGGCTCAGGATCTGGCGACCACGTATTGTATCCGCTCGGCAAAGGGCAAGCTGCGCGAGGTGCGCGTGCGCGGTGACCGCGGCGTGGAGCGCGTGGTCTCGCTGCAAGACGGCCGCGTCGCGGTGGTGGTTCCGCCGCGACTCGGCGCGCCGGGCACGTTGCTCTTGATAGCCGAGGACGGCAGCAACAAAGCCTTCAAGCTGAGCTTCAAGGAGATGGAGCCTTCCACCAAGACGTTGCTCAAGAAGGGCCTGTGGCTCGACGGGCTTACGGAGCGGGTGGTGAAGCGCGACAAGAAGAAGGTCCACGTGCTGGCGGGTTGGGTCGCCGGCGGTGGGCCATTCGTCGGGATTCAGATCGACCTGGACGGCAAGGTCGCGGCCGGTGAGATCATCAGCGAAGACATCGATCGCAGCTTGCTCTCCGGGCGCTTCGGTCTCGCGATTGGGCGCGGTGGCCTGCTCCGCGAGACGATCGACGGCGGCTTCAGCTGGTCGGAGGTCGCCGTACCGCCGGCTTTCGGCGATCGCTCGTCGCCGGTGCCGCGCCTCGGCGATCCTGGTGGCCGCAGCGCGCGGGGTTGCTCACCGGTTGGCTGTGCGTTCGGCACCTGGCTGCGTGTCGGCTGGCAAGGCCGCCCAGTGGATGAGGCGGACCAGAAGCTCGCGGAGCTGCCTGAGCGGGTGAGCCTGCCATCGAAGACCGGCAGCCGCTGGACCCTCGAG
>JBFXBK010000058.1:0-32392 GCA_050183255.1 Polyangiaceae bacterium | reverse complement strand
TTGTAGACGATCTGGGCGACTTGGCCGCCGAGGCGCGCGCGCGTATCCGGGAGGAAATTGTCACCCTCGATGCTGAGGCGTTCGCCGCCGCTCGCGGTGCCGCGGTTCGGTGTCACGCGGTCGATCTGTGCAGGCTCGACGATGTCGTAGCGAAACGCCGCGAGCTCCACGCAGCCGACGGCACCCTCGTCTCGCAGCTCGACGTCGACGCTCCCCGGGGGGTGATCGTCGGTGACGATCTCGATCAGCTTGGAGTCCACGAAACGGGAACTCTGAGGGCGCGCGCCGCCAAGCAAGACTCGAGTGTTTGCGGAGAAATTCACTCCCCGCACCTTCACCTCGGTGCCGCCGCTGGTGGGACCCGAGTGCGGTGAGATGGAAGTGATGGCCAAGACGCGCTCCGCCTGACGGATCACCTCTTGCGCAGGATCATAGACCTCGAGGCTGTTCGCCAGTTGACACCACTGGCCGTCCGGGTTGACGACGCGCACGTCCGTAGTCCCTGCGCTCGGGAGCGCCGGCACCTGGACTAGGAGCCGCTCGGCGGCTCCCTCAGCAATGGTCAGGGGGAACTGACCTGCGAAGGGCGCCACTCCCGGCTGAAAGCCGCTGCCTTTGAGTTCAAGGGTCGTAGGGTGACCCAGTGGGATACGCCCAGGCTCTACGCTGGAGAGCGTCGGAGCGGACGCAGGCAGGTACTCGAACGCAGCACGCGCCGTGGTGCGTTGCCCGTCCGGATTGTAGAGGGTGAGATCGACGCTGCCCGCTGCTCGCGCCGGCAGCGTCAGGTACAGTCCCTCCGAACTCTCGAACTCCACGTAGAGGCCGATTTGCTCGAACAACGCGGCGGTGGTGCGGGGGTCGAAGTGTTCGCCGATGAGCTTTACTCGGATCGAGGCCCCCGCGCTGCCCTGAGCGGGCTCCAGGCGCGTGATCACGGGCGCCGCATCGTAGGTGAATCCGGCGGCGAGGCCTGCCTTCTGTCCGTCCGGGTTCCATACGGTCACGTCGTAGGTGCCGCCGGGGTGAGGTTGGGCGAGGATCTCGACCAGCTCAGGCGAAACGAAGCGAGTTTGTGCAGAGGAGGCGCCGATCTGGACCAGGCATCCTTCCTGGAAGGCAGCGCCGTGCACCCGCAGCAACTCGCCGCCGTAGATCGGCGTGTGGTTTGGCTCAACCGAGGCCACCAGCGGTGGGCCGAGGTACTCGAAGCCCCAGATGCGGTCCTGATATTTTCCGTCTGGATTTGTGATGCGCAGGTCGACTTTGCCGGCGGGCGCGTGGGTCGGGAGCTTGAAGCTGAGCCGACCGGCGCCATCGAACACCACGTCCACGGGCTTTCCCGCGATCTCGAGCTTGCATGCTGGGTCGAAGAAGTACCCGAGCACCGTGATCGAAGGGCCGCCCCCGATTGGGCCTTTGGCAGGCACGATGCGCCAAATATGCGGGCCAGCTTCGGGGTCGAGGTTCTCGGGTGCGTCCGGTGCGTCCTCGATGCGTGACGGGTGTGCGCTCCGTTGCGCCGTAGGCTGACTCGGCGCAGCAGGCGCCTCGGACCCAACCAACGCCTGTCGGACGCTGGCATCCACCAGTGCGGGCGGAGCGACTGCGCCGCCGCTGGAAGCGGTCGCGCTCGACTTCGGATCCGGCTGCCCCTCGCCGCTCATGCGGTGTCGATTACCACGGCTCGACGCCGAGAAGTCAACGTCTGGGTGGCGCCCGCAGGATCCTCGTTCGATGACTGTGGATTGTCGGTTATGGTCGATGTCGTGAAGCAGAAGCGGCTCGATAAAGCCCGGGCGAAGCGCGACGCGAAGCATCGAGCCGCCCAACGCCGCGTGGGGCGAGCTCCGGCGCGTCAGGCCTCCGCGCGCGCTGGCCGCGGACCTCAACAGATCGAGGAAACGCTCGGCTTTGTTCCGCGCGCCGAGACCCGGCTTGGCGTCATTCTCGGAGGTAGCCGCTTCGAGGGCGCGCAGGGCGCGATGTGCTCCCTCGATATCTTGGACCTGGACCGCGCGGCGGTTGCCGAGGTCCAAGCCGCTCGGGCCATGTCTCTCGAGCAGCGGGTGAAGGCGGGGGCGTCGGGCTTGCGGCGTCTCTCGCTCAAGTTCTTGCCGCACGGAATGGCGATCAACCCGAAGCGCCCCGCGGAGTCTGCGTGGTTCGAGAAGTGGGGGCCTGGCGCCGTCTACCTGGATGTCGCCGCCGGCAGCCTGCTGGGAACACTAGCGCCGCTCTCCGCAGGCCATCATTTCTATGGGCACGGTGCCTTCTCGCCGGACGCGTCACTGCTGTTTGCCGTCGAGACGAACCTGGAGACGCGTGCCGGAGTGATCAGCGTCCGCGACCCTCAGGCTGGGTTCAAGGTGATGGGGGAGTTCCCGAGCTTCGGGCAGAAGCCTCACGACTGCGTGTTGCTCCGCGAGGAGGGACTGCTGGTGGTCACCAACGGCGGCGGGCCCCATGGGTCCGATGAGCTCGCGAATGTCAGCTTCATCGAGGTCGCGTCGGGAAAGCTCGTCGAGCAACTCAAGGTCACTGACGAGCGGCGTAACGCGGGCCACGTGGCTCTGGATAAGAAGCGGAATCTGGCGATGGTCTCGGCGCCTCGAGACGGCTTGCCCACATCGGAGACCGGAGGCGTGACGCTGCGCGCAAGCGGGCGTGAGCAGTGGACTCACGTCACCGAGCCAGCGGATGTTTGCGGGGGGATGCTTGGGGAGTCCCTAAGCGTGTGTATCGACGCGGCAACGAACACTGCCTGGGTTACGAACCCGAGCGGCGACCTGCTGAGCCAGTGGCGCATCAGCGACGGCAGCTTGGTGCGCTCCCTGGCCTTGCCTGCGGTACGGGGTGTGTGTCTGTCCCTCGATGATAGCACACTGTGTGTTTCCCACGCGCCTGGAGCTGAGCTAGCCTTGCTCTCCGCCGAGTCTGGGGTAGCACTCCCAGGCCAACCGCTAGCGCTTCGCGTGTTCGGCGGCTCCCACTTGTACGCCTGGGCCTATCCGGCGACGGATTGATTCCCTGAGGAACCGATCGCCGCCGCTGTCGAACTCGCAGGCGCTTTCGCGGGCAACCGCGGCAAGTTGAGACGTGGCTGGAGCTACGGCGGCGCGGAACGTTTCCTGATTTGGGTCGTCGACGCGAGTCGCCGTCGTGTACGCTGACGATCTTCGATAGGTATTGCGACGTGGAACCCCCGATCTCACTGACGACCTACGGCATCCTGCTCGGTCACTTGCGCTATTTCCCAGAAGACCGCCATGACGAAGTGTTGCGGTGTCTAGACTTCGAGCCCGGTGAATGGCCGGGCTATGCAGAGCGCGGCGAACGCACGTTGCTCTCGAAGATGGAAGCTGGAGAAGACACCACCGAGTTCACGCGGGCACTCGGCGAAACCAAGCGCCAGCTGAAGAAGCGGAGCCCAGCGGTCGAGGAGCTGCCGCTGGATCAGCCTTCGGCCGGGGGTGAGGATGGCCCTCCTCGCACCATGCGGCTGAGAGACCTCGACCCCGTTGAATTTCTCAACGTAATTAGTTCCCGTATGGGAACAAATGGGGGCGAGGTGCCGCCAGTGCCGGAACCAGCTTTTGGCGGCTTCGAACTAAAGCCAGCACCGCGGCCCGACGTACCACCGATGCCGCCAGTGCCGCCGCGCCCGGCTCCCGCTCCACCCGGGGCTGTGCCCGGGGTGCCGCCGATGCCGCCAGCGGCCGTATCTCCACCAGCACTGGTCAGGCCCGCTGCGCCAGCGTTGTCGCCCGCGGAAGCAGCGCGCGCCCGCACACGCGCGGCGAAGGCCGCGTTCGAGTCGACGAAAGTCAGCCCGACCTCGGATCGGATGGCTAGCGATCGCGCCCCACGCATCGACGTGACGGTCCAACAGAGCGCTAGCTCGCCCTTCGCAGCGCCGCCTCCCGAGAGTCCCCCGCCGCCGCCAACACCCGAGCATGAAGTGTCACCTGCCACGCAGATGATCCGGCCCGAAGAGGCCGCGTTCCCCGGTGTTCAGCCACCAACGCTGTCGATCTTCGAGTTCGCGACGCTTTGCGCCGAGTTCAACGCGTGCGGCGATGCCAACAAAGAGAAGGTTAGGCTCAAGTATGGTATCCCTACGGAAATAGAGCGGCTGGCGCTGCTCGATGTGTGGCGTACCCGGCTAGTGCAAAACCCGAACGAACTCGCCGAGTGGAAGCAACAATTCGACGTTGCGACTCGCCACTGGCAGCAGATCTACAAGAGGTAGGCGATGGTCTCAGTTAGTGGTCTCACTCGGCACTCCCTTGCGCTCGAAGGCGGCATCCCAGCGTTCGTGCTTGCGTTCAACGGCAGCGAGCGCCTCGGCCAAGTCTATCGCTATCAGATCTACTTCGTCGTGGAGAACCAGGTGGAGATTGATGTCGACGAGCTGGTTGGGGGGCGCGCGACTCTCACGACCGAGCGAGACCAGCTGCCTGAGTTCAACGTTCATGGCGTCGTGGCTCAGGCCGATTTGCTGGAGGTCCTGCCCACCCACACCCTCTATCACGTGGAGCTCGTGCCAGAGTTCTGGAGGGCGGCGCTCTCTCGGCATACCCGCGTCTTCGTAGACGTCACGATCAAGGACGTGCTGCAGACGATGTTCGACGTGCTTGGCTTCGACGCGGAAAGCGTGAAGCTCGCATTCTCCCGCTCTGACTGCAGAAAGTATCCGCAGATCTGTCAGTTCGAAGAGAGTGACCTCGCCTTCATGACGCGCTGGATGGAGAAGGAAGGACTCCACTACTACTTCGAGCAGAGGGCCAAGGAGGAGTGCGTCGTCGTCGTTTCTGGGCAGCCTGCGGCCCGCTCTCTCGCGCCAAGCCCGCTTCGATACGCGACGGGAACGCTGCTTCAGCAACACGCGATTCATCGATTTCGGCCGCGGTCCCGCCTCCGGACGCGCACCATCGCGGTGCGTGCCTACGATGCCTCGAATCCGTCCGCCACGCCTGAAGCGACTTCGGATCTCGGGGGTAAGCGAGCCGGCACAGGCCTGAGCTTCGCGCTGTCTACCGAGATCGAACAGCCCACCGTGGATCGCGAGGCACAGCTCCTCGAGGAAATAGAGGCAACGCAGCGCTTGTCATTTAGCGGTGACTCGGACGCGCCCGTTTTTCGCGTCGGCTACCACATCGACTTGGATGGCCATCCGTTGCCGAGGCTGGATGGGCAGTACTACATCAGTGCAGTTCAGCACAGCGGGCTCCAGCCCTGTCCGGACTGTGTCGCCGCCCTGTCCTTGCTGGACCTGGACGCGACCAGCACGACCTACAGTTGCTCTTTCGAATGTGTGCGCGGCGACGTGGTCTACCGCCTGCCCCGGGAGACTCCCTCGCCACGCGTCTACGGCACGCTGAGCGGTGTGGTCGACGGCCCAGCCACCGAGGACTACGCGCAGATCGACTCGGCCGGTCGCTATCGTGTGCGCCTGCGCTTTGATGAGCAGCAGAAGGTCGACGGGTCGGCGTCGATGTGGGTGCGCATGTTGCAGAACCACGCGGGTAGCCCCGAGGGGATTCACTTCCCGCTGAGAAAAGGCACGGAGGTGATGTTGGTCTTTCTCGGCGGTGATCCGGATCAGCCGTTGATTGTTGGTGCGGTGAACAACGCCCTGAATCCGAGTCCCGTCACCGCCGCAAACCGCACCAAGAACGTCCTACACACCGGTGGCGACAACGTATTCGAGCTCGAGGACACGGCTTCCACGCAGCATATCGACCTGAGAACGCCGCCAGAGAACACCGAAGTTTATCTCGGCGCGGCACGGCTGGAAGGGTCCCTGTCGTATAACCTGATCGAGAAGACGGACGGCGATGGCTTCCTGCGAACAGGCCGTAGTTTCGACGTCACAGTGGGCGGTACCCACACGGAGATCATCACCGGCGCAGTCAAGCAGACCTACGGAAACAAGCGTACGACCAGCGTCGCTGATGACGTGGTGGAGCTGTTCAGCAGGAACCAGACGACCAAGGTCCTCGAAGACGTCAGCTGGGAGGTCGTGGGGGACTACGATGGGCACACTCGCGGCGACCACACGCTCAAAGTCGATGGTAAGTACAAAGTTGACTACGACGAAGACACCGTCACCACGACCCACGGCAACAGCTCCACCACGCTCATGGGAGCGACCAACGAGAACTTCCTCGGCGCGGTGAACTCCAACTACGCAGCCGCAGTGAACTCGAACTTCGGTGGCGTCGTAAACAACAACTTCGTGGGCCTGGCGGCGAACACGTATCTTGCGGGCTACGTGAACCTGAACCTCGCCGCGGGCCTGGACATCAACGCGGCGATCCCCTTGGAGTTGAACATTGCCGGCAGCCTCACGTGCGACTTCGCCCTCGCGGGTTCGCTGTTCGTTGGTGGCACGCTGGATATTCGGCTCGCGGTCGATATCACGATCGCGCTGTGTTCGCTGAGCGTCTACGGCCTCGCCGCCTGCGAGAACATCATCTACCTCAACAACAACGTGGTCAATTGCTCGGGCTTCAACTTCGACCTGAAGAAGGCGATAGTGAAGCTCTGTAGCTCAGACAGCGACATCAAGAACTAGCTTTGCAGATCATCAAGCCGTTTCGCATCAGCGTAGTGCATCGCTGCTTCGAGAATGAGGGACGCCCCTACTTCTCGCTGGGGCTCATGCTGTTGTTTCCGCTCGGCAGCAAGCGCCCAGAGCTTCGCGCAGAGAAAGAGCTCTGGGAGCTGGCTGGAGAGGAACTGGGGAAGATCACCCTCGATAGCGGCATGCCGAAGCGGGCTGGAGAGCTCCTGCTGCACGCGACCGCGCACCCTCAGGCGCCAGCGAAGGCGTGTCGCGTGCGAGTGAAACTCGGCGACCTCGAGCGAACGCTCTACGTTTCTGGAGATCGGTACTGGAAGGACGGAAAAGCCACGGAGCCGAAGCTTTTCGCCGAGATGGCGATCAGCTGGGAAAATGCATTCGGCGGTGAAGGCTTCGTCAAGAATCCTGTCGGAAAGGGCTACGCACCCCGAGGCGAAGAACATCACTTCCGCCCCCTCCCCAACGTGGAGAACCCCGACCAGCTGCTGCGCTCACCCACGATGCATCCGGAGCCCGTGAGCTTCCTACCTGTACCGATGGAGAACGCCGAGCGCCTGGCAAAGCTCGGCACGTTTGATCAACGCTGGCTCGAGACGCGTTTCCCGGGCTTCGCTGCGGATATGGATTGGAGCTACTTCAACGCGGCGCAGTCGGAGCAAATTCTTGACGGCTACTGGGGGGGGGACGAAGCCTTCGAGCTCGAGAATCTGGTGCCCGGTGAGCCGCTGCTCAAAGGTGAGCTTCCCGGGGCGTTGACCCGCTGTTTCGTGCAGCGGCGTGGGGAGACGGCTCTCGAAGAGTTACGTACCCGACTCGACACGGTGTTCCTGATCCCTCATCGGCATCGCGGCGTCCTGGTGTTCCGTGCCGCCACGGCAGTTCAGGAAGATGACGCGGCTGATCTCGAGCGCGTGATGGTCGCTGCTGAGTGGCAAGGCGCTCCGAGAGACGTCGCGCACTACCAGGCGGTGTTCGAACGCCGCATTGACCCCGAGAGTGGATACCTGGAGGGGCTCCGGGAGAGTGAATTGATGCCCGACCGGTTGCCGGAAGACGCATTCGGCGAGCCGTCGCTCGAGCGCGAGGGCTTCCGGCGCACCGCCGCGCGCAAGCGCGCCCTCGAGGAGATCCAGAACGCCCGGGAGCTGCTTATTCGAGCGGGACAGAATCCTGACGACCTCCTGCCGAATATCCCCGAGGAACCAGAGATAAGCGCCGACCCCGAGGATATTCCCAGGCAGATCGAGATCATGCGCGGGTTGCTCGAAGAGAAGAAGCAGGAGGCGGAGGCTAAGCGCGCGGCGATGGAGGCCCAGGCGCGGGAGACCTGTGCAAAGCACAACATCGACTTTGACGCTGCCGTGGCGGGAGGGCAGGCGCAGTCAGGAGGTCCGCCCAGACTGAAGCAAAAGCTTGATCTAGAGATGATCCGGCAGCGGCTCACCGAGGCGCAAGCATCTGGTACCGACGTGCCCGGGCTCGAAAAGCTGAATGACCCCGAGTTGATGAGGAGGCTCGACGCGGCGGAAGACAAGCTGATCGAGACTTACCAGAAGCACGCGCACCTGTTTCCTCCTGCGGCGCCGATTGCCGACGAAGTTGCGAAGCGCCGGGGCGAGGAACTGATCGCCGCCGCTCGAGCTGGCGAGATCCTTTGGCGACGCGACTTCACACGGGCAGACCTGCGTGGAGCCAAGTTGGATCAGCTCAACCTCAGCGGAGTCTTCCTCGAGGGCGCCAAGTTGGCCGGCGCGAGTCTGGTGGGCTGTGAGCTGGCGGACGTCGTCCTTGCTCGGGCCGATCTCAAGGAGTGCGACCTGAGCCAAGCGAGCTTGACTCGCGCCAACATCGCTGAGGCGAATCTCACGGGAGCGCGCCTCACGGGTGCTCGTCTGGATGGCGCCACGCTGATGCGCTCCGAGCTTCACGGCGCGGCGTTCAACGCGGCGAACCTCGACGAATGCAATCTGTTGGAGGCGGAGTTCAGGGATACGGACTTCAGCGAGGCGCACCTCTCCGGCGCATACTTCATCCAGCGCACCCTGGATGGCTGCAGCTTCAGGGGGGCTGAACTCGAGAAGGCAGCCTTCGTTGAGGTAAAGGCCAGCGGTATCTGCTTCGATGACGCAGGCCTTGAACGTGCGACGTTCGTTGACTGCAGTTTCCCCAGGTCCTCATGGGTGCGCGCCAACCTCACCACGGCCACACTCGCGAAGGGTTGCAACCTCGATGCATCCGACTTCCGCTGGGCGAACCTGGAACGCGCGACCCTCGCCGGCTCTCGTTTCGAGGAGGCGAACTTCGGGGAGGCGACGCTCAAGATGACGAACCTCGCTGAGGCGAAGGCTCGTGGCTGCAAGCTTTACCGGGCGGATATGAGGCGGGCGTGCTGCTCCAAAGCTGACCTGCAAGGCGCAATACTCGCGAGCGCGAACGCCATGGAGGCGCTGTTCGATCACGCGGACCTGAGGGGCGCGGACCTGCGGGGTGCCAACCTGTTTCGTAGTGATCTCTCGAAGATCCGCGTGGATAAGGCGACCCAGCTGACCGACGCCTGCGTGGATCAGGCCAGGGTGGTTGGGAGGAGGCACGATGCCCCAGCGTAGCCCACGAGAACAGCTGGAACTCGACTGCTCGCGAGCGCAGCCCATCAGCAGACAGAGCTTTAGCGGAGCCGATCTGTCAGGCGCCGACTTGAAGGGCGGTACCTTCGAGAAGGTGAATTTCCGCGCGGCGAACTTGCGAGGGGCGGACCTTCGGGAGGCTGTGTTCACCGACTGCGATCTTGGGGGCGCGGATCTGACGGACGCGCGCATGTGCCATGCCATGTGGCATGACTGCAAAGCGAAGGAGTCGAGCCTGCGCGGCGCCGACCTCCGAGAGGTGCAGTTTTTTATGTCGGACCTCTCGGGCGCCGACATGAAAGAGGCTCAGCTCCGTGATGTGAACTTCGTGCGCTGCCAGCTGGCGGGGCTCGACTTGAGCGGGACGCAGAGCGAGACGCTGAACCTGCTCGAGAGCGACACCACCAGGATCGACCTGAGCGGCGCTCGTCTCAGTCGCTGCGTGTTCATGAATGCGGACCTGACTCAGGCTGGGCTATCTCAGACGCAACTTCACTACGCGGTGTGGCTGAAGGTGAAGCTATCTGGTTGTGATCTGTCACAGCTCCGCTGCGAGCGAGTGCAGTTCGGGCAATCCGACCTGACCGAGGCCGTCCTGAGAGGAGTGTCCTTCGAGAAGGGCATCAGCTTCTACGGAGCAACCCTGGACGGCGCGGACTTCGAAGGAGCGCGTGCGGACGTTGCGAATTTCGTTCAAGCCAGCCTGGTGGGTGCCAACTTGAAGCGGCTGCGTGCTCGAGAAGCACTCTTCGTCGAAGCAGACCTGTCAAGCTGCGAGCTGAGCGACGCCGATCTTGCACGGGCAGTGTTCCAGGACGCCGTGTGTGTTGGCGCGCGGTTCACGGGCGCGACGCTCACGTACGCGGACTTTTCCCGTGCTGACCTGACCCAGGCGGATTTCTCCTCCGCCTCGATGTTCCGTGCACGGTTTCATGCCGTTCGCGAGGCGGAGACCATTTGGGGTGACCGCAGTTCTGCACTCGGTGACGATCCGGCGTTGCGCCGCGCCGAAAACTGGAAGCCGACCTACTGAGATTTGTGGAGGAGTCTTGAATCAACCAGCACACGAGGGACCGCATGACTACTTGGGTTGGGAGGGCCGAGTCGTCGCTCGCGAGGCCACGAGCGCTGACGTGGGGCACGCCCGCATCAGCGTCGTCGGTCCTGAGGGCAAGCGGATCGCACGACGGGCGCTCAGCTGCCTTGTGGAACCGCAACCTGGTGACAGCGTGCTGGTCGCCGCCAAGGGCTCGCATCACTATGTGATTGCTGTGCTTGAGCGCCATTCGACTCAAGCCGTCGAGGTCGTGGTCGACCAAGATCTCGTACTGCGCTCAAAAGACGGCGAGGTGGAGCTGCGCGGCAAACGCGTTGCGATCGACGCTGCGGAGGCGGAGCTCAAGAGCGCCCATTTCAAGCTGAGCGCAGCTAGCGCGGAAGTCTTCACCCAGGCTCTCAGCTGGTTTGGTGGTTTGGCGGAGTTCAACGCTCGAAAAGTCCGCACCGTCGCCGAGGTCGCGGAGTCCGTCGTGGACCGAGTGAGTCAGACCTTCGGCCGCGTGTATCGTCGGGTGGAGGAACTCGAGCACGTTCGCGCGAAACACATCGATCAGCGCGCGGAACTCATGAATCTACGTGGAAAGAACGCGATGGTCACCGCGGAGCAGCTCGTCAAGCTCGACGCGGACCAGGTCCATCTGGGCTGAGGAGGGATCATGTTTGCGAATTGCTCCATGGGCGGCCAAGCGCTCGCCAGTCCCGACACCTGCAACACGCCGTCGGGGAGTGGTGTGACTCCGATGGCTTACGCCAACACGGCCAACCAGGCCACCGCAGTGCCGATGGTGCCCAACGTGTTGCTCGTTGGTGGAATGGCGCACAACCTGAACAGCGCCCCACCCACGACCAGCGGGGACGAAGCGGGTACCGCGACGGGCGTTGCTTCCGGCACGGTGATGGGGCCAAGCCGGCATGTGAAGGGCTCCACGAAAGTGTTCGTTGGAGGCGGGGTCGCCACGCGCATGAGCGACTCCACGATGCAGAACTCGACCAACTCCAGTGGGTCCAGTCTGTCGCCCTCGCAGACGAAGGTTTTGATCCTCTCGTGAAAATCGAGCGCTTCATCCAGACCGACGGCAGCGAGATCGTCTACGAGGTCTCGGGGCAGGGCCCCGTCGTCGCGCTGGTGCATGGCCTTGGGTCGAGTCGTCGGCGCTGGGATGGACAGGTGCCGGCTCTCGTTTCCGCGGGGTACACCGTGGCGCGCTTGGATCTGCGGGGGTTCGGTGACTCGAAGAGCGGCGTGGTGAGCCACGGCATGCCGGAGTTCTTGAGTGACGTGCGGGAGTTCCTGGAGCGCGTGGGCTCCGGGAGCAGCGGCGACGGGCGGCTGCACCTGGTGGGCCACTCCCTCGGCGGCATGATCAGCCAGCTCATCGCCCTGGAGCTGGGGGAGCGCTTGCAGAGCCTCAGCCTGGTGGCCACCACGAGTCACAACGGGGCGCGCGCCACCGCCTTCGCGGAGCTGATGACGCGGCTCGGTGAACGCGGGTTTGACGGCGTGTGGGGTGATCCGGAGCAGAAGCGCTCGGCGGAGCCGGTGCTCGCCGCGGCTTTCCCGGGGTTCTCTCACCCCCCGATCGAAATGCTGCGAAAGGGCCTGGAGAACCCAGATCAGAGCCTCGCGAACGCATGGCGCGCGTGCAAAGACTTCAGCGCCAAGGATCGACTCGCGGAGCTCCGTTGCCCGGTGCTCGTGACTCACGGCACCAACGACCCCTTGATCCCGTATCGCGCCGGCGAGCTGATCCACGAGGCGATCCCGGGCAGCAGCTTCTTTCCGGAGTCCGGCGCGGGTCACTCGCTCCCGAGTTCCCGCGCGGAATCATTCAACGCGCACCTCCTGGAGCACTTGCGCACGGCTACTTAGCAGCCTACTTGAGCAGCTGGAGGTGGCGCTCGGGTGCCCGCCGATCGAGACGTAGGCCGAGCTCCCGCGCGTAGTCCCGCGCCGCGCGCACCTCATCGTAGGTGGGCTGACGATTGATCTCCGGGTAGGCGTCGGTGCGGTATTCCGGGCGGAATTGTGCCATCACGTTGACGTAGGTGTCAGGGGCGACCTCCTTCGCCAAGAACTCCAGGATGGCGCGCGTTTCGGCTCCGAGGCCAGGCATCACGAGGTGGCGCACCAGGACGCCTGACTCCGCGAGGAACAGATCCGGGCCAGCCTGGCTGACCTTCAAGCTCCCGACCTGGCGCTGCATCTCCAGCACCACGCGCCTGGCGACCTCCGGGTAGTCCTTGGCCTTGAGGTAGCGCTTGCTGGCTTCGCTCGTCCAGAGCTTGAAGTCCGGCATGTAGATGTCGATCAAGCCATCGAGCCAGGCGAGGGACTCCATCGAGTCGTAGCTCGAGGTGTTGTAGACGAGCGGCAAGGCCAGGCCGCGCTCGATGGCGATGGGCAGGGCCTCGAGCAGCTGGGGCACGACATGCTCCGGGGTGACGAAGTTGATGTTGTGGCAACCCTTGGCTTGGAGATCGAGCATCGCGGCCGCGAGCGCTTGAGGAGCGAGCACGCGCCCGTGGCCGGCCTGAGACGTGTCGTGGTTCTGACAGAACACGCACTTCAAGTTGCAGAAGCTGAAGAACAGCGTCCCGGAGCCATGACGCCCGCGCAGGCAGTCCTCCTCGCCGAAGTGAGGGAACCAGGTACTGAGCTTGGCGTAGCGGCCGGTGGAGCACACCTTGGCCTCGTCCTCCAGGCGGTTCACCCGGCAGTCCCGGGGGCAGACCCGGCATTCGCCGAGACTTTCCACGGCTCGCGCCGCCCTCTGGCGGAGCTCCCGTAGGTCCCAGCCGCGGTAACGAGGCCCCATGCAGACGAGTCTAACTCAGCGCTGCGGTAGGGGCTTGGCCTCTTGCCGCGCTGCGTGTAACCCTGGGGCCGATGCAAGCTTTGTTGCGACGGGGACTAACGACGTTGGCCGCTCTCGGGATCTTGGCCGGTTGTGGTGTCCACGCTCGCTCCGCCGCCCGCTACAGCGGAGATGTCGAGGGCGCCCTGGTACACCCGGCAGACATTCAGGAGCTGCCAGCGTTGCCTCCCGGATATCACGAGATCGGGTCGGTGGACGCTCGCTGCACTCAGGTGAACGAGCGCGAAATCGAGCGCGAGTGGCTCTCGGACGTGGACTGCACCGAAGAGCGCCTCACCCTGGCGCTCAAGGAGCAAGCGGCGGATGTCGGCGGCAACATGCTGGTCGGCAAGCAGTGCTATTCCCTCGAGGAGTCGTCAGGCAGGCGCATCGTGTGTCGCGCGGCTGTTGGGCGCCCGGAGGCAGAGACGCCACCGCCGGAGTTCACCTACCTGGATGAGCCGGGCCCTCGCGCCAGTCAGGCGTGGTCGATCCGCGTGCAGTACACGCCCGCCAGCGATGAGGTGCGGCCACCGCGCACGCCACAGAACGTCACCGAAGCGCTCAACAAGCCGGTGAGTCACATCCTGCTCGGCTCTGTCGTGACCGGCTGCGAGACGGGGTGCACGGAAGCGGGCGCTCGCGCTGGGTTGTTCGCCGTCGCAGGGCGCATGGGAGCGAACAGCGTGACGAACGCGGAGTGCGCGCGCCGCCAAAGAGGTTGGGTGTGCACCGGTCAAGCCACGGGCTTTGAAGTGGACCCCGAGCTGCACCCCGAAGCTCGCTAACCGCGAGATCTCGCCATGGCTGACGACGAAGCAAAGCGCGACTCGGCGCAGTCCGCTTCGCGCGCTCAGCCGGCTGTGGAAGAGGCCGCCGAGTCGTCGACGCCAGCGCTGCGCACCGGAGGCGACCGCACGAGCCGCGAGGGTGCGCTCGATCGAACCGAGGTGCTGCCGACGGAACGTCGCGACAGCGCAGCCGCCGCACCTGACAAGGTGGTGCGAACGGAGCCTCTAGGGACGGCGCGCACCGCTCCGCTCTTCAGTCCGCCGGGCGGAGCAGAACAGCCGGGCGGCGCTGAGTCCGCTTCTGACGTGCGTCCCGCGCGGCGTGAGCGCGACGCGGCGCTCGAGGCGACCATCGCCATGCATGAAGGCGACGGCGCGATCGACTTCGATTTGCGCCCTTTTGGCCCCTACGATCGGGTCGAGGTGCTGCGCGAGCAGGGCAGCATCGGGCTCGTCGCGCGCGGCCACAACGCGGACATCGGCCGCTGGGAGCTCCTGAAGTTCCTGCGCAGCGAGTACCAGGGCATTCCAGAGGTTGTAAGGCAGTTCCGTGGGGAAGGCCGCGTGCTGGCGTTGCTCTCCCACCCGAACGTCGTGCAAGTCTTCGCGGCTTACGAACTGGGCGGGCACACCTGCCTGGCGCTCGAGTTTCTGGAAGGCGAGAGCCTGGAAGCACGGGTCGAACGCGGCGTGCTCAACTTGGAAGAGGGCAGCAAGCTGTTCCTCGAGGCCGCGCGAGGCTTGGCCGCGGCCCATGAAATCGGCCTGCTCCACCGCGACATCAAGCCAGAGAACCTGTTCGTCGCCCGTGAAGCGCGCGGCAAGAGCGGAGGGCTCAAGCTGATCGACTTTGGGTTGGCGACGCTGGACCGCACGCGGCGCATCGCAGTGACGCAGGATCCGTCGCTCGATTCCGGGGCGGTCGGTGGGACACCGCTCTTCATGGCGCCCGAGCTGTGGCTGGGACGTGAGCCGTCGGTGAAGTCGGATCTCTACGCCCTGGGGCTGACGTTCTACTTTGCGTTCACGGGAGACTACCCGTTTGCGGAGTTGAGCTTGGCGGGGGTGAGGCAACGTCTGCTCGACGATCAACCGTTCCCGAGCCTGTCCCAGGCTCTACCGGAAGCGCCTGGCGCCCTGGTGGAGCTGCTCGATCGCTTGATCGCGAAGGAGCCGAAGCAACGCCCCGAGAGCGCCGACGAGGTCGTCGCACAGCTCGTGTCGCTGTCGGCGCAAACCGCCAGGCCGGAGGTACCCGAGAGCGGTCCGTACCGCGGGCTCAGCGTGTTCACCGCCGAGGAGCGTGGGGTGTTCTTTGGTCGTGCGCAGGAGGTGAGCGAGGTTTGCGAGCGCCTGCGTCTCGGGACAGGCTGCGTGCTCGTCGGTCCGAGCGGCAGCGGGAAGAGCTCCCTGGCGCGCGCTGGCGTGTTGCCAAGCGTCAGCGAGGGGGCGCTGGGTGGCGCTTCCCTATGGAGCACCGTGACCTGTCGGCTTGGCCCCTCTCCGGCGGAGTCCTTGGCCCACGCCGTGGCTCAGGCGACCGGCGCGCGTGCGGATGAGGTGAAGAACCTGATCGCGTCCGAGCCGGAGCGCCTCGCGGGCGCGCTGCTGGAAGCGCTCCCAACCACGCGCGGCTTGTTGATCCTCGTGGATCAGCTGGAAGAGCTCGTGCAGCGCGGCGTGAGTCAGAGTGAGGTGGAACGAGTCGCTCGCGCGCTGGGCTCCCTCGGGCGCGTGGCACAGTCCCGGGTGAGGCTGCTCGCGACACTACGGGCGGACTCGATGGACGGGCTGTTTGCCTTCGAGCCGCTGCGCCAGCTCCTGACGCAGGGGTTCTACCCAATGCGTCCGCTGTCGGAAGCGTCCCTCAGGGCAATCATCGAGGAGCCCGCGCGCGCCGCTGGTTACCACCTGGAGGACTCTGGACTCAGCGCCGCGATCTTGGCCGAGGCGAAGGAAATTCCCGAGGTGCTGCCGTTGCTGTCGTTTGCTCTGAGCGCGTGGTGGCGGCATCGCGATCAAGCGCAGCACGCGTTGACGCGCGCCAGCTGGCAGCGCATCGGAGGCATCGCCGGCGCCCTCGTGATCCACGCGGAACAAGTCCTCGAGGGGATGCGGCCCGAGGAGCGCCGCGCGGCTGAACAGTTGCTCGTGCGCTTGGTCAGTGACGAGAAGACGCGGCTCTCGGTACCCAAGACCGAGCTCTTGGAGGAACACCTGGGGCGCCCTGAGGTAGAGCGCGCCCTCAGCCTGCTGATCGAGAGCAAGCTCCTGATCAGCGCGGGCGGAGCGGTTCAGCTGGCCCACGAAGCGCTGATCCAGCGCTGGCCTCGGCTCACCGGGCGCTTGATCGAGTCGGGGGAAGATCAGGCGTTTCGCGCCCGCGTCAGCGAAGCCGCACGGCAATGGGACGCCGATGGGCGCGGTGAAGGATCGCTCTGGGACGGGGACCAAGCGACGCGCCTCTTGAGCTGGTTCGAGCGCACCGAAGCAAACCTGGGGCAACGCGAGCTCTTGTTCGTGGAAGCTGTGCGGCGGCGCGACCGTCGCAGCCGCTGGCTCCGCCGGGGTGGGCTGGTGGCGATCGTCAGCGTGATGCTGGTGCTCTTGCTGGTTAGCCGTGCGCGGGAACAGAGTCTCAGCAGTCGCGTGACCGAGCTCGAGCAACAGCAGACCACCGCGAAGCGCACCTCTGACCAAAGCCTCGGCCTCTTGTATGCCGAGCTGGCGCAGCGCCGGCTACCTGGTGACCCGGCGGGGGCACTCAAGGCGGCGCGTCTATCTCGAGACTACGGTCAGCGTTCGGATCTCGATCTAGTTGGTTGGCGCGCGGTGCGCCTGGGCATTCCGCGCGCGTTGCCTGCGAATCCCAGCGGCTTGGAAGGGGTCGTTTTCGATCCAGATTCCGCCTGGCTCGCGGCGCTTTGGCAGGACGACAGCCTGCGAGTGCTAGAGCTCGGCGGCGAAGGTGATCGGGAATATCCTGTCGGAAAATCTCCGGGCCAAGAGCTGCTCGGGTTTTCTAGCGACTCGACTCGGGTGATTTGGCGCGACAGCGCAAACGTTCGTGAGCTGAAGCGCGCAGACGGCTCCCAGGCGCCGCTCTTGCATTGCGAGGGAACTCTGCAGCGCGCCGTTTGGGTAACCAGCAACGGGGAAGGCGACCTGAGCGTGCCCAAAGCCCTGGTCGCTCAATGCGACGGTGGCGGGGAGAACCTGCACTGGGTCTCCCTCGCCGAGCAGCAGAGCGGGTTGCCCGCGGTGGCAGGGGAGCACTTCGCGGCGTCTCCCAGCCGCTGGGCAGTCGTCTCACAGGACCAGCTCACGCTGTGGGACGTCGCCTCCGCCCGCAGCGTTGGCAAGCTGAAGTTGCCGAAGGAAGTGCTCGGCGTCATCGATCGCATGGTTGTGCTCGCGGACGCCGTGCTGCTCGCGACCAAGAGCGGTGGGCTGTGGGAGGTCAGCTTCGACGCGGAACACCTGCAGAAGGCACGGGAGCTCCCTCAGCGGCATCGGCAGCGCGTTCGGCAGCTGATCAGCATCCCCGGCGGCGCAATCAGTAGCGACGCGCGGCATCGGGTGGTCTGGCAACGCAAGGCGGGCGTGTTGCAGCCAGTGCGGGATGAGCCGGACCCCACGGGCAGCGCGGTGGAGCTCGGCGCGCGCCGCTTGCTCGCTTGGAGCCACGAAGGGGCCGTCGATCTCTGGACGGCGGACGTTCGTCAGCGGGCGGGGCGGCTCAGTCTTGGCTCCGAACGTGCTGCGCTGCTGTCTGCCAGTCCCAATGGCCGCTGGCTCGCCGTGGTGACCCAGAGCCGCCGCGCACTGGTCTTCGATTTGGAGCTGGCTGCGAGCCGCTACCTGAGCCTGAAAGGCGCTGGTGACTGTCAGCTCGCTGCCGATGGCTTGTCCATGGGTTGCCTCGGGGAACAACTGGTGCTCCAGAGCGCGGAAGGGCGCAAGCAAGCGCGCACCTTCCCGGAGAGCGCCGCGCCGGCTCCCCGTTCGAAGCCGCCCGAGGGCTCGCCCGCCCGCTGGGCCCTCGGGCGAGGGGAGTTCGCCGCGTGGGTCGCTGCTAGCGGTCAGCTCGCGGTGCTCGGTAAGGCGGGGCCGCGGCTGCTCGATTTGGGCAGCATCCAGGCACTCGTGGCGGCGCCCGACGCCGAGAAGCTTGGGCTGTTGATCGACCAGGCGGGGCAGACGTCGCTCGCGGTGCTGGACGGGGAGAACGTAGTTCGGATCCCAACGGAAACGAAGTCGCTGCGAGCGCTGGCGTTCTCTCCTGACGGCAGCCTCATCGCGTTGGGTGACGCTGCGGGCGTGCTTTACACACTGGACGCTTCCCGGCTCGATAGTCCCGCGCTGCTCGGCCGGGCGCCCGTGGGCGCGGTCCAGAGCCTGGTGTTCTCGAGCGATCATCGTGAGATCTTGAGCCTGGGCAGCAAAGGCGCGGCGATCACTGACGTCTCTGTGCGCAGCTCGCGTCCACTGCCGAGCCTGCCCGCGGACGCGACGTGCGGCGCGTTCAGCCGCAGTGGGCGTGCGCTGGTGATCGGCACGAAGTCCGGGGAGATTCTGCTCTTCGATCGGGATAGCAATCAGCTGCATCAGGTCAGCAGCGGTTCCCCGGGGATATTTCAGTGCGTGCGGGTACCGAGCGAAGACCGCTTCTTGTTCGCCTCCACCGACGGCAGCACCTGGAGCGAAGCCTTTGATTTGCGGGCGATTTGGATGCTGCCTGACCCCGACGACCCGAAGCTCGGCGCGCCGGAGCCTTGGCGTGGCTTGACGCTAGCCCATCAGAACTAGGCTCTATTATCGAAGCTGCCTCGTCTCTGTATCAGCACACCCTCACCCCCAAGAAAAACTCACGGGGACGTCGATCGCGGGCAGCAAACTGAGGCGCACGGGACAGGTGTGCGCGGTGTGCTCCAGGTCCTTTCGCTGCTGGTCGTCGAGGCCCGCCGCCACTTCCTTGGGGATCACGAGGCTGACGTCGAGGCGGGCAATGCGTCGAGGTAGGGTCGCGGTCATGTGCTTTTTCACATGGATACGTGTGCCCTGGAGGTCATATCCGCGGCTCCTCGCCTGGATCCCCATCACGGTGATCATGCAGGTGCCGAGCCCCGTGGCCACGAGATCCGTCGGCGAGAAGCTCTCACCTTTGCCGTGGTTGTCCTTCGGTGCGTCCGTGTGAAAGATCGCGCCCGACGGACCGTGAGTGGCTTCACAATGCAGCTCGCCCTCATAGGTGATGTTGATGTCGACCATGAAGCTAGGCTTGCAGAGCCCAGGGCGGGGTGCGAGGGCGAAAGCGTTTGGCCGAGGCTCCTCTCGAGGCTATGAGCCTCGCCCATGGATATTCTCTTCGTGCGCCACGGCGAGAGCGAGGCCAACGCGCAGGGCATCATGCAGGGCAGCCTCGACTCGCCTCTGTCCGAGCGCGGTCGTGAGCAGGCGGAGGTGCTGGGCGACTGGCTGAAAGCGCGAGGCCTGGAGTTCGAGGCGGCGTATTGCTCCCCCCTCAGCCGCGCGCACGTCACGGCGCAGACCCTGTGCGAGCGGCTTGGGCGTGCGGAGCCCCAGGTCAAAGAGGACCTGGCGGAGATCTCATCTGGCGATCTGCAAGGCCTCGACGCCGCGCAAATCGCCGAGCGCTTTCCGAGCTTCATGCAGCGGGACATCACCACGCTGGGAGATTTCGCGGAGTACGGTGGCGAGAGCTACGACACGGTACAAGCGCGCGCGCGGCGCTTCTTGGACAGCCTGGAGGCTGCACATCGTAACCCTGCGGAAACGCCGCGGGAGCGCGATGAGGTTCCGCATCCCCAGCGCATCTTGGTCGTTGCCCACGGCGGTATCATCTTTCAGCTGGTCAAGCAGCTGATCTGCCTACCGGTACCCCAGGTCATGATTCTGCGTTATGGAAACTGCAGCAGCACCTTGGTGCGTATGCGCGAGCGACGCGGCGTGTACATCGGGGAAGTGCGCTGGCACATGCCGCTCGATTTGATCGGCGGAGAAACCCGCGACCCGTCGGTGCGACAGTTCCGTTTAGGCTGATTGAGTTTGCAGCGCCCTGTAGTTGGAAGCGCCCTCGAGTTGACAGCGCCCTCGAAGTGACTCATCCCCCTTCCATGACTTCGGGTTTGGGGGAGAGGAACGCTGCTTCACGCTGGGGACTGCTGCTGGGTAGCGTCGTGTGCTTCGCCTTGTGCGGCTGCGGTGAAGACTCGGCCGGGACCGGCGGTGCGGCCGGGACCAGTGGCAACGCAGGTAGCGGCGGTAGCGGTGGCATTGGAGGCGCAGCGGGCAGCGGCGGCAGCGGTGCCCAGGCAGGGCAGGGAGGCTGCGTGCTCAGCGGAGACGAGCCCGCGGCAGCGCGCTGCGTCTCTAGCGTGCGCGGCACGGTGATCGACGAGGTCGGAGCGCTGGTGCCGGGGCAACAAGTCAGCTTCTGCGGCCCCGCATGTTTCTATGGGGAAACGGACGCATCTGGAGCGTTCTTGATCGATGTCTCGACGCCGCTCGTGGTCGCTGACTACTCGGCCACGGCCCACGTTCGCCCGCTTGGAGCCAGCTTCTACTACCCCGTGAGCATTCTCGACGAGACCGCAAGCAACCTCGAACTCGACGCCGGCGCGCTCAGAACCTTCAGGTTTGCCGGTGAAATGCCCGAAATCGTGGTGAAGAACGACCTCATGGGAGCCTCACCGCCCGCCCAGCAGGTGAGTGCTCAAGGAGTGGAGCTGAGCGTCGAAGCTGGAGTCCAGATCGAGATCGAAATCGACGAGGTCGCCGCTGGTAACGACGGACGGAAGTTCTACGTGAAGGCGTTCGACGCCGCACAGATCGCCGAGCTCGCGCCAGCTGAGGGGCTGTTTGCGCTGTATGCAGTCGGACCGTTCGAGGCTCGCTTCTCTGAACCTGGGCCACCGAAGGTGCCGCGAGAAGCGCGTGTGTCGTTCCCCAACTCGACCGGCCTCGGCGCCGGCAGTGCGGTTGAAGTGCTGGCTCTCGGTAGCTACTTGTTCCCAGACTGGGTGTATCCGGGCCAGTTCGCGGTTGTGGCTGAGGCCGTCGTCAGCTCAGATGGCCAGCGGATTGAGCTGACACCAGGCACCGGCCTTCCGTATCTGACCTGGTTTGGGTTACGCTCCAAATCGTGAACCGCGCCTGGCTCCCAGTATCCCTCGTCGTGCTGCTCGTCGGCTACGGCTGCGGCGGGGATGACGGCGGTGGCAGCACGGCTTCCGGTGGAACCAGCCCAGGCGGGAGCTCAGCTTCCGGCGGCAGCTCAGCTTCCGGCGGCAGCTCAGCGTCAGGCGGCAGTTCAGCTTCAGGCGGCAGCGCGACTGCCGGCTCCAGTGGGAGCAGCGCTGGCGGGATGGCGAGTGGCGGCGGCTCGGTGGGCGGTAGCTCCGTCGGTGGCGGTGGGGGGAACCCCGGAGATTGCTTCGACACGACGAGTCCCTACCCAGCGGGTCCGTACGGAAACGCCAAGGGCGACGTCGTCGCGAACATGGATTTCGAGGGCTACGTGAACCTCGACGCAGATGCGATCAGCAACACTAAACCGTATGTAGATACGAGTTTGGAGGCTCTGAGACGGACCGGGCGGTGTTACGCCATGGTGCACGTCTCGGAGTTTTTCTGACCAGGCTGTCAGAACGCGGCCCGGGATCTGGCTGCGCAGGGCAAGACGGTGACGGATCAAGGAGGGCTCCTGGTGGAGCTGCTCAAGACCGGTACGCTCGATGACTGGATCACCACCTACGACGTTCCGGTGACCAGCGTGATCGCGAAGCCGGGCACCGCCACCAGCACGACGCTCCTGGCGCGGCGGGAGACGGCGTTCGTGATTCGGCTCGAGACGATGGAAATCGTCGAGAAAATTGAAGGCAGCTTGGCCGGGATTGGTGACTCCTCCGCCAAGACTGGCATGCAGCTGCTCCAGTCGACGTACCTGAAATAGCGCGCGTCCAGGCGACGAGTGGCGGCCACCGGCGAACGGCTGGAGATGTCGCCACTGTCCTCTGCTTGGGGCTGCGGTATACGAAGGTCGCGATGAGCGGATCGACGACCCATACGGCGCGCCTGGCGTTCCGCGCTGGGACCTTGGAACTGACCGGGTTCAGCGACGAAGAACGCGTGATCCGCCAGTGGGCGGAGTGGGACGAGCGCAGCGCTTGTTTTCGCGCTCCCGCACATTGCTACGCGGAAATTGTATTGGCGCTTCGCGACGCTCAGGTCGAGCTTCAGGACGACGCGCGCAAGTATGCTGTGCTCGAGCGCGGCGCCGTGGCTCGACGTGAACCGCGCCCGTACCAGCGGGAAGCGATTCTGGCGTGGAACAAGCAGCTCGGGCGCGGCGTGGTGGTGCTGCCGACTGGCGCTGGTAAGACTCAGGTCGCGCTGATGGCCATCGACGCGAAGAGGCGCAGCACGCTCGTTGTGGCGCCGACGCTCGACCTGGTCCGCCAGTGGTACGATCAACTCCGACTGACGTTCGGCGTCGACGTGGGCGTCATCGGGGGCGGGGACTATGAGCTTCAACCGCTGACCGTGACCACCTACGACTCAGCATATATCCATATGGAAAATATTGGCGATCGCTTCGGTATGGTCGTCTTCGATGAGTGCCACCACCTGCCTGGGGAAGCCTACGCTCTCTCGGCACGGCTGTGTATGGCGCCCTTTCGTCTGGGACTCACGGCAACGCCGGAGCGCGCTGACGGGCGTGACGACCTCTACGCTGAGCTGATTGGCGCGATTGCCTATCGCAAGGAGATCGGGGAACTCTCGGGCAATTACTTGGCAGACTACGACACCGTACGCTTGGTGGTCGAGCTGTCCGAGGCGGAGCGTGCGGAGTACGAGGCAGAGCGCGCGGTCTACACTGGCTTCTTGCGTTCGCAGGGGATCCGCATGAGCAGCCCCTCCGGCTGGTCTGACTTCATCATGCGGTCTGCGCGCAGCACCGCCGGGCGGCGCGCGATGGCCGCCTACCGTCGGCAGCGGGAGTTGGCGTTTGCAGCGCCCGCCAAGCTCGAGCAGCTGGAGCGCCTCTTCTTGCGCCATCGCCAAGATCGCACACTGGTCTTCACTCAGGAGAATGCTTCCGCCTACGAGATCTCTAGACGCTTCTTGATCCCCGTCATCACCCATCAGACGAAGGTGAAAGAGCGCAGCGAGATCTTGCAGCGTTTTGCTTCCGGGCACTACGGCGGTGTCGTCACCTCGAAGGTATTGAACGAGGGCGTGGACGTCCCTGATGCGAACGTCGCTGTCGTGATCAGTGGAAGCGGTTCCGTGCGGGAACATGTGCAGCGCCTGGGCCGCATCCTGCGGCCCAAGGACGGCAAGCGAGCCGTGCTTTACGAGATCGTTTCCGCTGGAACTAGCGAGACGTTCACCAGTGAGCGGCGTCGCGACCACGATGCGTACCGGGGCTCCTACTGATGTTGACGGCTGACTTGGTGCGCGCGAGTCGCCGCGGCGGTGAACTCAAGTTGAGTGGCTTGAGCGGCAAAGCTCGCGCGCGCGCCTTGGAACTCGCGGAGGCGCTGCTTTCGGAGGCGACGAGCCAGGTCGGTCGCACGCGGGATGAAGTGAAGGACGCTCTGAACCAAGTTTGGGTGGAAGGGCGTGAAAAGAAGCTCCTCGATGGCCTGAGCAAGCTGGTGGACGACGCCTGCGAGTTCGAGCTCGAGACGGAGCTCGACCCGCCAGCAGTGCGCTCGCAGCTCTTCAGTCTCGCCACGCAGCTACGACGGGAGCTGCCGGCGGGCGCGGCCTTTGACCGCGCGGCGGTGCTGGAACGTGTCGCCGCGGAGCTGGGACACCCAACCGAGCGTGTGGAGGGGGCGCTGTTCGCGGATCTCAAGGGCGCCCATGTGTTGCGCCGGGTCGAGGCGCTCAGCCCAGAGGCGCTCGTTGCCCGCTACGAGCTCTCCCAGCGCCAGGCCGTGCTGCTGCGCGCCGTGCGCGTGCGGGCGCGAGTGCGCTGCGCGACGCCAGCCGACTATCGGCGCCTGTTTCACGCCCTGAAATTCCGGCGCTTGTTGTTCCGGCTGAAGCCCGCTGACGACGGTTATTTGATCGAGCTCGAAGGGCCCTTCTCCATGTTCGAGTCGGTGACGAAGTACGGGCTCAATCTGGCGCTCGCGCTTCCGGTGCTGGAACAAGCAGAGCAGCTCGACCTGGAGGCCGATCTGCGCTGGGGGAAGACGCGGGAGGCGCTGGTCTTCCGCTACCAGCACCAGACTGCAGGCGGCGCGTCATGGCAAACCGAGGATGACCTCGGCGCCTTCGTCAAAAGCTTCAAGAAGCTCAAATCCGCTTGGAAAGTAGCTCCCGCAGAGGTGCTCTTGGAGGTCCCTGGCTTAGGTGTGTTGGTGCCCGATCTCTGCTTCTCCCCCCCAAAAGGCAGTGAACCCGTCTATTTCGAGCTGCTGGGGTTCTGGAGTCGAGACGCTGTGTGGAAACGCGTGGAGCTGGCGCGGAGCGGCGTGGGGGCGAAGCTGCTTTTTGGGGTGAGCGAGCGACTGCGGGTCAGTCGAGAGGTCCTGGATGACCTGGACGACGCGGCGCTCTACGTGTTCAAAGGCACGCTCAACGCCAGAGCCGTGCTCCAGCAATTGGAAGGTTTCCTCTAGTAACGTTGCGTAAGCTATCCGAGCGCAACGGGCGGCTGTGGATGGCCTGGGGGCAACCTGCAGCCACCCTGGGACCAAGCGAATTCTCGCAAGGAAATCTCATTGGTTGCGGACCCGGTGGACACATGGCGTGCGGGGCACGAGCATCGGCCGTCGCGTATCTCAGACTGGGAACGCGCGTTCGGACAATCTGACGTTGCAACATACGTTTGCGTTACCCGCGGCTCCTGAGCTTGTTTCTTTTCGCTAAGGAGCGCGCCAGCGCGTATATTCTCGCTCGTAGGCCTCCCTCTGCCTACTACCCGGCGAGTTCGCTCGCTCGGGTGCAGACCCCTAACGTGTAACCGCGGGGAAGCGAACCGTGACTTGCGTGCTAATCGTAGAAGATGAGCCGACCGTGCGTCGGGCGATCGCGCGCGCGTTCACGGCGAGCGGTTGGGGCGTGACTCAGGCAGAGACGTTGAAGCGCGCGGCGGAGTGCGTTGCTGAGCGCGAGGCACCCTACGATTGCGTGGTTCTCGACTTGGAGCTCCCGGACGGCTCCGGTTTGGCGCTGGCTCAAGATCTTCGCAGCCGCGATCCCGGTGTACAGCTCGTGTTCTTCAGCGGTTCCGATGATCCCGAACTCCTGAGCGCAGCGTCGTCGCTGGCGCTGAGCGTGCACAAATCTGAGGGTATTCGCACCCTGGTGGACCAAGTTGTGGAGTTGCTTCGCCCTCCGACCCGGAGCCAGGCATTTCTGGTTGGAGCCGGCGAACCGGAACGCAGCTCGGGTACCTGAGAGCGCTCAACGTAGGCAGCCTACGCGTGCAGCAGCCGGCGCTCTAGTTCCTCGAGGCAAAGCCCTGTCAGGCTCAGTCCGATCCCCGCCCACCACAGCGTCACGTACCAGTTCATGCCTCGTCCTCCCCCCGGATCCCACAGCATACGCGATCCGGGTCCCGAACGGTACGTCCGCACCGCTCGTCCCCTAGAGCCGCGACGGTCTGGCCGAGCTGCGCCGCAGGTAGCAGGACGTTGCCCTGCACGGGCATGGTGTGCCGCGATGGGAGGCGAAAAGCGTAAGAGCGTGTGCGAGATGTAGGCACGGCCTGCTGGCGGTTCGGCTCTTGGAGCGTCGGCCACGCGGCCGTGCTGGTTCGACTGGTCGTTCTCCGCGGCCGCTTGTTGATTTCGGGCCATGGCGCGCCCGGTCGTGGTCGGCGCGGCGGTCGCCCGAGGTGTTCTGGGTCGGGTCGACTTCAGGGGCGCCGGTCGGAACCCGACGCGACGGGCGACGGGTGGGGCGCTCACGCTGACTGATGGTGCCCAGGGACGGAATCGAACCGCCGACACGAGGATTTTCAATCCTCTGCTCTACCAACTGAGCTACCTGGGCCCGTGACGCCTAGTTGTTCAACCAGGGTCACTGGGGACGCGGTTCTTAGCTCACGATCCGCACAGCCTGCAACCGGATAGCACACAAATGTGCATTCTCGGCGGTGGTGGCCGTGAATTCGCGGTCGCCGGCCGTCGCGGCTGTCGTCGAGCGGGTCATGGGCCGGGCTGCGCGGGCCCCAGCGGGAGTCGGTTGCTTCCGGTTTGGGCGGTGGTCAGGCCCCCGTGGCTTGAGATCCATTGGGGGCTGAACGCAGTAGCCGTGGCCGTAATCGCAAGGGGTCGCCGTTGTAAACCGCCGCGCTTCCATGCGGACGCAGGCGTGCTGCCGATCCGGGTGTGATCCGAAAGTCGCATCAGGTGTCGCTGCTCGAACACGGTCTAGAGCAGCTTTGGTGCGTGCTACGTCTGCAGAGCTGGGGAACCGCCTTGGTTATCGTCGCCCTCCCAGCCGCCCGCTCGCATTCCCTGTCATGGCACGAGCATTGCTCCAAAGATCCGGGTGTCGTGACAGGGCTCGGGGTGGAGCCCACGACCTTGGCTTTGCTTGGAGGTTGGTATGACCAGACTGGGGTTGGGGAAGAGGCTGCTGCAGGTGGCGGTTTGGGGCGGTGTCGCGGTGGGCGTGCAGTTGGCGGCTGTGCCGGAAGCCTCGGCCTGCGGGGGGACGTTCTGTGACAACCCAGGGCCAATGCAGCCTCCGATGCCGGTGGACCAGACGGGAGAGAACGTCGTCTTCGTGATGCGCGACGGCATGGTCGAGGCACACATCCAGATCCAGTACTCGGGCGATCCGGATCGCTTCGCGTGGCTGATCCCGGTGCCGGTCACGCCAGAGTTTCGTGTCGGCTCTCAGCAGATGTTCGTGAACCTGCTGAATGGCAGCGTGCCGACCTTCAGCCTGACGACGCGCTTCGACGGGTGCGGCGGTGGTGGCTTCAGCTCGACGAGTAGTGGTTCGGGTTGCGCGATGTCGTCGAGCGACTCCGGCAGCGCCGCGGGTGGCGGTACCGATGGTCCCTATGAGGACACGGATCAAGACTCGGAGATCGTGACCCGCAAGGAAAAGGTCGGGGTGTTCGACGTCAGCGTGCTGGAGGGGGCGTCTCCCGACGACGTCGCCACTTGGCTCAGCGACAACGGCTACCTCAACGACGACCAAGCGCCTCCAATCCTTCAGGACTACGCCGAGCGCCAGTACGTGTTCGTGGCGGTCAAGCTTCAGTCAGGGGCAGGAGTCAACGAGATCCACCCCTTGGTGATTCGCTACCCTGGCACTGAGCCATGTGTGCCTTTGAAGCTCACCGCCATCGCGGCTTCCGAAGACATGGATGTGCGGGCGTTTTTCCTCGGGGATCGCCGCGTGGTACCCACCAATTTCAAGCACGTGGAGCTGAACCAGCTTCAGCTCGACTGGCTCAACTTCGGCGCCAACTACAAAACCGTCGTCTCACGCGCGGTGGATAGTCCAGTGGCCAACGGTCGCGCGTTCATCACGGAGTACGCCGGTCCGAGTAGCATCGTTGATTCCACAGGGATCTTAGACTCGCGCTGGAGCAGCGGAAGATTCGCGACCCTCACCCCGACTCAGGCCATGCTCGAGCTGGACTCTCAGGGGCTGTTTAGTTGTTCGTTTGGGCAGTGCTCGTCGCTTCACCCGCTGGTGGAGCCGATTCTTGCCCACTACCTGCCGATCCCTGCCGGCATCACCCGTGACGAGTTCTATAGCTGCGTCGAGTGCTACTCGGACGCCTTTGATGCGTGGGATCCCCAGGCCTTCGCAGATGATCTCGAGGAGCGAGTGATTGCGCCGGCAGAGCATGCGGTGAATGTGCTGATTGACTCCACCTACCTCACGCGGCTCTACACCCGGATCTCGCCTGCGGAGATGACGGAGGACCCGATGTTCGTCGAGCGAGACGACTACAACGCGGTCAGCCCGAATCTGACCGCGACCATGCGTACATTGTGTAGCGGTGACACAGCGCTCTACACCCCGGATGGCGAGCAGATCAACACGGGCGGGGCGGTGTCGACGCCGTTCTTCGCCGGTATGCCTTACGCGAAGCGCGTCATCGAGTATGGCGACGACGGCTCGGAGACGGTGCTGGTGGACAATCGCGCGAGCATCGCGAATCAACTCGAGGTCTACAACGCCCAGTATCCGTTCGATCCATCGGACCAGCCTGGGATGAACTCATCCAGCAGTTCTGACGGTGGCTGTGCGTGCCGAACGTATCCGGTGCGCAACCAGCAAGGGGGCGTGCTGGCGCTGGCGCTCGGCGCCTGCTTGCTCAGGCGCCGGCAGCGTCGCCAGCGTTTGCGACGCTCAGCCTGACCAGCTTCTCGACTCGCACCGGGATCGCGTTGAATTGAGACATTCCGCTCAAGCGGTGGGTCGCGTCGGGTCCGGAACTGGCCAGTTGATTCACGTTGGCGCCTCCCCGTTCTCGGGCGAGGTGCCAACCGCTTGCTTCATGATGACCGTATCCGTGGGGTACCGAAATGCCTCCAGGAGCGACATCGGGATCCAGCGCCACCGGCAGCTCGATGCGACCAGCTTCTGAAACCAGCCGCACCCAGTCGCCGTTTTTCAGTCCGAGGCGTTGGGCGTCCTGCGGGGCCAGATGCGCTCGTTGCGGCTCGGGCCGGAGCTCCGGGTTGTTGTGCATCCAAGAGTTGTGGCCTACCCGTTGGCGCTTCGAGAACAAGAGCAGCTCTGGCCCGCGGGGTGCTCCCCGCAGCGCCTTGGAGGCGTCAGCGAATACGGCTTCGGGGCACAGCTCCACTCTTCGAGAGGGCGTGCCGATGCGCCGTTCTAGGAACTCTCCGGGGCGCGACTCGGGCAAGCGAAGCCCGTGCGGATGACGTTTCAGTCGACCCAGCGGACGCACGCCGAGGCTGGCAGCTAGCGGCGCTGCCATGAGTCCACTCGGGCCGAGCAGCTTGAGGCTCGCTGCGAGGGCGCGGTGCCCCGCGGCTGAACCGACGAAGGTTCCTGACGAGCGCGCGAGCTGCATCAGGATTTGCCAGTCGTGGCGTCGCTCTCCACGCACTTCCGCCACCGCGGGCGTCCACTGCAGGTATGGCTCGGGCTGCAACTGTAGCTGCGCCAGTGGAATGTCCTCCCGCTCGAGCCAGTCGGTGGCTGGAAGTACGGCGTGGGCCAGCGCACCCGTGTCGTTCACGAAGAGATCGATCACCACCAAGAGCTCCAGCGACTGGAACGCCTTCAGCAGACGACCGCCATCGGCGGCGCTCAATAGCGGGTTTCCTGCGAGCACTACCAGCGCGCGCAGCTTCTCCGGGCCCGGAGTGAGGATTTCGTCTGGAAGAATCGCACAAGGCAGCGCCCCAAGCACCGGGCTGAAACCTCCGATTCGACTCTTCCACTTTGGTTCGCGATCAATCCCCAGGCGCCGCGCCCAGGCAGCGACATCCAGTGCGCCGCGCGGAAACAGAGCACCCCCGCGTCGGTCCAGGTTGCCGGTGATCGCCTCGAGTGCGATCTTGGCAGCATATGCCAGACTGCCGAACGGCCCCTGGTTCACGCCCGTGGACACGTGACAGAACGCGCCGTCCGCTGCCGCGAACTCCCGCGCAAGGCTCTCCACTCGCTCCGGGGCGATACCGGTGAGCCCCGAGACGCGCTGCGGGTCGAACGGGGCTGCGTGGCGCCGCAGGTCTTCGAGTCCGTGGGTAAACCTTCCGACGCGGATGTTGTGCTGCAGTCCGTCACGCAAGATCACGTGGACAAGGCCCAGCAAGAGCGCCGCATCACCTCCCGGCCTGATCGGTAACCACTCTCCGACGCTGCGCGCTGTTTCCGTGCGGCGAGGGTCGACGACAATGACGCGACCGCCACGCTTCTCGATGTTCCTCAGGCGCTCGACCATGCGAGGCGCGTTGACGAAAGAGCTCTGACTCACCGATGGGTTGGTGCCGAGTAGCAGGGCGAACCGGCTGTGGTCCAAATCCGGGATTGGGTGAGTCCCGGGGGAGCCGAGCATCTCGCGGGCCACTACAAACTTGTTGTTGCAGTCGAGCGAGCCGGCGTTGAAGTAGTTGCGCGTTCCGAGCCCGCGGACGAATGCTGTGCCAAACAACGTGGTCAGGGGGCTGAACGCGGCGGGGTTGCCGAGGTACACGCCGATTGCGTGAGGTCCATGTGCCTCGCGGATACGCTTCAGCTCGCCGCCCACGTGCTGGTAAGCTTCCGACCAGCTCACGCACTGAAGGGAGCCGTGCTTTCGCAGCATCGGCTGGTTCACGCGCGCCGAATCTCGGTGAACCTGACCGAAGCGTACTCCCTTGGCGCAGGCGAAGCCGCGAGAGACCACGTGGTCTGGGTCCGGGCTGAGCGAGACACCGTCGGGACCATGCTCCGCGAGGAGGCCGCACGCTGCTTCGCAGATGCGACAATAAGTTGCGACGCGAGTCATGGGGCGAGCATACGACCATCCACAGCGGAACACCGGCGGGGCATGCTTCGAGTGGGTGGTGAATTGCCTACCGCGGCCGCATCGGCTAGCGAAGTAGCGTGGTTCAGCGTTCCAACTCATCGCTTTGGCTGCTGATCGGCGTAGCGTTCTGCGGGTGCAAGGGCTCGGAAGCGCCAGCATCGGGCAGCGCCTCCAGCTCCGTCCCCTCTGCGGCGCCGAGCCGAGCGCCGGTTGAGCTCTCCGACGTGGCTTGGGGGCGCGCCACGGAAGACCCCCTTGATCTGGCTGCCCTCGGTCGTGAAATTGGGGCGCGACGTTGTGTCGACGAGGTGGTCTCGGGAGGCGCGCATGGGGGAGAGGCGCTCCAGGTGCTTCCGTACACCCCTGACGCCGAATCGCAGCTCGGGAAGCTGTGCGAGACGCTGCCTAAGGCCACTGGCAAGCAACGCACCGCACGCCTTGCGTCCATCGCGCAGACGCTGGCCCGCGGCGCGAGCGATCGAGAGGTCAGCGACGTCACGGGGCTCAAGCGCTGCGCGGAGGAGCTCAAGAAGGCGCAAGATCGCGCACAGGGTCAGGACCGCGACTACATTGACGCGGGCCTAGCACAGCTCGAATCCAGGCATATTCGGCCCAGCTGAAGCGCGGCGCTGCGCTCCAACGTGGGACGAATGCCAGCAATAACTTTGGGGTTTTTGCTATCGTGGGGCGGTGGTTAGCTTGCCCCCCAACTCCTCCCGGAACCCCTACGCTTCGGAGGAGTTCTTCCAGCAGCTCTTGCGCAAGGCCGTGGCGGCTGGGGCGCGCGACGTACACATCAAGGTTGGGCAACCCCCGGCTGCACGGGTGCGCGACGAGCTCGTGTATTTCCGTGTAGATAAAATCAAGCCGGCGGACACGGAAGCCGTCGCCCACCACGTGATTCAGGATGCTCACATCCTGGAGCAGCTAGGTACGTTGCTCGAGCACGACTGCTCCTATGCGGTGCAGGGTGTCGGGCGCTTTCGCGTGAATGTGTACCGGCAGCGCGGCACGCTGGCCGTCGTCATGCGCGCGATCCCCCACAATATCCCGACGTTGGAGCAACTCGGCGCCCCCGCGGCCTGTGCGGATCTGGCGCGCAAGGACCGAGGCCTGGTGCTCTGCGTGGGCGCTGCCGGCAACGGCAAGAGCAGCACGCTGGCGGCGATGATCGGGCTCATGAACCGCTCGATGGCGCGCCACATCGTGACCATCGAAGACCCCATCGAGTTTCTGCATCAGGACGAGCGTTCCAGCGTCAGCCAACGCGAGATTGGCATGGATACCCACAGCTTTGCTAACGCGCTCCGCGCTTCCTTGCGGCAAGACCCAGACGTCATCCAAGTGGGCGAAATCCGCGACGGTGAGACCATGGAAATCGCGCTGAAAGCCGCAGAGACCGGCCACCTGGTGCTCTCGACCCTGCACACACCGGACGTCCAGCGCACGATGAACCGTGTATTCGCGCTCGCGGAAGGGGATCATGAAGAGCTGCGCATGCGCCTCGCCGACTCATTGCAGGGCATCATCGCTCAGCGCTTGCTGCCGCGAGTCGACGGTCAGGGCATGGCGCTCGCGGCTGAAGTGCTCGTGGCCACGGGTTCCGTGCGCGAGAGCATTCGCCGCCCGATGGGCAATCCGCCGCTCAAGGAGCTGATGGAGAGTGGGGAACACCCCTACGGCATGCAGACGTTCACGATGGCGATCAAACGCTTGGTCCAAGCGGGCGTCTTGGATCGCGAGCTCGCGCGTCAGCAAATGGGCTTCTAGCGGCGCGCTCTCCCCCCGCAAAAATCCGGCGCGAATCGGGCTACGCGGCGTTTCGCTGCGCTCGTACCGCGTTCCACCCGCGCAAACCGCGGCTGGTGCTGCCCATCGGGCTCGACTCGGCTGGCACCTCGGAGTAGACGAGCGGCCATGGCTGACGCGACAGAAGCGACGCTGCGCCACGACTGGCAGCACGCCGAGGTACGAAC
>JBFXBK010000057.1:19606-32403 GCA_050183255.1 Polyangiaceae bacterium | reverse complement strand
ACCCACAGTTCGACCACTGGTCTAAACGCTAGTCGGACCACAGGTCGAGTGGCTTCCCCCGTAGGCTGCCGCCATGCCGCTTCCTCGATTCTACAAACTGGACCCTGAGCAACGGGAGAACCTCCTGGGCGCTGCCCGCGCGGAAATGCTGGAGCACGGGTACGAAGGCGCTTCGTTCAACCGCGTGATCGAGCGCGCCGGCATTAGCAAGGGCGCGATGTACTACTACTTCGCGGACAAGGCGGACTTATACCGCACGGTAACGGAAACCATCGCCGAGGAGGCGATGGCGGCCTTCGGTGAGCTCGGCCCGGTGAGCACTCCAGCGGAGTACTGGAGTGGCCTCGAGGGCATGATGCAGCGCGCGCTGATGTGGATCACCAGTCAGCCGCAGCTCGCGGAGATCGGCAAGAGCGTCTACGCCAACCAGGGTGGCGTGCTCGACTCCCTGCGCGCTCGCTTGCTCGAGGGGGTGAGCGACATACTCAAGCAGGGGCAAGACGTCGGAGCAATCCGCACGGATTTTCCCTTGGGACTCCTGGCAGAGGCAGCGACCGGCATGATGATGGGCGCCGATCGCTGGTTCACGGAGCACTTCGCGGAGATGCCCTCCGAGGAAGTGATGCGGATTTCATTCGCCGTTTACGGCTTGCTGCGTCAGCTGCTCGAGCCGCAAGGAAAGTGAACAAGCAGATGCGGATCGCAATCAACGTACGGGAGTCGCGGGTCCAACACTCGCCTACTGGCTGCGTCACTACGGTCACGAGCCAGTGCTCTTCGAGAGCGCTCCAGCACTGCGTACCGGTGGCTACATCATCGACTTCTGGGGCGTCGGCTACGAAGTCGCGCGACGCATGGGCCTCGAAGCTCAGGTGCAAGCCAGGGGCTACGCCATGCAGCGCCTGAGTTTGGTGGACGCAGGGGGGGAGGAGACATCGGGCACGGGCCTCGATGCGATGCGCGAGTTGGTTGGCGGGCGCTTCACGACGATCGCGCGCGGCGACTTAGCAGCGCTCGTGTATGGCGCTTGCGAAGGCATCGAGTCCCACTTCGGCACCTTCATCGTCGAGCTGCAAGAGACGGACACGGGAGTCAGCGCGCTGCTCTCGGACGGTACGACGCGCGACTTCGATTTGGTGATCGGCGCCGACGGACTGCACTCCCACATCCGACGGCTGATGTTCGGCAACACCGACTGCGAGAAGCCCCTCGGCTGTCATGTCGCGGCGTTCCGCGTCGCTGGCTACCCCCGGCGCGACGAGCTCTCGTATGTGTCTCACACAGTGCTGCAGAAGCAGGTCGCCCGGGTAAGCCTGCGCGACGATCAGACGTTGTTTCTGCTGACTTTCCGTTCGGAATTGCTGCCCGAGCGACCCAAGCCAAACGAGGTCAAGCAGGCGCTGCACCACATCTACAGCGACGTGGAGTGGGAGATGCCGGAGATCTTGCAGTGCCTCGCACAGTGCGATGACGTGTACTTCGACAGCGTGAGTCAGATCCATCTGGAGCACTGGACTCAAGGCCGCACGGCGCTGATCGGTGACGCCGCGGCTTGTGCGAGCTTGCTCGCAGGAGAGGGCACTGGCCTCGCGATGACGGAGGCCTACGTGCTCGCTGGAGAGCTACACCGCGCGGGTGGCGACCACGCCGCAGCCTTCACGGAGTACGAACACAAGCTGCAAGGCTTCCTGGAGCAGAAGCAGCACGCGGCGCTGAAGATGGCCTCCTTCTTTGCGCCGCAGTCGAAGCTCGCGATCAAGATCCGTGACTGGGGGATCGCGCTCGCGTCGTATCCATTCCTCACCAAGTTGATCGCGGGGCGCTCGATCCGTGACGACTTCGACTTGCCCGATTACCAGTGACTCACCAGCACCGACCTCAGAACGTCAGGCTCGCACCCAGCAAGCCGCCGCCCTTGGTCGGCGCGAAGCCAACGGTCCACTGCGGCTCTGGGGGCTTGCTCTTGGCGTCGCGGTCGCCGTCGTAGTGCTCCGACCACTCCGGCTTGAACGACGTGCCAAACATCACCCAACCAATCGGCACGGCGGCGAGGGAACCGAGGAACACCCAGGCGCCGGCCTCCGCCTTGCTGTCGTTGCCCTGGACCGCGGCGTTGAGCAGCAGCGAGAGGCCAACGCCCATCCCGATGATGCCGCCCACGCCCAACACCAGGCCGACGGTGCGGTGCTCCGTGGTATCGGGATCGATCACGATGGTCACGTCATCCTGAATGTCGATCTCACGGGATCCAGACAGGAAGGACCCATCACCCACGGTGTAGAACTTGTAGCGCCCGCGCTGCACCCAGGTGCTGCAGCGATCGACACACGAGACGATGGGCTCCGAGTTCTCTGGATCCGCGCGGAGATGATGCAGCTCGACGCGCACGCCGGGCTCGGCGGACTCGAGGGTCACCTTGACCAGGCCCGAGCGGGAGTCCATTGGGCCGACCGGGCCGCTGGGGGCGGGACCCACGGGCGCTTGCGAACCCCAACCCGACGCGCCGCCAGAACCCGCCCAGCCACCGTTCGCCGGCGGGGGCGGCGGCGGAGGAGGCGGAGGCGGGGGCACGACCACGCCAGGGTCTTGAGCCTGCGCGGCGCTCGAACCAGCGAGTGCACTCGCCGCGATCAGCGCCGCGAGCGTGCGGCGAGCAATCCAGGTGTAGCCGTATGACATCATTCCTCGTGTTGCCCAGAGCCACAGGGCGACCCAAGCGCGCGATCCACGTCGCTGCGCCATGCAACTCCGCAGAGCTAAGCACGAAGCGTGCCGGCTTGCCTAGTCGCTGGCTCGCGTCCGACCGCGAGGAAACGGCCATTCGCCTCACGTCTAGCGGGCGACACCAGCGTCGCGCAGACACCCGCGTCGCGCGATCTCAGGCGCGCGCGCCGCGCAAGAGCCCCACCAGCCGCAAGGTCACGAGAGCGCCCAGAAACGCGATACCCGCGGCGACCAAGAACACCGCGCGCCCGCCCTGCGCCTCGTAGAGCGTGCCCCACAGCAGCGCGCCACTGCTGCCACCAAGCGCCGACGCAGTACTGAACGCACCTTGAGCCGTCGCCCGCGCGCTCTGCGGCGCCTGCTCCTGAATCACTGCCAGCGCTGACAGCCATGTCAGGCCGAATGAGATGGCGTGCAGTGGCTGCAGCGCCAGCGCCAAGGTCAGGCTGGGGGCTGCGGCCAGGAGCAACCAGCGCAGCACCGTTCCAAACAGTCCCAGGCTGAACAAGGCGCCGCTCGAGTAGCGCGCGAACAGCGGCGCCGAGAACGCCATCAAGACGATCTCCGCGGTGACCCCGATGCCCCACGCTATTCCCACGTGGGAACCCGTACCGCCGAGGTCGCGCAGGTGTCGACCAATCACCAGGTCGTAGCCGGAGTGGGACGCGAACCAGAAGAAGGTCACCAGCAAGAACAGGCGGAAGCGCCGCGCGCCGAGCAGCTCCTTCACGCCGTCGTACACCGGGCCAGCTGGGCGCGCCGCACGCGCCGGCATGAACCACGCGGTAACGAAGGCAGCGAACAGGCTCAGCCCGACGAAGAGCGGCAGCCCCGTCGCGCTCTTCACTTCGAGCAGCTGCCCCGCGAGCAGCGCCATGGCCATGAAGCCGAGGGAGCCCCACAGCCTGAGCCGCCCGTAGTTGCTGGGCGTCTCCATGGCGGAGACATCCGCCACCATCACCAGCGGTGAGCGAAAGAACGCAAACGCAGCGATCAGCAACAGCACGCTCACGAGGCTGATTGGCAGCCCCAAGCCACCCAGCAATCCCAGCGCAGCGATGCACAGGACCGCGCCCCCGCAAGCCACGCGAATGATGGCCGCGCGCAGCGCATAGCGATCGGCGATGTAGCCAAACGCCAGCGGCCCAAAGAAGCTCGCCAGCGGGATCACTCCAGTCACCAACCCAAGCTCCCAGCCGCGGATCCCTCGCGCCTCGAGCCAGCTCGGAAAGAACGGCACGAACACGCCCAGCGCGGCGAACACGGCCACGTAGTACACCCGCAGCAACGTCGCTTCGCGCGTCGCGGAAATGGGCGCGCCAGCGGCGGCAGCGGGAGTGTTCACGGAGGCCAAGCGCCGCGAGTGTAGCTACGAGCAGACCAGCAGCAAGGCGAGTTCCCGCCCAGTTCGATGGCTCATTCTCGCGAGCTCTGCCCGTGCTGGACCATGTATCCGACACTGCCCTTCACCGCCCACGCGCGAGCTTTGAGGGTGATCGGGTGATCCGGACCTCCGCCGAGCAGACGATGACGCAAGCGGCTCTCGAGGGCCGCCCTGGCGTTGTTGCGTAGCCCGGCCACGTACGCGCCAGCGGGCCCCTGCCCCAGCAAGAATGGGCTCCAGAAGTCGGCGAAGTTCGCGAACTCTTGGCTCACCATGAGGTGCGCATCGCACACGTCGTTCAGCCCTTCTTGGCGCCACAGCTTGGCCAAGTCGCTACGGCCAGTCAGCGGCATGTTGCCTTCATCGATGGATTTCGCGGCGGGATCCAGGGCCGCCGCTTCGTCCCAGAAGGCGCGCAGCATCTCCATGCCGCGCCCGTAGTCCCAGACCGCCGCGGCGATGATCCCGCTCGGCTTCGCCACGCGCGCCATCTCGCGGACTACCTGCCCGGGCTGCGGCACGAAGTTCAGCGCCAGAGACGAAAACACCCTATCGAATGTTGCCTCGGGGAAATCCAAGGCGCGGGCGTCTCCCACCGAGAGCTGAGTGCGCTGGTCTCCAGCGCGCTGCCTGGCATAACCGATGTACTCCGGGGATGAGTCCACACCAACGATGCGGGCAGCGCGTGTCTCGTCGCGCAGCGCAACGGTGAGCGCGCCCGTGCCGCACCCGAGGTCGAGCACCGCGTCCCCCTCCGCGACCTCCACGAAGGACACCAACTGCGAGGCTAAACGGCGACTCCAGCGCCCCATGAAGCGCTCGTATCCATCAGCTTGGGAAAACATGACCGGCACCAGCTCCCTTTCTCCGCTTGGCTGCGGTGGCACTCGGGCGAGGGAGGCGCCTGAATGACCACAGCTTACCCCGTGGTCAGGCCGGAAGATAGGACGAGCGGGATCTGGCCACTGGGGACTGAAAAAAGTCGGGTTGTCACCCCATGTCAGCGCGCACCCTGCTTGACCTCCGTCCGGCCGAGAGACTGAACACGAGCAAAGCTTTTATTGCCCTGCGGATTCACACCACTAGAGTCCCGCGCCTATGTTCACGTCCGCCAGCGTTGGTCGCCCGATCACTCCTCACGCGCGCGTCGCCACGCTACTCGGCAGCCTCGCCCTGCTGGGCCAAAGCGCCTGCATCAGCGAGACACTGCCAGACGACGCAGAGCAACGCGGCGAAGACGTGGCGGACGAGGCCGAAGCGCTCTCCTACGGGGGCACTGCCTTCATCTTGGCCAACGGCTTCGACGGCATCACTCGGGAGTGCACCGACTACAGCGTTCCAGGGCCGTGCCAGTACACCTGGTACAACACCCACGGCGGCGTGCGTTACGAGCGCGTTTCCCGGGGGATGTACAAGGTGACCTTTCGTGGCCTCGGACAAGTCGGCGGCAACGCTCAGATCGTTGCAACCGATTCGAGCGGCACGCTGTGCAAGGTCGTCAACTGGTATCCCAGCGGCGGCGATCAGGTGGTGAACGTGCGCTGCCACCTGCCGACGAACGGGCAAGAGAACTCATCGTTCATCGCCCGCTTCGTGATTGCCGACGGCGGCTACGACGGGCAAGGCGCCTACCTCTGGGCGGGCCAGCCTTCCACCGCGACCTACACACCCGCAGCCGCCTACAGCTGGAACTCGAGCGGTGGTGTGAACCAAATCCAGCGCCTCAGCGCGGGCTACTACGCGGTCACGCTGCCCGGGCTCACCGCGACAGGTGGTAGCGTCGAAGTCACCGCCTACGGCGCGGGCGACGCCACCCACTGCAAAGTCCAGAACTGGTACCCGAACGCCGAAGGCACTCAAGTCAACGTGCGCTGCTTCAACGTCACCACGCCTGTCGACGCCAAATTCTCCATGAACTACCTGGCACCCAAGCAGGTCGGCGCCTTCAACTACGGCGCGTACACCTGGGCCCACGACTCAACCTCGGCGTACTACATTCCGAACACGACCTACTCCTACAACTCGGGTCCCTGCACCGAGCGGCAGAGCGGTAACAGCGTCGAACGCATCGGCCTGGGCGACTATCGGGTTCGGCACGATGAGCTCCAGGTGCTGAAGTCGATCGCTCACGTCACCGCGTACGGGGCGGACGCGAATTACTGCACCGTGAGCGGAGTAAGCGCCGTGAACTCCGCAAACCTAGGGCTCGGCACGCGCGTCAACGTGAGCTGCTTCACCGGAGAGGGCTACAAGAGCGACAGCCGCTTCGTCGAAACCTTCAGCAGCGGACAGCGGGGCACCTTCTGCGGCACGCCACCGAGCCTTTGACCGCTAGCCCACCGCCCCCACTTTGGGCCGCGAGTTCAAGTTGGGTTGCCAACCGTCTGCGAGGCGCTCCAGCGCGAGCTCCGTCTCATCATCCGCGGGGAAATAGGTCTCGAGGCTCAGCTCCTGCAGTGTCACGTCGAGGGGAGTGCCGATGGCGCTCAAGGTGGTGAACAGGTTCAAGCGTAGCTCCCCGCGGCTCAGCACCAGGGGGATGAACGGATTGGTCGCCGAGCCCAGATCCAGCACGCGCCACGCCGGCGGCACGCCTGGCATGCTCAGCACCGACTGCAGGAGTTGCTTCAATTGCTTATCGTCCTTCGCGGCGGCTTCTCGAGACAGGCGCAGCACGGTCGCGTGTGCCACCGCCTCCCAGTTCTCGATCGACTCCTTGAGTCCTGCGTGAGCGAAGATCGTGTGAACCAGGTTCAGCGGCTTGCCGCTGGCCATCTGCAGCATCGTTTCCTCAGGGAGTAACAGGCCCACCATACGCAGCGCGGCTTGGTTGCTCATCAGAACGTTCCAGTGCCGGTCGAGCACCACGACGGGGTACGGCTCCTGGCGCTCGAGCACGATCTCCAGCATGCGGCGCACCTGCGCTAGCTCCGGCGAACCGAAGTCGAGCTCTGAGTACCGCGCGGAAAAACCTGCGGCGTCGAGCAAGGCGTTGTGTTCCCTCAGAGGTAGGTCCATCGCCTCCGCCAGGCCGAGCACCATCTCCCGGCTGGGGCTCGAGCGCCCCGTCTCGAGGAAGCTCAGATGGCGCCCGCTGATGCCGGCAAGCCCGGAGAGCTCCAGCTGACTCAACCG
Organism: Polyangiaceae bacterium; assembly: GCA_050183255.1. GTDB lineage: Bacteria > Myxococcota_A > Polyangia > Polyangiales > Polyangiaceae > JAHBVY01. Next base: position 25,160 of record JBFXBK010000057.1, on the reverse strand, counting down.
TCGGTGTTGGCGCCAGTAGCGCAACATCTGCCCAAAAGCGGCTCGTTCCACGCCTCCCATCTTACCTCTCCCCCAAACCCGAACCCGCGTAGAGCGCCTACGCCAGTGATTTGCTTACCTCCCAGGTAAGTGTCGCAGGAAGCCGATCGGCCCAGGCTCCAGCACATGACTCACGACACATTCGCCCCGCGAGACCAGACCCTGAACCGTGTGCGCCTCTCCGACTGCGAGCTCGAGTACCTCGACGAGGGGAGCGGACCTCCTGTGGTGTTGGTGCATCCCTTCCTCACGGACACGCGCCACTACCGCAAACTGGTGCCGCTCTTGAGCGGGAACCACCGGGTGATCGTCCCGCTGCTGCAGCTCGGCACGCATCGGGTTGCGCTGCCCGTCAGCTCCAGCAACAGCCCCCTCGATCTCGCGCGGCGCGTGGCAGAGCTGATCCGTGAGCTGCGCCTTGGACCCGTGACGCTGGTCGGCAATGACAGCGGCGGGGCGATCTCCCAGATGGTCGCAGCGCATCATCGCGATGTGGTCGCGCGCCTGGTGCTGGCGAACTGCGACGCTTACGAGGTGTTTCCGCCCAAGGAGTTTGCGTACCTCGGCGTGGTGGGGCGCAGCCAAACGCTACTGCGACTGACCAGCTGGCTGTTGCAGCGGTCGAAGGCGCTACGCCATGGTCCGCTGACGTTTGGGCGCCTGACTCGAGAGCGCATCCCCGACGCGCTGGTGAAGAGCTACTGCGAGCCGCTCAGCAATCCGAAGATCGCCCGTGACACCGCCAAGCTGTGCGGGGCCTTCAGCCCGCGTCAGACGCTGGACGCCGCGCGGATCCTCGCGGCAAAGCCACTGCCGCTACGCTTGGTCTGGGGCACGGCGGATCCCTTCTTCTCCATCCAGCTCGCGGAGCGCCTGCAGCGCGACGTGCAAGGCGCCGTGCTCGTGCGTTTGCCCCAAGCCATGGCCTTCGTCCCCGAAGACGATCCCCAAGCGTTGGCAGACGCCGTACGCGCAATCGAGGCCAGCGACTCTGCGCAAGCCGAGTGCACAACCAACTGAGGGGATTGCACAATTCGTGCAACGGGCCGCGGCCCTGCGCACGGTAAACTAGCGGCTTCTGTAGGCCGATCGGCACTGGCACGGCGACTGCAGTGGTGAAGCGTTTCCCCCATGCGCTTCACTTCCACATGGCAAGCAACGCTGGCCGTGCTGGCGACGTCCAGCATTGCCTACGCCGCGCCGGAGCCCCCGACGCCGAGCTTCGGTTCGTCCATCGATGGCTTTGCGTCCTACGTGCCGCAGACGACCTGTGACCCAAGTGAGAAGCCGGGTGTCGCAGGTTTCCGCGACTTCATGCTCGGCACCTATCCGGGTACGCGCAACCTCGGGATCATTCGCTCCTGCAGCAGCGGGGGCACCAGCGAGCACAAGGAGGGGCGCGCCTTCGACTGGGGCGTGAACTACTACAACGGCAGCGAGCGCGACATCGCGTACACGGTCATCGACTGGCTGCTCAAGACGGATCAGCACGGAAACGCCTGCGCCCTCGCCCGGCGCTTCGGCGTGATGTACATGATCTGGAACAAGCGCATTTGGGGCTCCTACCGCTCCCCGAATGGCAGCTGCGCGTCGTCGGGCTGGTCGAACTACAGCGGCAGCAATCCTCACACGGATCACGTGCACCTGAGCTTCTCGTGGGCTGGCGCGCGCAAGGACACGACCTGGTGGGACGGCGGTGGCCCCGTGTGCACGCCTCACACCGAGGTGTGTAACGGCAAAGACGACGACTGCGACGGCCAAGTCGACGAGAACGCCACCAGCGAGGTGTGCAACGGCAAGGACGACGACTGCGACGGCAAGATCGACGAAGGCTTGAGTCGCAGCTGCGGCAGTGACGTCGGCGAGTGCAAGACGGGCCACGAGACCTGCAACGCGGGCAGCTGGGGCGCGTGTGAAGGCGCCATTGGACCTCAAACCGAGGCGTGCGACGAGCTGGACAACGACTGCGACGGCGAGACCGACGACGAGCAAGTGTGTGAGCTGGAAGAAGCCTGGCAAGCCGCGCTGTTCGATAGCGGCAACCACAGCGACATCAACGGTGACGGCGGAGCGGACCTGTGCGCGCTCAGCGACAGTGGCATCTCGTGTGCGCTTTCTCGCGGAAGCCGCTTCGATCCCACGCCGGAAATCAGCGTGTTCGATGCGGACCTCGCGAGCCCCGGTGTGTTCTCGACGCTGCGAGTCGGCGACGTGAGCGGTGACGGCCGCGCTGACGTGTGCCTGCGCCTGCCTGAAGGCGTGCGCTGCTGGCAAGGCACCGACTCCGGTCTTGGAGACGCAATCCTCGGCCCGGAGCTGAGCGACGCCAAAGGCTGGGGCAAGACGCAGTATTTCAGCGCCGTGCGCCTCGCCGACATCGACGGCGATGGCCGAGCCGACCTGTGCGCCCGAGGTAAAGATGGCTTGGCCTGCTACCCCAGCCGCGGCACGAGCTTCGGCGACGCGCGGATCCTCACGGCACTGAGCGACGCCGCCGGTTTCGACGACGTGAATCGCTACGGCACCTTGAGGCTCGGCGACGTCGACGGCGACGGCATGGGCGACGTGTGTGCGCGAGAGCCGCAAGGCATGTCCTGCTGGCTCGCCACGGAGTCGGGCTTCGTGGAGCGCATCGCCGGCCCCGATTGGAGCGACGAAGCCGGCTGGAGCGACTGGCACAACTGGAGCACCATCCGCTTGGCAGACGTCAACGGCGACGGGCGCAGCGACCTGTGCGCTCGCGAAGACCAAGCCCTGCGTTGCTACCTGTTCGATGGCACCGGCTTCAGCGAGCGACTGGACGGCCCCGCCTTACCGTCTCCGCTGTGGGACACGCGCACCGCCCTGGCTTCCATTCGCATGGCGGATCTAGACGGCGACGGACGCAGCGACGTGTGTGTGCGCAGCGAGCAAGGCCTCGAGTGCTGGCTCGCGACGGACACCGGCTTTGATCGCCGGGTGCTGGGCCCAGCGCTCGCGGAGACCGACGGCTGGGCCCTCCCCCAAAATTACCGCACGCTACGCCTCGGCGACATCAATGGAGATAACCGCGCGGATATCTGCGGGCGCTCCCGGGATGGCATCAAGTGCTGGCCGTACGAAGGCGGCGGCTTTGGCTGGGAAATCAGCGGACCCCAGTGGAGCGATGCCGGTGGTTGGGACCTGCCCGAGCGCTACCACTCGATCCGCTTGAGCGGCGTGCTCGGAGGCGGCGAGGTGGGCACTGGCGGTGTTGGCATGGGAGGCGCAAGTGGCATGCCTCACGGAAACGGCGGCGGCGCTGGGACGGCAGGCGAGGGATCCAGCGGCGGGACCGATTCCACCCAGCCGGGTAGCTGCTCAATCACCGCACACACGAGAAATCACCGGCAAATGAGCTGGATTGGACTGATGGGCCTCCTCGGATGGGGGCTGCTGCGGCGCCGCGAAGACGGCAAGAAAGAGACGAGGAGAGACTGATGCGACGCTTGGTTCTGGCTAGTGTTCTGTTCGGGTTGACGCAGGCTTTCGTAGGTTGCGCTGGTGGCGAGGACCCCGGCGGCACGGGCGCCACGGGCGGCACCGGCGGCCAGGGCGGAAGCGGTAACGGGGGTAGCGGCGGTGAACCACTGAAGACCCTCGCTGCCGAAGACTTGTGCGACGAGCTGGCTGCCATCGCCTGCGACGCCGACCAAGGCTGCTGCGACTCACCCGCTGCGTGGCCCGGCACCGGGGAGGGCGAGACGCAGCCCGCCAGCTGCACCACGACCCAGCTCGCGGCGTGTCGCGGCGGCTTGGGCAAGCTGGCTCAGGATCCGCGCACCGGCTACGACGCGAAGGCGGCCGCTTCCCTGGTGAATCAACTGCGCAGCGCCGCCAACGGGTGCTGGGAAGACAAGGTCGACTACGCGTCGGTCGTTGGGATCTTCACTGGCACCGGCACCGAAGGCGCGAGCTGCACCCCAGAGAGCACCAACACCAGCGGGCTCCAGCTGGCGTCTCTGTCTTGCGCCACTGAGCTTGGCTGCGAGATCTACCTGAACGCGTCCGGTGAAGCACGCGGCCGCTGCGAGGCGCGCGCTGAAGGGATCTGCTCCCATCCCCTCGACTGCGCCGCAGACGCTTGGTGCGACGCCAGCGGCTGGAAGCCCGGCGTGACCGGCCACTGCAATCCCCTCAAGGCCAACGGCTGGGACTGCGCGAGCGACTCCCAGTGCGAGAGCCAGTACTGCGACGCTGCAGGCCGCTGCGCCGCCACCAGCCCAGGTCGCATGTGTCTCACCCAACCCTACGCCTCCGAGGTGGAGACCGACGAGCCCAACCTGTATTTCCGCATGGCAGAGGCCTCAGGCAGCATGAGTGACGCTTCGGGTCAGGGCCACAGCGGCACCCGCATGGGCGATCCCGAAGCGCTCAGCCCCGGCGCGCTGACTGAAGACGGCGACGCGGCGATGGCGTTCGATGGCGTGGACGACGGCGTGGAGGTGGCCCAGGGCACCATCGACGCCAGCGGCGGCCTGGCGATCGAGCTGTGGTTCAGCTTCCCCGAGACCACGTTTGGTGAAGAAGGCTCACCCAGCTACCCGATCCTGACCTTTGGTGAGGGAGAGACGCTGGGGGTCGCCGCGGTGATCAACACCAACGGCGAGCTCTACGTGAACCTGCGCGACACCCTGGGCGACGATCACGAGCTGATCAACACCGACAAGAAGCCGAGCCACACGGACTGGCACCACCTGGTGATCAACTACGATGGCTTCCTTGCGGAAATGTACCTCGATGGCGCCAGGCTGGCGAGCCTGGAGTCGGTGTTCGTGCCCGACGTCAGCGGCAAGCTACGAGTCGGCTTCACCGACGCCGGCAGCCACTTCAAAGGCGGCATGGACGAGTTCGCGATCTACGAAAAGGCGCTGCCCTTGGGGCGCCTGCTCGAGCACCGCCGCGTCGCGAAGCACGGCCCCGCGCGGACCTGGCCGGTTTTTGCCTGGTTTCAGTAGTCGCGTTGGAGCATTGCTCGTGTTCGGGGGTGAGGCGCGCCTCTAGCTCACCGACAGCCGCCGTGGTGTGAGCAACATCCCCGCCGACACACTTCGCACGTCGGCGACTCGGTGCCGTCGTTGCAGATCACGTTCTGCGGGGCCGGCGCCTGACAGGCCGCATCGCCCGGCGCGCAGATGGCGCGCGGTGGCTCCGCGGACGCGGCGCTCGACAAGCCCAACAGGGCTACTCCAAGGAGCCCTGCGGCGATGCTCCAACGGCTGACCCGACTCCCTTGGCGTGTTTGCTTCACGGCTGACCTCCCCCAATCAAACGAAACCAGACGAAACACTTGAGTCTACGTGGGCCGCGCTTTCGGGGGGAAGCGCGACTCAGCAAACCCGCGCTGAAACGCAAGTGCGGCACACACATTGGCCGACAGCCCGAGCCCGCTCGCGCCGCTGCGTAGTAAACCCGCGGCAATTCGACTACATCGGGAGCATGCGTCGCGCTCTCATGTCCCAGCTGCGTACCTCCCAGCTGCGTACCTCCCAGCTGC
>JBFXBK010000057.1:0-19506 GCA_050183255.1 Polyangiaceae bacterium | reverse complement strand
TCCCAGCTGCGTACCTCCCAGCTGCGTACCTCCCAGCTGCTCGCTCTGACCGCCGCAGCGAGCTGTGCCCTGGCCAGCGTTGGCTGCAGCGAGCTCACGCTGCGCGGCTTCTTCGTGGACAGCGCCTACCCGAAGACGGTGGAGCCCATCCCGCCCCGGGACCTGCTCCTGAGCGTGGACGCGAGCGTCGCGCCGACCGTGATCATCGCCTACAAGAAGCCTCACGCGGCTGCGACGTGCTTGGACGAGATTGCGACGGACGATGCAGCCCTTGGAGCACTCACAGAGTACGGCGCTTGCTTGGCCGGCGGCGGTTCCGAAACGGAGTGCAGCCCGAAGCTGCCGTGGATCGCCGCGAGCGGTTCATTGCCGCCCGGAAGCGTAGCTCCAGGTGGCACGACCTGCCCCAAGAGCTTGCCGAGCGCTCTCGATCAGATGCGCATGTATCTGTCGCTGGGAGACACGGCGCGCGCGCTCTACGACTACCACCTGGACACCCAAGGCCAGGCCTCGCTGGGCAAGCCGCTGAAGCCGGAGCTGCTGCAAGCGTTCAGGGACTCGCTGAAGCACGCGAGTCAGATCCTCGCGCTCGACCCACGAGACGACGGCGACCCGATGCTGCCGACGTTCGCTCAGAGCGGCGGAGCGGCCAACGGGGCCTTCATGGCCGGCTACAGCTACGGAATGTTCTGGCTGCGCGAGAAGGCGCGGCTGTATGCGACCCCGGAACAGAAGGCAGCCATCGACTCGTATCGCTTCGGTGGCGCCGCGACGTCGAGTGTCGGAACGCTGGTAGCGATCGCTCTCGACCTGTACTTCTCGGACCAAACCCCCACGCCGCCCGAGGAGCGGGCCCTGGACGCCTGCATCGACAAGGCAGGTCAGCCCGTGTCCGGGGACCCAAAGCGGAAGCTACAAGACTGCGCCCTGGCGACGCTGAAGACGAACTTCAAGCAGAACGAGTGGGACCTACTCTGCGCGCAGAAGGGCACGGTCCTCAAGCTCCTCGGCGACGACTTCTCCGGCTTGCTGCGCTTCGACCCGCTTCAAAACAACATCCTCGAGCCCTACTTCAAGAACTTCAAAGAAATTCTGCTCGGAAATAACTTCATCCGCACCCCGATGGCGGTGGACATGAACCAGGCGGTGCTCGCTGGGCTCGACGAGCGAGCATGTCGGATGTCAGGGATGGACGCACAGAAGTGCTTGGTCACGGGCACGCTGTCGTCGATCATCGAGCCGATCTTCGCCGCGCCCCTCGACACGGTGTACTCCGGACTCAGGGGTCCGAGCGGTGAGAAGGGCACCTGGATCGACGGCAGCATTCGCTCGCTCAACCCCGCCGGTCGGGGTGCAACGTTCGGCGCTGGCAAGCTGCTGATCGTGAATCCAACTCGCTCCGAGGGGATCCCAAGCAAGCGCATCACCCAGATGACCGAGCAGTTCCTGCAGACCACGGACGCGCTTGGAGCCTCGCAGCGTAGCTGGGAAATCGGCTACGCCGATGCGTACCTGAAGCAACGCAGGGACCGTGCGTGTGCGCTAGCCAAGCTCACGAGCAACTTCAGCTTGTGTCCGTCGGCTGCACCGGGAGGGCCAGCGAGCGTGCCCTCGGCAGATCCCGGAGGAGACACGATCCCGGTCTGGGTGCCAGAAGACATCGAGCCGAAGACGCTCTTCGCGAGCGGCTACACCTTCGATCCGCTGGTGATGTCCGCGTTGTTCGCGTGGGGGCAGCAGCAGGCGCTGGCGGACCGCAAGCGCGTCTTCGGGTGGCTCGGCTGGTGCGCCATCCTGGCCATGGAAGACGGGGCGGTGAAGTGCGACGTGAAAGGCGTCTCCACCTTGTATCGTCAGCGTGTCGATGCCCACAAAGTCGAAGTGCGCACTGAGGTGGATAGCTACCGCAAGTACAACGACAAGGTGCTGTGGCAGAAGCATTTGGACGAACGGCGCGCGCTGCTGAAGAAGCACTTCAAGGACTGCCGCTGACGACGCCAGTGCCCTACACTGCGCGCCATGGCGGCGCTGCAGAATCAAATCGTCTTGGTAACGGGCTGTTCATCAGGCATCGGTCTCGGCCTGGTGCGCGAACTCAAGCGCTTGGGGCACACACCCATCGCGAGCGCCCGCCGGCCGCAGAGCATCGACGAGCTCAAGGCAGAAGGCTTCGACGCAGTTCAGCTGGACGTCGTGGATCGGCCCAGCGTCGATCGCGCGGTGGCTGAGGTGCTCGAGCGGCACGGTCGCATCGACGTGTTGATCAACAACGCAGGCTTCAACGTGTACGGGCCACTGCTCGAGGCACCGATCGCAGATCTGGACCGGCTGTTTCGCACCAACGTCATCGGCTTGATCAGCGTGAGCCAGGCGGTCTTCCCGCATATGGCCAAGCGCAGGTCCGGCCGCATCGTGAACATCGGCAGCGTCGTCGGCGTGATGCCTACACCCTTTGCCGCGGGGTACTGCGCAACCAAGAGCGCGGTGCACACCCTGAGCGACGTGATGCGCCAGGAGGTCGCGCCCTTTGGCATCGAGGTGGTCGTGGTGCAGCCCGGCGGTGTGCGCTCGAGCATCGCAGACAACGGCGCGGAAGGCGTGAAGCGCTACGACAACCCGCAGTCGATGTATCACCGCATCTACAGTCACATCCAGAAGCGCGCCTTCGCCTCCCAGGCAGCGCCCATGGAGACCGAAGACTTCGCGCGGCGTACGTTGGCTCAGGCGCTCGCCAAGAGCGCGCCCCGCGTGGTGCGTCAGGGGCGCGGCGCAACGGCGCTGCCAGCGCTCTCCAAGCTCCCAGGCCCGGTGCTCGACCGCATCATGCTGCTGCAGTCCGGCCTGAGGAAGCTGCGCGACTAGCGGGCACGCCGACGAATCGTGCCGGACGCCGCCCAATAGACGTACTTGGCGTCGGCGCCGAGGGCAGTTACCCGACCTTCGGTGTCGGAGTAGATGCGCGCGATCTGCAGCTGCTCACCACGTCCGATCACACGCTCGCCGCTCTGGTCCTTGTTGTCGGACACCAGCACGATCCCAGCCTGAGCGGCGAAATTGCTAACGGCCGCAAGGTTCGGGATGAACAGCTCGGGGACGGAGCCATCGGGTCCCGTACGCCACACTTCGTTGCTGTGCTGCGCGTAGAGGCCGCTCAGCCCCACCGCCACGCGTTCGATATCCGTACCAATGGTGACGGTACCTCCGACCGAGCCATCGGTCGTATCCACGCGGAGAGACGAGCCGTCAGCAAAGAACACCCAGTTATCCGAAGCAGCGAGGGATGTGGGCAGCAACGTCTCCCCCACTGGGTCCACATGCACTTCCGGCGCGCCTCCCAGCTTGTCGAGCCGCCCAATGAATCCACCTGAGCTCGCGCAAGTGAAGAAAAGCCGCGTGGAGTTTTGGGCGATCAGGGGGCGAGGAGCATCGCAGAAGCTGCCGTTGACCATGACATTCGCCTGGAGAGTGTCCTTGTCGACCCGGATCACCTGGCGGCCAACTTCACTCGTCGCTACCCAGACCGAGTCCGTGTCGTTGGCCAAATCGCGGACGCTGCCCGCCGACGCCAAGTCGTCAACAATGACTTCGGGACAGCCGCCAGCTTTCGGTGCCCTGACCAGCACGCTGTTGGTACCGACGCTGTGGGTGAAGTAGATCTGACTCGCTGCCACGGCGAGACCGCTGATCGTACCGAGGCCAGTATACAGCTCCTCCACGGGGCAGCTGTCACCGGCACAGTCTGCGAGAGCCGTGGAGCAACCTCCCCCGTTGCCTGCACTCCCGCCGTCGCCGCCAGTCGCTTGCCCTGCGGATCCGCCCGCAGCGTTCCCACCAGCCCCCGCGGTGTTTCCTCCGGTCCCCGCAGTGCCTCCGGCCGCAGCTTGTCCCGCGGTACCGCCCGCGCCCGCCGCACCGCCGGAGCCAGCTCCGCCGGCCCCGCCATCGCCCCTCTCAATAGTCGTGCTCGTGGAAGAACACGCCGCCCCTGAGAGGGCCACCAAGCCGCAAAGCCAGTACAGCTTCAACATCGGGCGGACTCTACTGCAGAAGCCGGGCGCAAGCCGCAGACCTCAGCAAAACCGAGCGCTGGTTTCAAAACCGGCCGGAATAGCCCGCAAACGCCCCGTCGGGCAAGGCGACCAGGTCGAGCGGCGCACGGGCGCCTGGTCGCCCGGAGGCGCGGCCGAATCAGCCCGACTCAACACCAGGTACGCGGCAACGCCGAGAGACACCCGCCAATCCCCAGGGAAACGTCAGCGAACAGGAACTTCTGGTCCACCTCGTCGATCTGGGACTGGGTGCAGTTCGGCTTGCAGGAGGACTCGAGGTCGCTGCGCTGGGCCTTCCCGCTCAGCCCGAAGTACGCGAAGCCTGCCGCTACTCCTCCGATCGGTTGATCTCCGCGCGCGGCGGGCCTACTCCGAACGCTTACCAGTCGCTGGAGTCCTCTGACATGCGCCTACACAAGCCGTCTTTGCCGTACCAACTGCGAATCACCGCAGGCATCCTGACTCTGCTCGCTTTGGTGTTCTTCGCCAACACGTCACGGGCAGACCTCGCGCTGGACGAGGGTCGCCGCGTGGAGCGACGAGTGGTCATTGCGAACCTGGCAGATTTCGCTGGCTGGAAGATCGTCGCTTACCCGTACAACTTCAGTGGAGGCGTGCCCCAGATCGGACTCGCCACGTTCGACGTGATTGGACTCACACCGCCTCGCTTCACCGATGCCCGCGTCTACGCGATTCCTCCCGGTAATGACGTCGACATCCCGAAGAATCTGGAAACCGAAGACGGCATCCAGCGTCTGAAGGCGGCCCACGCCTTGGACTCAGGCCTGCTGCTCGGTGGCGAGTCGACCGTCGACTATGGGTCGCAGATCAGATCCGTGCGTGAGGTGCTGCGCATCAAGGAGCTAACCCCTGAGTCGTTCCAGCTCGAGCGCATGGCCTTGGAGTACGGTCTCGAAGGCGAGGTCGAAGAGCGCGTGGATTGTCCTCCTCGCGGTGAGTGCCGTGGGCCGGCGCGCGAACCAAGCGTGCGCCTATCACTCACCCACTCAGCCAGCAACGACGCTGGCAAGCCCGAGCCGGATGACGACGTCGACCCGCCCGCGGTCCCCTCTGCGCTCGCAAACGCTGCTCCCGTGCAGGATCCAAAGCCCCCGGAGCCGCCCATGAGCCCGCTGATCTGGGTGGCCATCGCGGGGGTGATCCTGGGCCTCGGCTTGTTCGTCTTGCGCCCGAAGAAATCCGACTCAGGTTCCGCGTCCCAATGAACGACGCCTCGATCGTGCTGGAGCCCGCACGCGACCAAGTGGCTTACGCCGCCGCCAGGCGCCTGTTCACCGATTACGCCGAGTGGTTGGGCGTCGATCTCAGCTTCCAGGGATTTCAAGCAGAGCTCGACAGCCTACCAGGCAAGTACGCTCCGCCAGAGAACGGTAGCGCCGGCGGCGAGCTACTGGTTGCGTGGCGATCCGCGGCACCGCAGGCTGTCGGGAGCGTTCCCGCACGGCAACCCATGGGCTGCGTCGCCGTGCGCCCTTTCGCCGACGATGCGTGTGAAATGAAGCGCCTCTGGGTGGTCCCCGACGCGCGAGGCACCGGCCTTGGCATACGCCTTGGCACCGCGATCCTGGACGTGGCGCGCGAGCTCGGCTACCGCCGCATGCTGCTCGACACCCTGAGGAGCATGCACGCCGCCAACGGCCTCTACCAGCGCCTGGGTTTCCTCGAGGTACCAGCGTACTACCACAACCCGCACCCCGGCGTGGTCTACTACGCCCGCAATCTCTGAGGCAGGTCGCCGCTTGACCGGCGTAGAACGCTCGATGTCCAAGCGCTTCAAGCTCGCTCCAGAGCAAATCCGCCGGCTGATCCCCTCACTGGGCGGCTGCATCGCGACGGACAGCATCACAGTCGAAGGCAGGCCCGCGCAGTACATGAGCCGCTCGGCGCCGCACAACTCACAGGACAGCGGTTGGCTAATCACCGCTGGCGAGAGCGAGGCTGAGCTGAAGCCCGAAGACGTCTCGGTCTACGACCTCAACACCATCGCGAACTACGACCCCGCAATCATTCGGTTCCTTACCTACCCGGTGGGCACCCAAGTCGTAATGGGCGAGAACCAATCACTCGTCGCCGTCGGCAACCCAGCCCCACCCAACGTGATCTTGCTGCCAGGTGTGGAAGCTGGGCCGACTTCCTTCACCGCCAACTGGAGCGCCAAAGCCCAGGGCACTCTGCTCCGACGGGTCGAGGATGATCAGCTGGTGCTCTGGCGCCCGAACCTCACGTTTTGGGTCTCCGCACTCAGCGGAAGAGCTGACACACCCGCTGCCAACCTCGCCCACCATACCGCGAGCATGAGCCCCAACGCGTTCGACGTCCGACGCTGGCAGCAGCACGGCACCCACTCCGCGCTCTATCGGGTGAATGAGAGCGAAGGAGGGCACGTTCAGGCGAGCGCCCAAGCCATTCACTGCCACGCGGACCGAGTGCTGATCGCGGCTGCGTACTTCGACGATCAGGCGGCCGAGACGGAGGCGCTCAGCTTCCTCACGAGCATCACCGCGGTCGCGTAACAATCGCGCTGGGGCGCAAGCCAGCCCAGCCGGCTCACGCCCCAAGGCTCTCACTTGATGGCGAGCCGATGCAGCGTGCCGATGATGCGATTGAAACGCTTGCGCAAGGACTCATCGATTGGACCAACTTGACCGAGCGCGGCTGCGACCTCAAGGCAAGCCAGCGTTTCCCTCGCGGAGCCCATGGCGCTGTGGAACCGCGCCGCCTGATTGCGCCCCCGACTGTAGGACGCCTCGGCAACGTTGAGCGCGATGGATGACTGCGCCCGCTTCAGCTGGCGCCCCAGGTCTGAATCCTCGCGGCAAATGCGCTCGGAAAGCGGCTGAATCAAAGTGATGGTTTCGAGAATGAACGGATAGATTTCGAGCATCGGGTGACCTCCTTTCGATCACCCTCAGGAGGTTCGAGTTCGGGTTCGAGTTAGAGTTCGAGCCAGAGTTAGAGTTGGAGTTAGGGTTAGAGCATACAACCGCACGGAAACTGCCGGGCCAGGCGAAGCCGATGCCCGCCCCAGCCTAACGAACTGCCGGCCAGGCGAAGCCGATGCCCGGCCCAGCCTAACGAACTGCCGGCCAGGCGAAGCCGATGCCGGCTAGCCTAACGAACTGCCGGGCCAGGCGAAGCCGATACCGGCTAGCCTTGACCGCCGGGCGAGGCGAAGCCAACGCCCGGCCAGTCGGCAAGAGACGGCGGAACGTAACCCCACGGAAACACGCCAACCCGAACCCGAACCCGAACCCGAACCCGAACCCGAACCCGAACCCGAACCCGAACCCGAACCCGAACCCGAACCCGAACCCGAACCCGAACCCGAACCCGAACCCGAACCCGAACCCGAACCCCTACTCAATCAACTCACGCAAATCCGCCAAATCCCGGTCTTCAACCGCCCCCTGAATCACACACCGCACCTCCCCGTTCGGGTCGATCAGCGCATGAAACGGCAGATTGGGATCTGGATCCAACTTCGCAGCGCTCAGCCAGCTCTCCCGCGGCTTCCCTTCCTTGAGCCAGTAGCTGCCCTGCAGTCCGTCGCTGCTCTGCCCCTTGAGAAAGGCGTCCAGCTGCCGCTGATCGTCATCCAGGGTGATGAACGAGACGGCGAACTTCTTGCCTTCGCCGGTCAACGTCTTCTGCCAGCCCAGGAGCCTCGGGATCTCTTCTTTGCAGGGCTCACACCAAGCCGCCCAGAAGTTGAGCCAGACCCATTTCCCCGCGGGAATGAGGTCGCCCCTCGATTTGCCTACGTGGTCTAGCTTGGTCTCGGGGAGGGCGTAGCCCGGGCTGAGCTTTCCGCCGCACAACGCCTTATGGGGTTTGGGGGTGAGGCTCGCCGTCTTGCTAGCGCTCGGCGCTTGCTTCGGCTCCGTCGTCGCCTCGGCGGATGTCTTCGCGAGCACCGCCTGATTGCGATCTCGAGTCACGCTCGTCTGCGGCTTCTCCTCGTCACAACCAGCGAGGAGCAGTGTACCTAACCCCCAAAAAAAGCAGGCGGCGCTGAGCGAACGCTGGCGGCGACGTGAAGCGCACGCGCCCGTGAGCTGAAGGTTCATAGGCGGCAGTCTACCCAGGAAACGAAGGCTGAGCGATTGATGGCGTCTTCGTCGCACTTCTTGTCGGGGCGTGAGTTGTTCCACTGGCAGTAGTCCTTGGAGAACTGTGCGAACTCGTTGCCGAGCCAGAGCAGGCCCACCTTCTTGTCGACCTCGGGATCGTCCTTCGCAGTCTGCTTGATATGGAACATCACCGAGTTGGCGCGCCGATGGGAGAGCGCGCGGTTCGCGGCTTGAGTGCCTGTCTTGGAAGCTCGGGCGACGACGAAGAAGTAGCGGGCGCCTTTGCGCTCGAACCACTTCTCGTCGAGGAGCTTTTGCGCAGCGGGGTCGAGCTCGTCCTTCCCGGTGTCGAACATCAGCACCGCGCCGCGCTCTTTGAGAGGCGTGAACAGCTCGTTGAAGTCTTCGTCGCTGATCGATGCAAACGTCTTCACGTCGGCCGGCTTGCAGCCGCGGCGATCTTCTCCTGCCGACAAGCCACAAGAATGCAGCACGCGCTCGAGCACCTCTTTGAAGCGCGGCGTGCAGTAGCCGACCTCTGCTTGATTCGCCACCGCGACCTTGGGCTTCTCAGCCTGCGGCGTGACCAAGCGCTCCTTCGCGGAGCTCACCGATGAATTCACCACGCCGAGCGCGGTGATGGCGACGATCAGCGTGACGGCGATGCCGACTCCGGGTGCAGTCCACTTGTTCATTTGAAGAGCTCCGGTGCGAGCTGGCCGAGCGTGTAGCGCAAGCCAATGTCCGTGTCCTCGTCACACACACGCTGTCCGCTCAAGTAGAGCTGCGGCGTGGAGACCGGGATCGAGTTTGCGGCCGCGAACTGCAGGTGGCGATTCAGCGTGTCCTTCGTCGCCTTGCTGTCGACGCAGTTCATCATGGTTGGACCCCAGCGCCCTTGGATTGCGGCGCGCAGCGGATCCTTGCCTGCCTTGCCAGCCGCGCTGAGCTGGTCCTGGTTCTCGTACGCCCAGTCGAGTACGGCGCGCGGCTGCTCGCCGCAGATCACCGCTTTGCTGACGGTGCAGGCGCCGGGGTGCAACGCCGTGTCGAGCATCCAGTTGCACTCCGTGTCCAGAGGGAAGAGCGCGAGGTCGCCATTCAGCTTGTCGAAGATGTCTTCGTGCACGAGGCGCTCGTGGAAGGCGCGACACGTGGGGCACAGCGGATCTTCGAAGATGGTCGCTTGCCGCACGGATTTAGGCGTGACCAGCTTGACCAGCTTGTCCTTCTCCGTGCCTGCCACCTTCAGCTTACCGCACTGGTTCAGGTACGGCCGCTGATCTGGCACCTGACCGGCGTACACCAGCGAAGGGAGCAGCGTCAGGAGACCCAGCGCCGCCAGCCAACCCAGCGGCAGCAGGTAGTTGAGCGCAGGGGAGGGCTTGCCCTTGGGTGAACCGTCCATCTCGAGCGTCGGGGCGACGTTGCCAGGCTTCGGAGGAACGACGTCGGGACGCACCGTCGCGCCCCACCAGGCGCCAATGGCGAGCAAGGTTGAGCCGATGTAGATGCCCGCGCAGGTCTTACACACCGAGCCGAGCTGAGTCAGGCTGATGGTGAGCATCGTGAGTGACACCAAGAGCGGCGTACTGCCAATGATGCCAAAGAACACCCGCGAGCGTTTGGGCGCCCCGCTACCGGCAACGACCAAGTAGACGGCAAAGCCAAGAAAGAAGCTGAAAGCGCCGAGCGCGAACAGGGAAATCGGGATGCCTCCCCAGTACGCATCCTTGAAGAACGCGGAGTACGGCGAATACATTGCCGCACGGCAAGCCTCGGCTTCGGAGGTCGGCGCCGCCCCGGGGATGAAGCTGCAGTGCACGTCGTGCAGGCGGCGATCCAGGTGAGCTGAGTAGTCGAGCGTCGAGTAGAAGCCAAAGATCAGCCCGAGTAGCGCCCCGAGCAGGGACACTCCGTAGGGGAGACGTGCTTTCATGGGCCGAACCTTGCTCACAGGATTGCGACGGCGCAAGCAGAACGACTGCGGGTGCGCATCGTGCGTTCAGGCTGAACGTGGGGCGGGGTCACCCCACTTTCGCCTCAAATCAGGCTTTCACGCTCGCGGGGATCCTGATGCGGCCCCTTGGGTTCGACACCAACGACCGGTGCCGGTTGAGCTGGCACGGTATCAGCCAGCCCAAGCGCCTGTTGGGAACCTACCGAGATCACGCCGTCGACGATCTTGGTACGGATCTGGCTTGAGGAGTGCTGCGGGTCGGGCTGTGGCATTTGCGCGCCAGCGCCTAGCTCCTGGATCAACGCCGCCCACGTCTGTCCGTGATCCACTCCCAGGATGCGCGCCACTTGGTCGATGGCTTGCGTTTCCTCGCGGCTCAAAGCCCACGGCGCCGCGGCGGCGCGTGGGTCGCTGACCCCGGCGCGGGCCACGGCTTCCGCGTGGCTCATCAGCGCCTGCAGCAAGTCGTAGTCGATCTGCGGCTCATCGACGGCGCTAGCGAGATCGCGTAGCTCCGCCAGCGCGTGGCTGACGAAGCCAGCGGAGGGACGACTCCGAAGCCAACGCCTCACGACACTCACCGTGCGCTCGTTGAGCTCGAGGTCTTGCATCATCTGCTCGAGTCCAGCAGCTGCACCTGCGCTCAGCTTGCCCCCCGCCCAGGCGACATACACCGCGGGCAGCATCAGCAGCGCGCGATAGGTGCCCGAGTCGAGTCCCAGGGTCTCCAGTTTGTCCTCGTGTAGATCAGTCATGCAGCGTCTCCTGAAGGAGTGCGTAGAGCACGCGACATGCCACCCAGCAGAAGCGCCGGGATCCCCTGAAAATCAGCGGCGAAAGTCGTGACGCGGCTCCGGCAATCGCGCGGCTTTTCGCCCCAGTCGTGACGCGCGGGTGCAGCGCTAGCCAAGCGCGCCGCTGGAGAACACCTCGACCACCTTGCCGTCTCGGTCCGGAGCAAGCAGCTGAACCCGCACCTCGTAGCCGTCCGGCGTTGGATCCACGCGGATCAAGCCGGCGTTGAGTTCCGGTACGGGATTCCGCCTGGCGGCGCCGATGCCCTGCAGCAAGTCAAAGCGCGAAGCGTAGGGACTGTCGTCGGAAGCCACGCTCAAGCCGCGCTTCATCAATGGCAAGAGGCTCGCCGCCCAGGTCTTCACTGGGCTCTCCAGGTTGCTCACCGCGCTGGAGACCAGCTGATACATTCGCAGCTCGACGCCGCCTTTCCGCCCGGTATCCATGACCTGAATCAAACCAGCCACACCCACGTGCACATCGCCAGCGGCGATGATCAGGCGTTGCTTCGGCGCGGCCAGTTGATGTTCACACAGGAGCTCGAACAGTTCGTCCCGCGCGCCATGCGCCTTCACATACGACCAGCGGTCCGCGGCGTCGCTCTGCTCGCCCAGCATCAGCGCAGCAGCCCCCACCATCCAATCGGGGATGTGCACCAGGGGCACGCTGAGGCCCAGCACCACCGCAGGCGTCGTGCGGTTGCGCTCGAGGAAGGCGCGTAGTTGATGCAGCTGACGCGAATCGAACAGCTGAATGTGCTCGCCGTCGTTACGCTTGTGAGATCGCAGATCCATCACGAAGCCAGCCACCGGGCCGTAGTCCCACTCGAAGTGATAGCCGCGCTGAGTCCGCACCTGGGGAATGTCCAGGCGACTGGCCTGATAGTCCACGAAGGCGTCCAGCGCCCCGCTCTTGATGGCGGCATAGCGCGCGCTGTGGTGTTCCGTCGCTGAGCCGAAGTTGTCGCGCAGCTCATGGTCGTCGAGGATCGGATAGCAAGGGAATTTCTCCTGCAAGCGCTTGAACCCCGGCGCACTGAAGAAGAGCCGATGTCGGTCTTGATAGAGCCGCCGCACCTCTTCGCGGGTGCAGTCGAAGAGCGAACTCACACCGTCGGGCATCACCTCGCGGAAATACGCGTCGTCGAAGAGCGAGCGCGTCGTCGGACAGTCGGAGTAGATCTGGTCGCCCATCAACAGCACGCGCTTCACGCGGTGTTCCGCGAAGGCCTCCGGTAGCTTGTCCAGGAAGTGCGTCGCCTCATCGGTGAGCTTTCCGCGTGGGTCGAAGGGCTGGTGGCAGGAGATCACCGCGATGCTGAACGGATCGGTGTAGTCGTGCGCCTCCGGTGCTGTCTCGAACTCCAGCGTCAGCTCGCTGCCATCATCCAGCTCCAGCCGCAGCTGGTAGCGCGTGTTGGGCTTGAGCGGCTCGGCGTCATCCAGATCCGCAGGGTAATGGATTGAGTACGTGTGATCTGTCACGTCGCTGCGCGGCAGACTCAGCTCATGTCGCGCCTCGAAGCCGTCCGCGCGGAGCCGCAGCTTGAGCGGCTGCACCCGCTCCGAGCGCAGCCAGATTCGCGCCGTGCGGCTCCCGACGCTGCCTATTGCCGCCAAGTTCCGTTCGAGGTCGAGGTCGAACCCGTGGACGCGCTCCGGAGAGTCGTGCATCGCGCCCATCGTCACCCGGGTTTGGGGGAGAGGACAACCAAGCTAGAGCCGAGTCGGCGTTCAGGTCGCAGGAGCTGCAGGCAAGGTGAGGCGAAAGCACGTTCCTTGGGGCGAAGCGTCGCGGATCTCCACGTTGCCGGAGTGAGCGTCGAGGATGCGCTTGACCAGCGCGAGACCAAGCCCGACGCCTCCGGTCGCGCGGTCACGGCTACGGTCCGCGCGGAAGAACGGCTCGAACACCCGCGCGCGATCGCCCTCCGCGATGCCGAAGCCCTGATCTTGCACCTCGACCACCAGCTGCGCGGCGTCGCCTCCCGCCGAGAGCTTCACCGGCTCGTCGGCGGCCGAGAACTTCGCGGCGTTGTCGAGCAGGTTGTCGAACACGCGCCGCAGCAACGTGGGGTCCGCTTGGATGAGCGGCAGAGGTTCCGCAAAGTCTCTGACGAGCGCGCGCTCGGGGTAGCGCCGCTCGAAGCGCTCGCACGCAGCCTCCAGCACCAATATCGCCTCGAGCTGCTCGACATGAAGCGGAGCCTGGGAGTTGCCCACCTCGCCTCGCTCCAGGTCGAGGCGCGCCGTGGTCATCACGTCGTCCAGCAGTTGCTCGAGCTCGTACAGGTCGTCTTCGATGTCGGCGAGGTAGGTGGACGCGCGGTTGATGTCGCCGTCACGCACCAGGTCCAATGCCATGCGGATACGCGCCAAGGGCGTACGCATCTCATGGGAGACGTTCGCCAACAGCTCCTTCTCCGAGCGCCTGAGCTGGACGATGCGCTCCGCCATCTCGTCGAAGGCTCGGGTCAGGTCACCGATTTCATCGGGCGCCTTGCTCTTCACGCGTACGCTCAAGTCGCCCGCACCGAACGCACGCGTCGCCCGCGTTAGCTCTTCGACGCGAGCCGTGATCGACCGCGCCAGGGGGATGGACAGGAGCCCCAGCACGCCCAGGGCGGCCAAGAGCTGCGCGATGCCAGTTCCCAGAGGTAGTTCGGCCTGAGGGTAGGCGATGTATGCGTAACGCTTCACCTCACCCCCTGAGTCGCGGCTTGCTACGAGGCCGATCCCGTCGGCGAAGACCGTCTCTTCGTTGGCGAGGCCGCTGAGCTCGCGCTGACCCAAGGGCTTTGGACGCACCTCGGCGTTGGAGGCGATCAGCGTGCCGTCGACGTCGAACAGCGTCATTTCCACGCGGGATTTTTTGAGATCGGCCAGCTCAGCGTCGATGGACTCGCCGCGGGCCTGTTGGTTCAGCAGGTGCCAGGCGATCCAGGCCGTCGCTGGGCGCGCGGGGCCTTCGACCGCCGGCTTGAGCACGTAGGTGCCGACCACGAAGCTCGCACCACCCGCCAGGAGCAGCATCAAGAAGCCGAAGAAGTACACGCGCCACAAGAGGCGCGCGCGAAACGCCGGCTTCATTGTTCATTCCCCGGTGTGAGTACGTAGCCGGAGCCGCGCACCGTCTTGAGGAAGGCTGGCTGGCGCGGGTCGTCGCCCAGCTTCTGACGCAGGCGCGAAATACGTACGTCGATCGAACGATCGAACACATCCTCCGCGCTGCCCTTCGCGAGCTCCAGTAGCCGCTCGCGTCCCAGCACGTGACCGGCGTTTTCCGCCAGCGCGCGCAGCAGCGCGAACTCGTACGAGGTGAGCGGTAGGAGATCGCCGTCCAACGTGGCGGTGAGGCTCGCGACATTGATCACCAAGCGGCCAACCTTGATCTCCTGAGGCGGCGGCCCCGCCTTGCCGCGGGCACGCCTCACTACCGCTTGGATACGGGCGAGCAGCTCCCGCGCCGCGAACGGTTTCGTCATGTAGTCGTCGGCGCCGAGCTCCAGCCCAAGCACACGATCCGCCACCTCGACCCGCGCCGTGACCGCGATGATCGGCACATGAGACTCCAGACGGATCGCCCGGCACACCTCGAAACCATCGCGCCCGGGCAGCATCAAATCGAGGACCACGACGTCGACCCCGCCTCGCAATGCCTCGGAGACCGCGCTGTGACCGTCGCCCACCAGTGTGACGTCGATCTCCCGCTGCTCGAGGTAGTCGCGGGTGAGGCGAGCCAACTTGGTGTCGTCTTCGACCAGCAACACCCGCAGCCTGCCGACTTCCATGCACGGAGCTTACATGAGCCGTGTGGCGAGACTGCCACGGACACATTCCTACACAATCCTGTAAGACTGGCGACGCCCAGTCGGCTTACGCAGAGAGCGTGATACCCAGAGGTCTCCGTGGCGTGAGTGCCACGCTCACGCTGCTCTCACTCATCGCGTGCTCACGCGGCGAAGCGACGAAGGCGGTGGCGAAGCCCGCGCCAGTCCGCGTGGGGAAAGTCGAGCATCGTGACCTGCCGCTGAGCGTTCAGACGTTCGGCAGCGTCGAGGCCAACCGCAGCGTGTCCGTGCTGCCCCAAGTGACCGGTCTCGTCACCGAAGTTCATTTCAACGAAGGCGACGCGGTCAAGCAGGGGCAGCTGCTCTTCACCATCGACGCCCGGGAGTATCAGGCATCGCGAGCGCAAGCGTCTGCAGCCCTCGCGAAGAATCAAGCTGCCGCGACCCAGGCCAAGCAAGAAGCTGAGCGCACCCAGCGCCTGGTGAAGGCCGGGATCGCCAGCGAGCAAGACCTGGTCGCTGCGCAGGCTCTGGCCGAGGCGACCGCCGCGGAGGTGCGCCTGGCGCGTGCACAGCTGACGAGCGCTGGGCTACGCCTGGGGTTCACGCGCCTCGTGGCACCGATCAGCGGTCGCACGGGCACACTGCTGGTTCACCGCGGAAATCTGGTGGTTCAAGGCACGACGTCGCCACTCGTGGTGATCCGCAACACCCAGCCGGTGTTCGTGCGCTTCTCGATCTCGGAGCGCTTCTTGAGTGCGGCGCGGGAACAGTTCGCCAAGGGTGAGCTGCGCGCGATCGTAAATCCTCGCGGTAACACAAAAGAGACGTATGAGGGTCCCGTTACCTTCATCGAAAACAGCGTCGATGTCAGCACCGCGACCATCGCCCTCAAGGCACGCTTCGACAACGACGCAGAACAGCTCTGGCCTGGAGCCTCCGTGGACGTGACCCTCGTGCTGCGCGTGGACAAGCAGGCGCTGGTCGCTCCGGAGGGCGCGGTGCAAGAGGGTCAAGACGGCCCCTATGCGTTCGTGATCGATCAGGAAAACAAGGCTCGCTTGCGCCAGGTGGAGGTGGTGCGTCGCACCGAAGACTGGGTCTTCGTGGGCGCTGGGCTGAACGCCGGAGAGCGAGTCGTGACCGACGGCCAGGTGCGCCTGCGAGACGGTGCCGCGGTCAGCGTGCTCGACGCCAAGCCAGCAAAGCCAGCACCCAGCGGCGGGGGTGAGGGATGAACCTCTCCGCGCCCTTCATTCGCCGCCCGGTAGCCACCACGCTGGTCATGCTCGCGCTGACCGTGTTCGGTGTACTCGCATACCTGAACCTGCCAGTCGCGGCGCTCCCGAACGTCGACTTCCCGACCATCGAAGTTCGAGCGAGCTTGCCAGGAGCCAGCGCGGAGACCATGGCCTCGTCGGTTGCTACACCGCTCGAGCGTGAGTTCTCAGGCATCGACGGAATCACCTCGATGAGCTCCGAGAACTCCGAGGGAGCGACCAACGTGACCCTGCAGTTCGACCAGCGTCGAGATCTCGACGCCGCGGCGCAGGACGTCCAGGCGGCGATCAGTCGCGCCATCCCGCGGCTGCCGAGGGACATGACCTCGGCACCCAGCTACAAGAAGGTGAACCCCGCAGACGAGGCGGTATTGCTGCTCTCGATGAGCTCCGCGACTCAACCGCTGTACAAGGTCAACGAGTACGCCGAAGGTCGACTCGCACAGTCGATCTCTCAGGTGCGCGGCGTCGCTCAGGTTCAGGTGTACGGCTCACAGAAGTATGCCGTGCGGATACAGGCGGACCCAGGGCGGCTATCGACCCTCGGCGTCGGCCTCGATGAGGTCGCAGACGCGGTGCGAGGGTCCAACGTGAACCTGCCGAACGGCAGCGTCCAAGGTCCTCGCAAGGCGTTCTCGATTCAGACCAATGGCCAGCTGGAGCGCGCGGAGGAATATCAAGACGTCATCGTGGCGTACCGGGACGGCGCCGCCGTGCGGGTGCGCGACCTGGGGCGCGCGATCGACAGCGTGGAGAGCGACAAGACCGCAGCCTGGCGGGGAGATCCACAGGATCTCCAGCAGGCTGTGGTGCTGGCGGTTCAGAAGCAGCCCGGCGCCAACACGGTGGAGGTCGCTCAAGGAGTCCGCGAGCTCCTGCCGAAGTTCCGTCAGGAAATACCAGCTTCGATGGAGCTCGAGCTGTTGTTCGACCGCTCATTGAGCGTACGGGCCGCGGTGCACGACGTGCAGTTCACGTTGATCCTGACGTTGGTGTTGGTGGTGCTCGTGATCTTCCTGTTCCTCCGCCGCGCCGTCGCTACGCTGATACCTAGCCTCTCGATGCCACTGGCGGTGCTCGCGACCTTCGCCTTGATTCAGCCCCTCGGCTTCTCGCTGAACAACCTGTCGTTGATGGCGCTCACCCTCAGCGTGGGCTTCGTGGTCGACGACGCGATCGTGGTGCTCGAGAACATCGTGCGGCACATAGAAGAAGGGCAAGCGCCGTTCGAAGCAGCGATCGATGCCTCGAAGCAGATCGGTTTCACGATCCTCTCGATGACCATCTCGCTCGCCGCGGTGTTCATCCCCTTCTTGTTCATGGGCGGGATCCTTGGCAGCTTGTTTCGTGAGTTTGCGGTCACCATCGCGATCGCGATCCTGGTGTCCGGCTTCGTGTCGCTGACCCTCACCCCGATGATGGCGGCGCGCATGTTACGCCCGGCCAATCAAGAGAAGCAGCCGGGTCGCCTGTATCTCCTGACCGAGCGCGCCTTCGACCGCGTGGCGAGCGCCTACTCACGCAGCTTGGCGCGGGTGATCCGTCACCGCCGGCTGACCATGCTGTTCTCTGGGGTGATCCTCGCGGCAACGGTATGGCTGTTCCAGCACATGCCGAAGGGCTTCTTGCCTACTGAAGACACGGACCAGATCAACATCACCGCGGAAGCAGTCGAGGGGATCTCGTTCGAGGGGGTGAGGGATCGCACCGTGCAGATGGCGGAGGTCGTCAGGAAGCACCCGGACGTAGAGGCGTTCATGGCCATCGCCGGTGCCCGCGGAGGGCGCGGCGGATCCAACCAAGGACGCATGTTCATCCGCCTCAAGAAGCGCGCCGAGCGCAAGCACAGCTCCGAAGAGATCGCCCACGACCTGAGCCGCCAGCTGGCGAACTTGCCTGGTATGCGCGCCTTCATCTCGGTGCCGCCGCCAATCCGCTTGGGCGGGCGCCGCACCAAGAGCGAGTATCAGCTCACGCTCCAGGGCTCGTCACCCAGCGAGCTCTTCAAGTACACGCCGCTGCTCACCGCAGAACTCGCGAAGTCCGACATCTTGCGCGATGTCACGAGCGACGTGCAGCTCGAGAGCCCGCAAGTCGACGTGAAGGTTGACCGCGATCGCGCCGCCGCCCTCGGGGTCCCGGTGGAGCGCATCGAAGACGCACTCTACAGTGGCTATGGCTCACGGCAGATCAGCACCATCTTCTCCAAGAGCGACAGCTACCAGGTGATCCTCGAGCTGGATCCACGCACCCAGCGCGAACCGAACGCGTTGTCCAAGCTGCGCGTGCGCTCGGACTCAGGGAAGCTGATTCCGCTGTTATCGCTGGCTGAGCTCCAGCAATCCGTGGGTCCGCTCTCGGTGAATCACTCGGGTCAGCTCCCCGCGGCAACGATCTCCTTCGATGTTCGTCCGGGTCACTCGCTGAGCGAAGCGGTCGAACTGGCCGAGACGAAGGCCAACCAGACACTGCCTTCGAGCATCAGCGCGACCTTCCAGGGTTCCGCCGAGGCGTTTCAGTCGTCGCTCTCTGGCTTGGGCTTTCTACTCTTGGTTGCAGTGTTCGTGATCTACATCGTGCTCGGGATCCTCTACGAGAGCGCGCTGCACCCGATCACGATCCTCTCGGCGCTGCCGTTCGCTGGTTTTGGTGCCCTGGTAACGCTGCTGGCGTTTGGTCAGGACCTGAACGTATACGCGTTCGTTGGAGTGATCCTGCTGGTTGGGCTGGTGAAGAAGAACGGCATCATGATGGTCGACTACGCCGTCGAGCGCCGCGCGGATGCGGACGTGAATGCGGAGGACGCGATCCAGGAGGCCTGCGCCGTGCGCTTTCGTCCCATCATGATGACGACGATGGCGGCGCTCTTCGGCACGTTGCCCATCGCACTCGGGATCGGTGCGGGCGCGGAGTCGCGGCAGCCCCTCGGCTTGGCCGTGGTGGGCGGGCTGTTCTTTTCCCAGCTGCTCACGCTGTATGTGACGCCGGTGTTCTATCTTTACATGGAGCGACTGCGTGAGTGGGCCGCGCGCTCCCGCGAAGCCGCGCCAGTGCCTGCGGAGTGATCGCTGCAAAGGGGCTGATGGCAGTGGCGACAGACCTGCCAGCCTCACCCCCACCTACACTCGAGCACACGCGGTGTAGATACACGACCTAGGTTCCCCGAGGCCGCGCGGAACACCAGCGGCAAGAGCCGCGTGGAACCTTCGCTGAAGCGCGAGTTCCTCGAGACCGCGCGGCCCCAATCGAAGCGCGGCGACCCCAGGGACTGAGGCGTTCTGAACCGGCGCGCTGAGCGATCGATGCTAACTTGGGCGCCCCCGATGACCCGCTACTCCCTTGCTGCACTGGTCTTGGCCGCGTGCGTGCTCGCCACTCTCCCTGCGGCCGCCGACGTCCTCACGTACTCCGACAGCGACCGCGCGACCGTACGCGTCTTGGCGCTCGGCCCAGTCGACATCGAAGAAGTCGAACACGACAAGGTCAAATACCCGGTCGCGATCCCACTGGCCGGCCATGGCAGCGGCGTGCTGATCGGTGC
>JBFXBK010000056.1:0-32423 GCA_050183255.1 Polyangiaceae bacterium | reverse complement strand
CGTGTTTGCGCCCGGCCCGTTCCGCGACTTCTGCGGCCACGTCTCGGTGTTCAGACAACTCGTCGACTTCTCGAAGGGCATCGTCGACCTACGTCGCGTGGTGTTCGACCTCACCTTGATGGGGCTACCCCTGTTCCTGACGGCCCGCGTCGTGGACTCCTGGAGGTGGGACTGATGGCCACCAAGAAGAAGAAGTCCGGGCAAGCCCCCAAGGCTGACGGCAAGACAGCGGCCGAAGACAAGGCGACGCCGAGAAAGGCCGTGAGTAAGCCGAGCGCCAGCAAGACCAAACCTGGCAAGCCCAAGTCGGACTCCGCAAAGTCCGAGGACAGTGACCCGGAGAAGTCCGAGAAGCGCGTCCCCGAGAAGTCTGCCAAGGCGAGCAGCGCTTCCCCGCGGAGAGGCGCTAGGGTCTTCACGGCGGTTGGTGTGCTCAGCGCGGCGTTGATCGCCGTCAGCCTCAACCTGCTCGTGAGTCGCTTCTACAAGCGCTGGGACTGGACCAGCTCCGGTCTCTACACCCTCAGCCAGCCAACGCTGGACACGTTGCACGGGCTCGATCAGCCGATCGACGTCATCGTGTTTCTCTCTCGCAGCGACAACATGCGAGTGAGCGTCGAGCACATGTTGACCGCCTATGGCGCGGAGACGCGGGAACTCAGGATCCGCTACGTAGACCCGGATCAGAACCCAGCCGAGTTCCTCGCGTTGCAGAAGGAATACGACATCAACGAGATGACCACTGACGAGGGTCGACTCGTGTCGGAGACGGCGATCGTGGTCGCGCGGGGCAAGAAGCACTGGTACGTCACCGCCGATGACATCATCGCGTACGACGACTCGGGCGCGGTGAAGCCAAAGCTCGAGCAGGCCCTCACGGTTGCCCTGCGGAACGTAATCGGGAGCCAGACGACGCGTGTCTGCTTCACCGCAGGTCATGGGGAGCCTAGCATCGACTCCGGCGCTGGGGATGGAATGGCGGAGATCAAGTTCCGCATCCAGCACGACAACTACGAGGTCGAGACGCTGGACCTGACTCACGCCGACTGGGCCAAGCAGCTCGTCGACTGTCAGGTGGTGGTCGCTGCTCCCCAGGTGGCCATCGAGCGCGACAAGGTGGACGCTCTGGAGCGTTGGTTCGTCGGCGGCGGTAACCTCTTCCTGCTGTTGAACCCGATCCTCTCCGATGACGAACCACGGATACTTCCAAGCGGTCTCGAGTCGCTGACGGAGCGCGCGGGGGTGACGCTGGGCGGTGATCTCGTGATCGAAGACTCACCGAAGCTCAAGCTGACCAGCACCGGAGAGGTGTTTTTGGTCGAAGCATCACGGCACGACATCACGCGCGGTTTGTTCTCCAGCAAGGACGACACGACGACTCCGCTGATTTTCAAGATCGCCCAGTCGCTCGGCAAGACGCCGTCGAGCACGGCGGATGTGCTCGCCAACTCGAGCAGCACCGCCTTCACCCTCAAGGACGTGAAGAGCTTCCTCCAGGCGCGTCAGGCGCCGAGCCGAGATGAGAGCTCGAAGGGCGGCCCGTTCGCCGTCGCGCTGGCAAGCGAGTTGCCCAAGCCGGGCGGCTCCGACGCGGGCCACGGACCGCGGATGGTGGTCGTGGGTACGTCGAGCATCGCGCTCAACGACAACTGGCGCACTCCAGCGCTGGCTCCAAACGCGGCGTTCGTCACGAGCTCACTCTCATGGCTTGCGGCGCGGCCACCCATCGTCGACGTGCCGGAGAAGCAGAGCCACGACGTGGGTCTGAACCTGACCGAAGAATCCCAGAGCGACGTGGCCCAGTACGTGTTGCTCTACATGCCACTCGCGACCGTCCTCTTGGGCGGCTTCGTGATGTATCGACGCCGCAGCACCGAGCGCAAATCGCGGCGCCGCGAGGAGGACGACGCATGAGCTTCGTCCGGCGCAACCTGTCGAACATCATCCTCGCCGTAATCGCGATCGGGCTCGTGGTGACTCTGATCGTCACCCAGGGCAGCGTGAGCACCAGCGAGAAGACAGCTCGGGAGCGCAATGTCCTCAAGGCGTTTCGCGAGCCTGAGGTGAGCCGCCTAGAATTGCTGCGCGGAAAAGAAAACGTGGTCCTGCTGCGTAGCCAACCCCAGGACTCGGGCGTCGATCACTGGGACTTCGAGCAACCGTATCAGGAGCGGGCGGACGACAGCGAAGTCGACGACTACGTGAGCACCCTGCAGTTCGCGGAGTTCTCTCGACGTATCAAGCCCGAGGAAGTCGACCGCGCGGCGTTCGGGCTGGACGCGCCGCGCCTGACGATTCGCCTGAAGATGGGCGAAATCGAGTACGAGCTGTTGCTCGGCAAGGACGCCGTGAGCCCAGCGGATAGCGCGTACCTCGAGGTGCGCGGCAAGGGCGTGCCCGATCCTGGCGTGGTGATCATTGGCAAGGGGTTGATCGCTCAGCTCGATCAAGACGCTGCTCACTTCCGCACCCGAGATCTGGTGCCGTACCTGAGCGTTGCGCTCAAGACGCTGGTGCTGGAAGGCGCTGGCGGGGAGCGGCGGCTGGTTCGTCCCACCGGAGAGCATGCCTGGGATGGCTGGCGTTTCGACGGCATGCAAGGCAACTTGCGCGTGGACAAGCTGAACCTCGACCACGTGCTCAGCCAGTTTGCGGATCTGAACGCCGATAGCTTCCTCGACGTGAAGCAAGCCGAGGCTGCGCTCAAGGACGCAGAGACCGTGCGTATCCGCATGGTTCCAAAGAAGGACAGCAGCGCGATCGCGACCCTGGAAGTTGGCGGCGTTTGTCCTAACGGCAAGGGCGTGGTCGCGCTCAGGCGCGATCCCGATCCGCTAGCGGGCTGTGTCCCTCAGAGCCTGATGGAAGGCTTGGAGACACCCGCGAAGGACCTGGTGGATCGCCATCCGTTTGCGGTGCGCGCCGACGAGGTGGAGAGCTTCGTGATCGAGCAAGGCAAATCGAAGCTCGAGATCCTGCGCAAGGACAACGGGTTCGTGATGCGCTCACCGGAGACGGGCGACATCGACGGTGAGCTCGGTAACGAACGCCTCAAGCAGATCACCGAGGCGCTTGGTGACATCGTCACCGACCCAGACCTGGAGAAGCTGGGACTCAAGTCGCCCGCGGGGCAGGTGGTGCTGCGGGTGGTGGGCAAGGACGCCCAGGGCTTGGTGGAGCACAAGATCTCACTGAGCGCGCCCGACGAGGACGGCGCGGTGTATGCGCTCCGGGAGGCGGATGGTGGTGTACTCAAGCTGGGGCCTGAGGCCGCGCGCTTGCTCAAGCCGGACTCGACGCTGGTGCGCAAGCGCGAGGTCTTGAACCTGGACCGCCAGCAGCTCAAGAGCATCCACATCGAAGCCGAGAGCGCCTACGGACACATCTCTCAGACGCTGAACCGCGCGGAGGACGGCACCTACGATCTGGTGAAGCCCCCCAAGTTCGGCCACGACTCCGGGCTCACGAGTGACCTCGTCGATGGGCTCCTGACACTCAACGCCGAGCGCTGGGTCGCGGACGAAGATGACGGCAGCTTCGGCCTCGCGAAGCCGAGCGCCAAGCTGAAGCTCGACACGTATCCGCATGGAGACAAGAAGGCGCGGACCTTCGAGCTGGTCGTCGGCGCCGAGACGGCGGGTGGTGCCTACGCGAGCGTGGTCGGAGACCCGGCGGTGTTCATTCTTCCACGCAGCACCCAGCAAGCGATTCAGACCTGGCTCATCGATCGCTCACTGCTGATGCTCGACCCCAACGAGGTGGTGCGCATCACCCTCAAACGTGGGGATCAGACCTGGGTGCTGAAGAAGGACGGAGAGCGCTTCGCGCTGGAGTCCGGGGATCTCTCCGCTGAGAAGATTGCTCAAATCACGGATCTGCTCGCGGTGGCACGCGCGGAAGCCGCGCTTCACATCGGCGGGCCACGACCTCAGGAGGGCTTCCGCGAACCGAGCTTGATCATCGACGCTGAGCGACTACCGGCGCGGGGCGAGCGTTCCACGCCGGTGCACCTGGAGTTCGGTGCGGGAGATGCTTGGCGAGGCACGAGCGTGTACTACGCGCGCCGCAAGGGCTTCGATTGCACCTTCGCCATCGCCCGCGGTCGCGTGCAGCCGATCCTCGACTCGCTGTGAGGTGAGCCCGCCGAGGCTGAGACTCGCCGCAGCAGACGGGACGCTAATTTGGGAGGCTCTTCTTGGCGCTGCGCCGATAGATGCGGTCCCAACCCGAGCGGTAGGTGTCGGTCGCGACTTGGGCAGGGCCGGCGCTCGTGGCGCGGGAGCCTGGATTCTGACGTTTGGCCGCTGTGTCCTTGGCCTGAACCGGGCTCGGGAGCTGACTCTCCACGTCGAACAGCGCCGGGGAATCCGCCCGTGGCTTCAGCTTGACCAGTTCCCCGAGGATCGGCTTGCCCTCCTCGAGAGGCCGCACGGCGCCAACCTGCAGCGTGTCGTTCTTCGCGCGCAGGACGTTCATGCCTTTGCCGTCATCCGTAGGGCCAGTGACGAGCACGACGTCTTGTTCCGTTGCCTTGGGCTGCGCCACGGGCTCGACACGCGAGACACTCAGCTTGTCCGCCTGCTTTGGCGTGGTGCTCTTGGCGCTCTTGGGGTCACGCACTGCGGCTGACGAAACGCGAGAAGGGACGCGGCCACTGCGACGGGCAGTCATATCCCTTGTTCCCTAGCACACCGCGGCCCGCTGAGTGAGCGCGATGCATTAGTGGAAGGAACGCTTCGGGCGCGCATCTTCGGTCTCGCGCGGCGGTAGCTCCGGCTCACCCAGCAGCTTGATGCTCAGTCCGAGACGATAATCGGTGTAGTCGTCCGCGCCCCACTGCCAGCGATACTGGATCTGCGACTCGGCTAGGATCATCACTGCACCGAAGTCGAAGCCCAGCTTGCCCCGGGCAAACGGCGCGTAGATCCCAAAGCCCATGTCGTCGTCCCGGTCGTCGATCAAGAACTCGAAGCCCAGATCGAGGCCGAAATGCGACACCGGCCCCAGCGCGCCAAACGTGACCGCCATTGGGATCCCGCCGCCTGCGCTACCGCTCGCCGACCAGTATTCGAAGCCCGCGTCCGCGCCGAGCGTCCCCCCGAAGAGTCCGTTGCGCTTGCCCGCCAGCGCCGACATCTCGAGGCGGCCGTACCAACCTTGCTCGATTCCCGGCGTCGCCACGCTGCCTCCAGATAGAGAGAAGCCTGTCCTCAGGTCATCGGGCGGCTTGACGCGCGTACGGCGCGTGTGGCGCACGGTGGCCACGGTGGTCTCTTTTTTCACACGGTAATGTGCGTCGTGCAGCTCCTGACCGGCTTGTCCCTTCCCACGAGCGGGAGGCGGGTCCGGTGCAGGCGCTTCTGCTCCGGGGTCGGCCACGACGAGGGGCGCCGCGGGGGCGTCAGTCGTTGCGTCAGCAGCAGCGTCTCTGGGTTCCCCGGCGGGGGCTTCGGCGCCAGCGGCTTCCGGCGCTCCCTCACCCCCTTGGGCAAGGACGCTGGGAGCTACCGCGAGAGACGCCCACAGGACTGCAAAGCGAGCGAAGCCCGGAGTCATTGCGCTACATGCCGATCGCGTCTTTGTAGACCCAGCCCTCGCTGCCCGAGGCGTCGTACTTGATCTTGTACCAGTTGTCGCTCTTGCCGGTCACGGTCACGCGGGTGCCGCGCAGGATGCTAGCCAAGCGGTCGCTGTCTTTGTCAGGCTTGGAGCGGATGACCGCCGAGTTCCACACCACGGTAGCGAGGCCGCTCGCTTCGTTCGCGGTGTCTTCGGGCTTCTCCGCGGTCGGCTTATTGCCCGGCGGAAATAGCTGAGCCTTGTAGAAGACGGTGTAGCCCGTGTGCTCGTGATCGACACCATCCACGGACGCCGTCTCGAACTCCTTGTCCGCGCAAGCATAGAGCTTCTGAGCGGGAGCCTCGGCGATGGTGGTGCTCTTGCCGCGCAGGATGCGCTCGATCTTCTTCTTGCCGAAGTCGATCTCGAAACCGATCGAGAGCGTGCCCGACGCGTCCTCCGTGCCCTCGCAGTTGGCGAGGTTCAGGAGCCGCGCCTCTACCGTTTGACTCAGGTCGAGGTCGTCGCACTTCGCGACCTTGTTGCCTGCCTTGTCCGTGCAGCTGAGCACCAGCGGCTTGCCCGGCTGAACGCGGGCGGTCTGCACCTGCTCTGCGGGCTCTTCCGGCTTGGGCGCATCGGCGGGAGCCGCTTTGGCCGCGGGGGGCGGAGCCTCTTCTTCGTCCGCGCTCTCCGCCTCGGCGGCGGTGGGCATACGGTCTTCCGGTGGCGGTTCGGGCACGAAGCGCTTGCCGGTCAGGGCGGGGAGCAACAGGCCCACGGCGAAGCCAGCGGCGGCGATCCCGCCAATGCGGCCGAAATGCGGGCGATCCCGCTGGGCATCGGGCACGTCGATCTGCAGTTTTTCCCGGCTCTTCGCCATCGTCACTCCTTGCTCGGGGCCTTAGCACGACTCGGCGCAAGTGGGAAAACGCCCGGCAATCTTGGGCACTTCCCCAGGCACGGGGGCCAAAAACGCCGGTGTGCTACGCTTTTCCACCTGGGAGGTGGCTTATGGCTTGGTTTCGACCGTTCGCTGTGACCGGCGTCGTGTTCGGGGTGGCAGTGGCAGGCTGTGGTGGCAGCGACGATAGCTCGCTCTTCAACGGCCAAACCGGAGGTAGTGGGGGCAACGCCGGATCCGGCGCTGGCGGGGCGCAAGGTGGCTCGACGAGCGCCGGCGCGTCCGCCGGAGGAAGCTCCAGCGGCGGGCAGTCCAGTGGGGGCAGTGCGACGGGCGGCAGCGGTGGATCCGCGGGGAATGCCGGATCCGCGGGGAATGCTGGCGCCGCGGGGAATGCTGGCGCCGCGGGGAATGCTGGCGCCGCGGGGAGTGCTAGCGGCGGGTCGGCCGGAGCCGGCACGGGCGGCAACGCGGGCAGCGCTGGGACCGGCACAGCCGGCAGCGCCAGCGGCGGCACCGCTGGCAGCGCGACGGGAGGGACTGGCGGCAGCGGCGGATGCAAGACGAACTCCGACTGCGGAGACTCGGGTCAGTACTGCAAGAAGCAGCACTGCGGAGACCAAACGGGGCAGTGCGTGAAACGCGGAGATGGCTGCGGTCAGACTGAAGACATCGTGTGCGGTTGCGATGGGGTGACCTACTGGAACAGCTGCTTGGCCGCGCGCAGTGGCGTGAACGTCGCCGGCAAAGGCGAGTGCACCGGGAGCGGCACCAAGACTTGCTTGGGCATCGCTGGCCTGCAGTGCCCCAGCGGCGCGAAGTGTGCGCAGCTCAGCAACAGCTGTGGGGTCACCGACGCGGGGGGCACTTGCTGGGTGATCCCGAGTTGTGGAGGAGTCGTCGTTGGAGCCGACTATCGAGAGTGCGGTCCCAATCCCTCGGCCAGCTGTCACTCGCTATGTGAGGCCATCGCCTCGGAGAAGCCTCATCGTCGCGACAACACCTGTCCGCAGTGATCGCACCTTCACGCCGCTGGGCGCGCCTCGACGCGCCTCGGCGCGCTGACGGCAGCGTACCAACCGGGTGCGGTGTAGGCGATGGGGTGCACTTCACGGACACGCGCCAGCGCGTCGTCTATGCGATAGCCGTCGATTCCTTCCAGCGAGCAGCCCAGCCTGTGCTCCGACACGACCACACAATCTCACTCGCTGACATCCGCGTCGATCGTGCTTGAGCTGCCGGCCCACTGGGGCGACCCTGGGGTGTTTCATCGGAGGTCTCATGTCACTTGGCAGTCGTTCATTGTGGGTTGGCCCTTCAAGCAAGCAGGGCGGGTTTTGGGGGTTAGGTGCACTGGCCCTGGTGTTCGTCGCCTTACTTGCCTGCAAGGAGAACAACGAACAGGCACCGACGCCCGCTGCGGCTCAGCCGGAGCTTCCGACAAACCCCGCGGAACCAACTCCTGCTGCACCGGCGCCAGCCGAGGACCCCGGCGCCGGTGACGACGAGCCGGCGCCTGCCGATGAGCAGCCGCAATCACGCACCGGGATCCCCACGGAAGGAACCAGCAAGCCGCCTACCATCGCCGAGTGGAACGCCGTGGGAGAAATCACGGTGCGGCACTCCACTCCGCTGGGCTGCGAGACCAAACTGATTCGCGAGTGGCTGCGCGTGAGCTGTCGCACCCTCGGCAACGGCTCGAACCAGGTCCTCAGCGCCGCCCTGACGGAAGGTAAGAACGCCGGCGGCATTCCGGCCTTCGTGAAGAAGGGCGTCGCCAGTGTCGTCATGCAGGTGCGGAAGAACGGTTTCGCGGTGTGGACGTTCACTTGGTCCGAGTGGGGCTCGCGCAAGCTGACCGTCAGCTGGCCGAACGGGAACCCACGCCCCATCATCGAGTTCGACCGCACCGCCGGCTGACTTGCTGCACTAGCGGCAGCGGCCGAAGGGGCCATGCCGGTCGCTCCCAAGTTCCCGTTGTGATTAGGCTTTCTGTACGAACATACGAAAGGCTTCGTACGAAGCTTGACCGAACTACGAAGCGCGTCGTATGAAGCGCCTCGTAGCTATGAGCAAGCCGACCGATGCTGAGCTGACCATCCTCCAAGTGCTGTGGGACCACGGGCCCGGCACCGTGCGGACGATTCACGAGTCCCTGGGGCAGCCAGGGGCGTACACGACGACGCTGAAGCAGCTGCAGATCATGTTCGAGAAGGGCCTGGTACTGCGGGATGACAGCGCGCGTAGCCATATTTACCGCGCGGCAATCAAGCGCGACCAGGTGCAGCGCACCTTGCTGAAGGACTTGCTTGGCAAGGCGTTCGGTGGATCCACCAGCGGCATGGTGATGCGGGCGTTGTCCATGAAGCAGACATCCGCGGAGGAGATCGCCGAGATCAGAGAGCTACTCGATCGCATCGAGGAGCAGGGCGAATGAGCGCTCCCGAGCTCGAGCACCTTGCCGGGCTGCTCTGCTACGGCCTGGCCCACAGTCTCTGGCAGGCCACGCTGGTGGCGTTGGCCTACTGGTTCAGCTCGAGAGCGTTTGGTCTTGGTCCCGTGGGGCGCCATCGCTTGGGCACGCTCGGCTTGCTGCTGCTGCCGGTTGCGTTGCTGCTCACCATCCTGAAGTACGCCGCGTCACCGGACTCGGCATCGATTCCGTTCGTCGCCGCTGGAGCCCGGCCCGCGATCGTCACAGCCGCTCCAACAGTCGGCGCGGCTGCACCTGCTAGCGGTGATAGCTGGGCGCTGCACGGTGAACTCCTGGTTGCTGTCGTGTGGATGTTCGTCGTTGCCTTGCTGTGTGTGCGCGGCTTGTGGCTGCTCGTGCGCGACAGGCGCATCCTGAGGAGCGCTCAACCGCTCGAGGCGCACTGGCAGTGTATTTGTGAGGCGCTCGCCCGTGATGTTGGCGCACCCGCTCGGCTGCGCTTCGTCGCCATCGCGGGGGAGAGTGTCGTGCCGTACACGCTGGGGGTGCTGCGTCCTGTCGTGGTGCTGCCGCTCTCCATGCTCTTGAGTCTGAGCCCAGAATGCGTCGAAGCCATCGTACGCCATGAGCTTGGCCACGTGGTCCGCCGACACTTCTTGCTCAATCTATTACAAAGCTGCACGGAAATTATTTTCTTCTTCCATCCTGCCGTTTGGTGGCTCGGAAGAGCAGTGCGCCAGGAGCGTGAGCTGTGCTGCGACTTGGACGCGCTGGCTGGGGGTGAGAGCCCGGTCGGCTACGCCAGAGCGCTCCTGAGTTTGGAGGAGCTGCGCAGGACCGGGATGTTACCCGGGCTGTCAAAGCAGCACGCCCAACCCGTGCCGGGGTTGGGCGCGCTAGGGAGCGGCCTTAGGCCGCGTATCGAGAGGATTGTGAGTATGAAGAAGCAAGCAGACGATGACAAGGCGGTTCCCCGAGGTGCCGCGCGAGCGAGGCGCCGCGCCGCGCTAGGCTGGGCAGCGAGTTTGGTCGCCGCCGGACTGTGCGCGACGGGCATCGCGGCCTGCACTGGGGCGCTTGATGCAAGCGCTGGGGACGATGGCCCCGAGGCGGCGCAAGTGGGCTCCGAGCTATCCATTGTGTGGCTGCCACCAGACGTGAAGCGCTACGCTGGGTTGCTCAACCACGAGGCCGCCCGCACTGGCGTGGACGCTGACCTGTTGGCGCTCATGGTGTTGGCCGAGTCGGGGGGCGATCCGCAGGCAAAGAGCCCCGCTGGTGCTCGCGGGCTGATGCAGCTCATGCCGTCCACGGCGCGAGCGATTAGTCGCCGCTCTGGAATTCCACTGGGAAATGATGATGAACTCTATGACCCCGCGCTGAATTTGAAACTGGGAGCCGAGCTGGTTCGAGAGCTCTCCTCGCACTTCGCTGCAGAATCGGAACCCGAACGCCTGCGCCTCGTGTGGTCGGCGTACAACGCTGGTTCTGCAGCAGTGGAGCGACATCTCAAGAACGCCGACGTGCCCCTACCCGAAGAGACCCGCGCCTACGTGGCGTTTCTCAGCGATCTCTACCAGGACAAGGGCTTGGCGCTGTCACCCCACTACGAGGCCTGGCGTAAGCGGGTGCTCGCGCTCCGCCTCGCGGAGTCTCAGGGGCCCGCCGAAGGCGCTCAGGCGCTGACGTTCGGCGCGGGGAGCTCCCCGGGTGCTCACTCTGGGGTGGATGTGTCGTTGTCGCACGGAACCGATGTGGAGGCGGTCTTGGCGGGGACGGTGATCGAAGCGGGAGATGCCCCAGACGGGTTCGGAAAACGCATCACGCTGAAGCATCGATCGGGCCTCACGACCCACTACAGTCATCTGGGCTCCGTGGCCGTCAAGGTGGGGGACACCGTGAAGCAAGGCGACGCGCTAGGGGAATGCGCCGACGCTGGCCCGCACGGTCCGCACATTCACTTCGAGGTGCGCGACCAGGGTGCGCTGGTCGACGCGAAGCCATTCCTGCACGAGGTAGAGCACCGCGAGTCGACCCCCTACGTGAGCCCAAAGCCTGAGGTGCGCCCGCGCTTCCACTGAGCTTTCACGGAGAATCCACATGAAAAAAGCGCGTTCGGGCATCGCCCGAACGCGCTTTCGTTTCGACCTAGCGACGAATCACTCTGCCGCGCGGATCTCGTTCTGCGCCGTGCCGTTCATGCGCAGGCGGTCGCCGAGGATGGCGGCCTTCTCGCGAACCCAGCGGGTGCGATCGTAGTGGTCCAGGTTCTTGTTCAGGACGACCTGGAAGCAGCACGCGTTGCCCTGCTCGGCGATGATCACCGACCAAGCCAAGAACATGTGCCAGATGCGGAACCAGCGCTCGCCGTACGCAGCCAGGACCTTGTCCTTGTTGCTGAGCCAGTTGTCGTGCCACTTCTTGATCGTCCAAGAGTAGTGGATCGAGACGTTCTCGACGCTGTGGGTCTCCCAGCCAGCCTTCTCCATCGCCTTGAGCATCGCCGCCGGGGGCAGGCTCGCGTCAGCGCCGGGGAAGATGTACTTGTTCATGAACAAGCCCCAGATCAAATCCTCGGGGCGCAGGCCGCGGCGTAGGCCGGTCCACTGCAGGAGGAACAGACCCTCGTCGGTGAGCAGGTCACGCACCTGCTCGTAGAAGGACACGAGGTTCTTCACGCCGACGTGCTCGACCATTTCGAGGCTGACGATCTTGTCGAACTTCTGGTTCGGGATGTCGCGGTAGTCCTTGCACAGGATCCGCGCCTGCTTCTCCAGGCCCCAGTCCTTGATGCGCTTGTTGCCGAACTCGGTTTGACGCTCGGCGATGGTCACGCCGGTGGAGTCGGTGCCGAAGTACTTGGCGGTGTGACGCGCGAGGGTGCCCCAGCCACAGCCGATGTCGAGCAAGCGCTCGCCCGGCTTGAGCTGCAGCTTCTTCGCCACCAGGTTCATCTTGTTGTCCTGGCCCTGCTCCAAGCTCTCTTCTGCGGGATCCTCGAAGAAGGCGCTGGTGTAGACCATGCGGTCCCCCAGGAACCACTCGAAGAAGTCGTTGCCGCGATCGTAGTGCTCGCGAACGATGCGCTGGTCCTGAAGCTTCGAGTGGATCACGACCTCGGGGACGAAGTTGGTGACGGCCCACTTGAGGTGCTGTGACGTGAGCGAGTAGTTCACGAACAGGTTGCGGTTGCGCAAGAAGGCGTAGATGTCGCCGGGGATGTCGATGTCGCCGTCGAAGTACGCTTCGTAAAGCGTCGCCATCGGGATGCGCTTCGTCGCGTAACGGGCGGCTAGCTTCTTGTCGTTGAATACGATGTAGTCAGTGAGACTGCTCATTCTCTGCACCTTGAACCTTGGCTGTGGAGGCCGCACCCGAGCACGAAAAACGATCGAGTGAAAGGGCCGGCGTGTGAAGGTTTGGGGGAGACGCCCCCTGGGCACGTGCATGGACCAGCAGCGAGTCGACGTACAGACTGAATCGTGACTGGTTGCTGACTTGGAGCTGCACCCATGCCCAGGGTGCGAAGCGAATTGCGCAGTGTAGCGTGGGGTTTTTCGCGGTCAAAGGGCAGGCGGCCGGTGGCCGATCGAAGTGCTCAGATACGCACCGGGCAGGTCGATCTGTTGCCGCGAGGTAATGCCACACGGGGATGAAGTGCAGGTCGGCGGTGCCGCGATTTGCAGAAACTTAGCCTTCTGGCAAACTGCGTCCGCCACGGGGACGTATGCGCGAGGCGGATCAACTCGGAGCTCTGACGTGAAGCGACTGCGCCGAGCGTTCGGTTGGCTGGCGTTGCTTGGCGCTCTGGCGCTAGTCGTTGCGGGGGTCCATCTCTTTCCCCGTGCGCCCGAGCTGGGTGTGGCGCCCGGTGTGAAGCTGGCTGGTGCCGCGCTGATTCCCGGGGAGCCCGTTGGGCCACAGGTTGAGCAGCGCGTGGCCGCGCTCAGGTCGACGCGGGTGCGGCTACTTGGACAGGGGGACCGCGCCGTCGAGCGAACCCTCGCCGAGCTCGGACTCCAGGTCGATGTCCCCGAGCTGGTACGCCGCGCGGAGCGCGTGGGTCGTCACGGTGGTTGGCTCGAGCGCTGGGAGGAGCTTCGCGCTGCGCGCTTTGGGCTGATCGACCTTCCGCTGCCGTACCATTTCGATCGGGCAATCTTCGCGACGGTGCTCGCCGAGCTGAAGGAGGCGCAAGATCGGCCAGGCGTGGACGCGCGCTTCGAGCTCGCGGGCATGGGGGTGCTGGATCCCAAGCATCCCATGCCGCCTTCCATCGGGGTGGTGGCGGACAAGCCTGGCGTATACCTCGACGTCGACCTGAGCGTCGACGCGTTGCTCGTTGCGTTGCGGCGGGGGGAGCGGAAGGTCGCGCTCGTTGATGTCCAAATCTCCCCACAGCTCAGCGCGCGGGCGCTCTCGAAGATTGGCATGCAGCGGGTCGTCGCGCAGTACAGCTCGCGTTTCTCCCGGGGGGGGGACGCAGACAATCGCGCCACCAACATCGAGACCGCTGCGAGTCGGCTGGACGGGGTAGTGCTGCCCCCCGGAGAGCTGGTCAGTTTCAACGCGCTAGTTGGTTCCCGGACCTTGGATAACGGTTTTCGCCCCGGCTGGGAAATTTTCCGGGGGGAAATGGTGCGGGGTATTGGTGGCGGTACCTGTCAGGTGTCGAGCACACTGCACGCGGCGGCGGTGTACGGGGGCCTCGACATCGTCGAACGCGCGCCGCACTCGAGGCCATCGGCGTACATGCCCCTCGGTCTAGACTCGACCGTCGCCTGGCCCAGCGTTGACCTGAAGGTCAAGAACCCCTGGTCCGAGCCGCTCGTGGTTCACACGGTGGTCAAGGGCAACGAGCTGATCGTGCAGCTGTTGGGCGCGGAGCAACCCGCCAGTGTGCGTTGGCACACGGAAACGCTCGCGATCCTCCCGTTCAAGCGCAAGGTCACCGAGAGCGGCTGGCTCAGCGAGGGCACGGTGATCAAGAAGCAAAAGGGGATCCGAGGCTATAGGCTGCGTCGGGTGCGCGAGTTCACACTTCCCGATGGCACCTCTCGCGTGGAAGAGACCATCGACGTGTATCCCCCGACGGACGAGCACTTCATCGTGCCTCAGGGGGCGGAGCTGAGCGACCTGTTGCCTCCGCCAGCCGAAGGCTCGGTCGAAGCGCGGGACCAAGCCGCGGCCGAGGCAGCGGACCCCGAGCGCTCCGGGGTCGTGATCGCCACTCAGCAGCCGTTCGAGCCTTGAGGGGAAGAAGCCTTTAAGTGCTTAAAAGTATTGATATTTTTGCCCGGTCAGCCGGCTCCGTGTCGCGCCGGGCGGCGCTCACGCACGGGGTGCGGGAGCTTGGTCGCGGCGCGCGCGGGAGCACTGACGGCCCGCGCACTGGAGCTTTTGTGCAGGTACGGCGCCCCCGAGCTAGACGACCGATTTGTTGGCGCGGACGCGTCCGCTTCTAGAGCCGCCTGGTGTACTCTCCCTCAAGTCTCAGCGCGACTCCGGCTATCGGATCGCCCGTCGGCTCTCAGTCATGAAGCAGTGCCCCGTCTGCAATCTCAAGTATCCCAGTGAGAGCACAACCTGCTTTGTCGACGGGAACCAGCTGGTCGAGATTCAGGACCCACTGATCGGCAGCACGATCGGCGGGCGTTACTTGATCGAGGACGTGCTCGGCGAGGGCGGTATGGCCACCGTC
This sequence comes from Polyangiaceae bacterium, assembly GCA_050183255.1. Lineage (GTDB taxonomy): Bacteria > Myxococcota_A > Polyangia > Polyangiales > Polyangiaceae > JAHBVY01. The sequence goes on along the minus strand of JBFXBK010000056.1, from coordinate 17,825 downwards.
TATCGCGCGCGTCACCGCCTGGTCGATCGGCCGTGCGCCGTGAAGATCATGAGCGCCGCGCTCGCAGGGAACAAGGTAGTCCGAGAGCGTTTCCGTAGGGAAGCGAAGAGCGCGCAGAAGCTCGCTCACCCCAACATCATCGAGATCTTCGATCAGGGTGAGCTAGAGGACGGCACGCTGTATCTCGTGATGGAGCTCTTGGTCGGGGAGTCCCTCGCCGAGCTCGTCGCGCGGGGCAAGGTGCCGCTGGAGCGCGCTCTCCCCCAGTGGATCCAGATCGCCCGTGCGCTCGCGCGCGCCCATGACTTCGAGGTGATTCACCGCGATCTGAAGCCTGAGAATATCTTCGTCGCCAAGGGCGACGACGGCGGTGAGGTGATCAAGCTGCTCGACTTCGGCATCGCGCGCTCGATGCAAGACACGCGGTTGACCGGCGCGGGCGAGGTGTTCGGTACGCCCCAGTACATGGCGCCGGAGCGCATCACGTCCACCGAGGCGGGGCCCGCCGCGGATCTGTATGCCGTCGGTGTCATCATGTACGAGATGCTCACGGGCCTGTTGCCCTTCGACGCGCCCGACGTAGCGACGTTTTTCCTCAAGCACATGAAGGAAGCGCCGCCTCATCCTCGCGCCGTCGACGACTCGATCCCTGAGGCAATCGACAAGCTGGTCGTGCAGTTGATGGCGAAGGATCCAAAGGATCGTCCCGTCGATGCGCACCGCCTGCACAACGACCTGGTAGCTATCGCGGGCGCCATCGGGATCCGTGTGCCGGAGGAGCCGCATGAGCGCTTCAGCGACGCGGGGCCGGCGCCGACGTTGCCGCCGGTGGCGCTCGATCGCTGGGTGCGTCGAACGATCGTCTTCGAGCAGATGCTCACCAAGGTGTACCCCACGAACCCGCCTCGGGACTTGCTAGACAAGCTTTCCGGCGTGAAACGCCTGGTGCAGGAAGTCAGCGAGCTGCGCAACCGTGGCATGCAGGATCAACGCAAGCTCGAGGCGATCGAGAAGCGCGGCAAAGAAGGCCGTCAGCGTTTCGGCAATGCGATGGACGCGCTCGGCATCGACGCGAGTCGCGGTCGCGACGCAGCGAAGGAAGCCGATCAGCGACTCACTGAGCTCAAGCGCCACTTCGAGGCACACCGCGAACAAGTCGTCGCGATGCATCGCCACGTGATCTTGTGGGAGGGCCGAAGCGGGTTCCAGGAACCCTACGCGGAACTCTCCAAGGCGTATCGCGACGTCGCCGATCTCATGGACCAGTGGGTCACCATCCGCGAGCAGGTACGCCACGCCGAGAAGTTCCTCGCGGATAAGCGCACCGAGGTCGATGACCTGGAATTCCAGGTGAAGAGCCTGCGCGAGAGCATGGCTCGACACGAGGAGACTATCGAGCAGGAGCGAGCCCAGTGCGAGTCCGCGATCGGTGGCGCTGGCAAGCGCGCGGACGACTTGGAGAGCGAGCTGCTCGAGCTGGCTTCGGCCTTCTGCGCACCGCTCAGGGCCAATCCCGAGCTACGGCCGCTGTTCCAAGAGCTGGAAGCCGACGCCGCCTGAGCGCCGCGGCCCCACTGGCGTTTTCGCGGCGGTCCTACTTCCTCGGTCGCCGATGCACGACCAAGAGTTCGCCCACCTTGCCGCGGCCGGACCCGCGAGAGTTGATGGCTCTCGGCATCGATACATTATCCACGTGGAAAGGCTTGTAGAGCTCGCGAGTGATCGGTGTGTCGGAGTTGGAGAGCACGATCTGCACGTGGCGCCGCCCAAGCTCGTCGAAGTGGATTGCGAGGCGTTCTTGCTCTCCCAGGCCAAACGGCTCACGGTGGTAGGCGGTGAAATTCGAGGTGGGTGAGAGCGGGACGTAAGGGGGGTCGAAATAGATCGCATCTCCCTTGTTTGCGTCACGCGTCGCTTGCTCGAAATCGGAGACGAAGATCTCCGCGCCTTTGAGCGCCAGTGAGGCGGCGCGGAGGCGCGGCGGGTCGCAGTACTTCGGGTTCTTGTAGCGCCCGTAGGGGACATTGAATTCTCCCGAGCGGTTCACGCGATAGAGGCCGTTGTACCCGGTGCGGTTTAGGTAAATCGTGCGGGCAGCCCGCTTGACCAAGCCGCGGGGCTTTTGCGCACGGATATGATAGTAGGCCTGCTCGCTGTGGGGCATCCGCGCGAGTTCTTCGATCACGCTCTCCACGTCTTGCTGCACCGCGCGGTACACATCCACCAGCTCGGGGTTCTTGTCGGTCAGGATTGCGTGCTCGAAGCGGTTCTCCCGCGCCAGAGCAAAAAACACTGCCGCGCCTCCCAAGAACGGCTCGTAGTAAGTCGCGATGCGCTCGGGCAACCTCGCCAGTACGTCCGGAATCAAGCGCGTCTTGCCACCTGCCCATTTCAGGATGGGTTTGGGGGGAGGCAAGCCGCCGACCCACTGCTCGTCTGCATCCACGCGCTGCGGCCGCTTCGGACTCTCTCGGACCATTACGACTCGCCGCGCGCAGCGGTGTTGGCAGCGAGGAGCGCGCAGCGTCGTGTGTACAGCGCGCAGCACTCGCTGAGCATTCCGCTGCTTCGGCAGTCCTCAAGGCTGGGCATCCGCCTGGATTAGCGGGCTATCGATCGTGCGTAAAGATTCTGGCAGAGTCTGGCGATGGATGAGCGGGTGGGGGACGACGCTGGCGCCGTCGTGAAACGGCCGCACCGTCCCTGGCGCGACCTGACGTGGCCGGCAGCGCACGGGGAATGGGTCGAGCGGCTCACCCAATCTCTGGAGCAGCGAGACGATATCCGCGCGTGTTTGCTTGGTGGATCGCTGATCAACGGCAGGAGCGACCCATACTCCGACATCGACTTCACGGTCGTGTGTCACGACGACCAACGTGATTCGCTGCTCGAGGGCGAGCGACTCGCTCATGAACTGGGCTGCCTGAGCGCCTTCGCTGGCGACCACCTGCGCGAGCCACGCCTGCTGATTTGTCTGTTCAGTCCACCCCTGCTTCACGTTGACCTGAAGTTGGTCACCGCCGACGAAGCGGGCGAGCGTGTCGAGCCGCGAGCGCTCCTGTTCTGCAAGGATCCCGCGCTCGCGACGCAGATCGAGAGTGAGCAGATCGAGCTGCCTGGTCCAGACCCGGCTTGGGTGATGCCTCGCTTCTGGACTTGGCTCCATTACGGAGGCACCAAGGCTCTGCGTGGGGAGGTGTTCGAGTGCCTCGATCTGCTCGGCTTCTTACGGGCTCGTGTGCTGGGACCGATGGCACTCGTGGCAAGCGGCTACTCCGGACTCGCCGTTCAAGGCGTGCGGCGATTCGAGACGCGGGCGGCTGGGTATCAGGAGGCGCTGTCCCGCACCGTCGCTCAGCCGAACACCGCGGCGTGCCTAGCGGCATTGAAGGCCGCACGCGTCCTCTATCTTGAGCTTCACGGAGCGCTCGCGTGGCCCGCAATCGATCCTGAGACAGCGAACGCGGTCAGCGCGTTCCTGGACGCAGCGCAGGCTGACTAGTTGCCGGTCGCGTCGATCTCCAGGCGCTTGAGCATCTTCTGCAGGCCGAAGCGAGAAACGCCCAGGAGTTTGGCAGCGCGGGTCTGATTGCCGCTAGTGCGCGTCAGCGCCGTAGCGACTAGCTTCCGCTCCAAGAGCTCCAGGGCGCGCTTCAGGTCGAGGCCTGCTTCTGCTTCTCGCACCTCGCCTCGCAGCTCCGGGCTGAGGTGCTCTGGACGCAGCACGCCGTCACACAGGACAGCGGCACGCAGTAGCTCATTCTGAAGCTGTCGCACGTTCCCGGGCCACGCGTATTCCTCGAGGATACGTAGAGCCGCAGCGCTGAGCTGCGGGGCGGGCGCTTGAAGCTGGGAGAGGAAGTGCTGGCACAGCGCGCGGATGTCCTCTGGGCGTTCTCGTAGCGGAGGCACCAGGAGTGAGAAGCCATCCAGGCGATAGTATAGATCCTCACGGAAGCTGCCCTGCTTCACTAGCTCGTGCAAGTTGCGGTGCGTCGCGGCGATGATGCGCACGTCCACCCGCCGTGTTGAGGCGGCGCCCACTGGTCGGACCTCGCCGCGCTCGAGCACCCGCAAGAGCTTCGCCTGCATGGAGAGGCTCATCTCACCGATCTCGTCCAGAAACAGGCTCCCGCCATCAGCCAGCTCGAACAAGCCGACGCGGCTCTTGTCGGCTCCGGTGAAAGCGCCTTTGACGTGCCCAAAGAGCGTCGACTCGAGCAAGCTCTCAGGGACCGCGGCGCAGTTCTCCGCGACGAACGCTCGCTTGCTGCGGTCGCTGACTTGGTGCACCGCACGCGCAACCAGTTCCTTGCCGGTGCCGCTCTCGCCGAAAATCAGGACCGCTAGTGCCGTCTCTGCCACGCGATCCACGAGGTTCAATAGCTCGAGCATCGCGGGGCTCTCGCCGACGATCTCCGGGTGCGGGCGCGAGCCGAGCTGGCGTTTCGCCAACACCAGCTCCTGGTGTTCCTCCTGGAGCGCGACCTCGAGCTTGCGTTTGGCGCGCTCAGCCTGACGCGCCGCGCGGCGCAGCATCAGCTGGTCGCGCGCCTCTGCTATCGCTATCGACGCGATGCTCCCAAGCAGCCGGACCCAAGCGAGCTCCGCCTCGCCAAAGGCCCCTCGGCGGTCACGGTCATCCAGGTAGACCACCCCAAGGGCCTCACCGCGGGCGATGAGCGGCACCGCGAGCACGCTGCGCAGGTTCAGCGCGTGGACGCTCTCGGTGAGCTCCGGGAGCTCGCCCAGGGCGTCGACGGCGACCACCGGTTGCCGTGCGGATAAAGCGCGCCGTGCCAGGGTCATCGAGAGCTGTCGCTGATCACTCGACAGATCTTCCCGCGACAAATTGCGTGCAGCTCGCACTCGCAGGCGATCTCCCGGTGCCTTGAGCAACAAGAGGCCGCGCTCCACGCCGGTCCACAGCACCAAGGCGTCGAGCACCTGATTCAACAGCGCTCGCAGTTCGCCCCTCACCCCCAACCCGCGCACCAGCTGCTCGAGCTTCAGCAGTTGCGCTCCTGCCAGGAGATCGTGCCCGCCGGCGTCGATACCGAAGAAGCCGTCTAGCAGCTTGAGCCAAGGCAGCTGTTCGCTTGCGGCCTTGTATTCCGCAGGGATCCCTTGAAGGAGCTGCTCCGCTGCCTTTGCCGCGACTCTTCCCAGGCGCCGCGCGGTGTCGCCATCACGCTGCGAAGCGGCGAGCGCTGCGCCTGCAGCCAGCGCTGGGCCCTTGCTCATCAGCGGCGCTGACTCGGCGGCGAGCGCCACCAGCTCTCGCAGCACTGAGTCTGGTCGACCAGGGGCGCGCGCGACCGCCGCCATGTTGAGCAAGCTGAGACTGCGAGCTCGCCACCACTCGAGGCGACTCGCGATCGGCAAGGTCGGGTCGAGGCCCAGCTGTTCGAGCTCCGGTAGCTCGCCTGCTGTCAGCTCCCCGCCGAGGGGCGGCGCTGCGTGCTCACGGCGTATCCGCTCCGCTTGGAGCCGAAGCGCACCCAGGCAGAGCCGCTCGGCGGGTGAAGGCTCGCCAAACCCCTCCAGCGCTCGCTCGAGCATCTCCCCGAGCTTGGGTAGCTCTGCGTCAGATAAATCCGCGCGGTAAATACCAAGCTCGATCTCGCTCAGCATCACGGCGCGCTCGCAGCTCGCATCTCCGCTTCGCAGCGCGAGGTCGGCGGCTTCGGCGAACGCCGCACCTGCTGGCGCGTAGGCCCCTGCCCCGAGCAAAGCGGCGCCGAGGTTCAGCTGAGCGCGCGCAGCGCGGCCAAGCTCGTGCAGGTGGCGAAATACCAAACTCGCGCGCTCGGCAGCTGAAATGGCCTGGCCGAGCTTTCCGGCGTCACTCGCGGTAGCGGCTACGCCCGTCAGGTACGTTGCCTCTTCTGCTCGTGCGCCTGCGCGGCTCGCAAACTCGACGGCACCCTCGAAGGCGCTGAGTGCCTCATTCACACGACCGCGCTGATGCTCGAAGTAACCGCGCAACCCCAGCGCCCTCGCGCGTGCCTCGTCGCCCCGCGCGAGGGTCTCTGCGAGCTCCAAGTCAGCTTCGACCTCCTGAGCCAGCCCCGTACCTCGCGCCACGTTGGTCATGCCGAGGAGCACACGCGCTTCCAGCGTCGCAGCCCCGCACGGACGTGGACCCAGGGCCTCCGCCGCGGACCTCAACTCACCGGCTTCGAGTAACGCGCGAGCTAGAGTTCCCCGCAGGCGATCTTCGACCCACTCCTCGTTCTGGGGTGAGGACATGAGGCGCCCCAAGGCCTCGCGCGAGACGGCACTGGCTGCATCCCGTGCGCCCATGCGTCGTAGTGTCTCAGCATATTCCGCGCGGCAACTAACACTGTCAAGGTGAGCCAACAGGTCGATGGCGCTGGCGAACTCAGAGCGCCGCCGCAGTGCACCCGCGAGGGCGATACGCAGCTCGTCATCGGCACCACCCCGATGGATCAGCTCGGCTCCCGCGAGCAAGCAACCCAGGCTCGGCTCCTGACCCAGCTGGAGTGCGAGCACTTGCAGGGACCGCGGCAGAGGCGCTGGGGACACGGCTTCCGCCAGCTCCCGTTCGGTGAGGAGCGTCGCCGGAAATTGCTCGCAGTGCACGGTCACCCGCGCCGCTAGCTCCGACTCGCTCACCCGCGGAACGCGGAACGTCGCCGCCTCGGTGCCCATCAGCTGAACCAGCCACTCCCTGAGGCGCAGCGGCGCGAGCGGCTGAATGCAGCGCTCGACTGCGTCCCCGCGCTCGTGCGCCAGCTGCGCTAGGGGAGTGAGCAGCTGGAGGCAGCGCTCGACCCACTGCTTCGGGAGCCCCTCCAGCTGCAGTCGTGGAGAGCCCTTGGCGGCTAGCAGCAGCTCGGCGCGTCGAACCCACAGGTAGCTCGATTCCGCGAGGAATGGATCAGGGGTGAGGGCAGGGTCGCGCTCGCCCAGTAGACGCGACGCTTCGCGCCAGAGCCACGAGGCGGGTGGACGGCGTCGGTCCTCCGGAGCGAGCAGATCCTTGACCAGCCTCGTGAGGGGCGTCTCGGCGATCGCTCCCACGAGCCCAGCTGGGGTCGCGTGGTTGCGCGCTTCGGGGAGGAGCAGCTCCAGCAGCGTCAGACCGAGGGCGTAGAGATCTCGAGCGCGCGCGTCGCTGGGTCGTCCCGTGAGGAGGTTCGGATCGAGGTAGCGCGGAGTGGCGCCCGCGGGGACTTGGGTGCTGAGCGGCGCGACCAGCCCGAGGTCGAGGAGCCACGCACGACCCTCCCGCGGGGCCCACCGAACGTTCGCGGGCTTGATGTCGCCGTGACCGAGGCCCCTGCGATGCAGCTCGCTCAACCCATGGGCCACGTCGCGCAGGATGCAGAGCACCGCGCGCTCGTCCAGAGTCAGCTGATCCGTGTCGGCGCCAGGCAGGAAGCGCCAGACACTGTAGAAGCCTGGAGAGTGCCGCGCCTCGCCCGGGAGCGCGCGCGCTGGGAGCGCACCGACGTCTAGGAGTTCTGGCAGCTGCTCCGAGCGCAGAAACAGCGCGCGCTCGGCCTCCGCTACGAGCGTTTCCGCGTGGTTTGGCTTAGCGAGCTTGACCACGGCGGCCCCCGCCCGCGCCCGGAACAACCAAGCGCTGCTACCTTCCGCGACCAGCGGCCCGAGTTCCTCGCACTCCTGGGCGCTTGCCAACTTGGTTGGCGCTGGCGGCGCTCGACCCATGATTCATGGTCTACGAGCGTCGCCGAGTATGTCAATCGAGTTGGCGCTCGCTTACCTTCCGGCTGCCTCCATCGCCTTCAGCACACGTTCGGCGACTTGGCGTCCGCTCAGACCCTCGGCGCGAAACGCAAAGGCGATGCGGGGATTGTTCGCTGGTGCCCAGCCAGCGAACCACCCGCTATCGGGGGCGTTGGGCATGGCACGACTGAAGGCGCGCTGCGCGGTGCCAGTCTTCCCGGAGACGTCCGGCGCAGTCCCAGCGACGTGAGCGGTGCCGTCTTGGTCGGTGACGGTTCGACGCAGCGCCGCGCGGATCACCGGGAGGAACTGGGCGTAGCTCGCGCTGATCTCGGTGGCGCGGGAAGCCGCAGCTCCGAAGGAAGGTTCAGTCAGCTTTCCGCTCGCCAGCGCGGCGTAACCTCGCGCCAGCTGCAGCGGAGTCACTGCGATGTTGTGCCCAATCGCCTGGCTGAGCTTCGTCGCGTCGTCTGGCTTTCTCCCGTCACCTTCGAGCGCCTCGCTACTGGGTATCCAACCGACGGGTGCCTCGGGAAACAGAGCAACGGCTTCACCCAATCCAAACCCGTGCTGCGCCTTGGAGATCCCGTCGACGGACAGGAGGCGCGCGAGTTGAAAGAAGTAGATGTTGTCGGAGAGAGCTAGAGCATGAGCGAGATCGAGCGGACCGTGTTCGGCCCAGCAGCGAAACTCACGGCGCCCCACCTTCAGCTTTCCGCTGCACTCATAGGTTGTGTCGGGCTTGCTGACGCCAGCCGCGAGCGCCGCGAGTGCGGTGAAGGGTTTCGCCGCCGACCCGCAGGCGTCGGGCCAGCTCGTCGCGAGGTGGCGGCGTTCGAGCCCCGCATGGGACGTGTGAGGTAGCGTGGAGTAGAGCGCGAGCACCCCGCCGTCATCGACTCGCAGCACGACTCCGGCAGCCTGCTCCACATCGACGAAGGCCGCTTCGAGCGCGCGGTGGAGCGACGCGTCCAGGCTGACCTGTACGTCCCTACCCCCAGCGAGCTCGGAGTCGAAGCGCGCCTGGAGACCGGATCCGCCCCGACCATTGTCAGTTAGACTGCCTATCCACGGTCGCAGCGAAGGGGGTGTGTCGTCAGCTTCCGCAGACAGCGCACGACCGCTTCGATCCCTCAGCAAACCACGGCTGCTCGCAGCCGGGTTCAGAGACTGGGGCGCCAGCGTGGAGGCGCTGGGTCCGGGGAGCGACTGGGCTACTGGAGCGCTCGGACAGTCGTGGGTCGCCGGCAGTGGTTGGGAGGCACACCCGACGCTCAATACGAGTCCGAGGGCCGCGTGAGGCAGCTTGGTATGAAGCATGGTGCGATTACGACTCTCAGGCCTGGTGCATTCCCACACTGGAACGAGACGCTCGGCCGGTTTTTGCGATCGATCTGGCATGGATGAACCGTTTCGAGTCAAGGTTGCTGGGTGCGTTGGACAGGCTGCATCGTGGTAGCTGTGGTGCTGAGCGCTTGCGAAAAGCATCCCCCGCCGCCCGAACGCGAGTCAGGCTCGGCACAGCCAGGGCCTAGCGCTTCGGCCGTCGCCGCCCAGGGCGGGATTTTCGTCTTGGACAGGGATGCTTCTGCGTGGCGTCGTTCGCAGCAAGGCTTTCCAAGCTCGGCGATTGTGACTGAGTTCGTCCAGCAGGGAGAGCACCTGTTTGCTGCGACAGGCTCCCACGGGCTCTGGCGATCAGACGACGACGCTCGAACTTGGCGCCGACTGGAGGGCTGTAAGGTCGCGGAGTTCAGCGCTCTGGCCGTAACCGAAGGGCTGGTCGTGGCGGGCACGCTGAAGCAGGGAGTGCTCCTCTCTCGAGACCGCGGGGAAACGTGGGTCAGCGCAAACCAAGGCTTGAGCAGCCTGAAGACGCGACGCCTGCTCGCCGTGGGTAAGCGCACGTTTCTCGGAACCAACGCGGGGCTCTTCGTCTACGAAGAGGGTCACTCGAGTTGGACCCACCTCACTGGGGATCTCCAAGTCAAAGGGATCGCTTCCGCCGGTCGTGATCTATACCTGGGCGATGTTAGTGGCGTGCAGCGGTCGAGCGACGGGGGCGCCACGTGGACGCGGATCCTGGAGGAGACGCCACACAACCTGGCGGTCGTCGGAGACTCCCTGTACGCGCTCCTCTACTCGGGGAGTGTGAAGCGATCGGATGACGGTGGTGCCACGTGGCAAGACGTGAGTCGCGGTCTCCCCGAGCTCTACACGTTTCAAATCCTTCCCGCGTCGCGGGGCGCGCTCGCTGCGCAGTGGGACGGTGTATACGTAAGGCAGGTAGACGCTTGGCATCCCCTGCGAGTAGGGCTGCCACCCGGAACCGCGATCACGGACTTGCTCCAGCTTGCGAACGGACGCTTGGTCGCGGCGGCCGTCCCGCGACGGACGAACTAGCGACTCCTGCACGCGTCGAGATCCGCTCCAGCTTTGATCCAAGCTTGGAGCGCACGCATTTCGCTCAGCTCGAGCGAAAAGCCCTGTGCGGGCATGGGGTCGAGACGCACGAACCACTCCCGCAAGCGTTCCCGCTCCGCCGCGTCGGCAACCAGATTTCCACTGGGCAATGCTACGCGGTAGCTGCTGGTGCCGGGAGCCACGCCATCGATGAAGTTGCTCTCGTTTCGGATCAGCTTGTACATCATGTAGCTGTTCCCAGGCTGCTGCGGGTCGATGATTGGCATCTGCACGCCGACGCGCGACGGGTTCTGCAGCGGCGTGTCGGCGCTAGGTCCAATTTGAGTTTGGTGTGCGACGCGGCCCAGCGCCGTTCGCTCGACTCCGCTTAGGCTGCTCAGGTCCAAGCCCTGACGGGGGACCGCGATGCACTCACCAGTGCTCGGATCCGGAGCCTGACCCTCGGCGCAACCGCCGCGGCCGTTGGGGCTGCTCACGTGGCAGCTGCTGCAACCCGCTCGATCCCCACGGAACAAACTCAAGATCTGCGTGCAGTCGGGTACTTCGGACTCCGCGGGCTTGGCCTCGTCCGCTGTCCCCGTGAAGAAGTTGAACTTCAACGGGATATCGCCCTCTTCCAGTGGTGCGCCATCGAATGCGCGGTAGCCATCCGACGAGTCATCCTTGGGTATGACGAACTCGAAGGTGTAGAGCGTGCTCGGCTCGAGGCGCCCGTTCTCGAACTGCCGGTAGCGCACCACGCGTTCGATCACGTCGTACTCCGGCTGGAGAAAGATCGCTCCATCAGGCGTTGTGCTGTACAGCAGGACGCTCTGACGGATCGGCGACGCCGGATCGATGAAGCGATCGAAGCGCAGCTCGATGTCCGTGTTGAGCGGCACGCCATCGCAGGCTGGCGCGTTCTGGCAGTCGGTCCCCTGACCTGGGGTGGGGTACGTGGCGACGACGTGCAGCGCTGGCCCATGGGCTGTGTCCAAGGCAGGTTCACCTTGGTCACAGCCGGCCAGCACCAGGGAAGTCAGCGCGAGCGCCGCACCGAGTCGACGCAGGCGGGCGCTCGTACAGCGCCCCTCCGGCTCAGTGCCGCGGCTCAGGCCTCCGCGAATAGATTGAGCTGCTCGCGGACCTTGTCCTCGGTCACACCAGTCTCGATGCTCTCCCGCAGCACGTCCGCCAGCGCCAGCAGCAGATCGTCCGCGCCCTTTTCCTCGATCAGGCGGCTCAGCAGCTTGCGCGCTTCGCGGCTGTCGTCTTCCCGCAGAAACTCCCGGATCTTCTCGATGGTGATGTCTCCCTGAAAATCCAATTGCAAGTTGTCGAGCAAGTAGCGGACGAGCTCCTTCACGGACGGCCTCCTCTTCCCACGGGTGATTGGCAGAAAACCGCCAATTCGCGGGCCCCTGGCTATAGCCGTGCGCCAATGAGCCCGGCAAGGGGTTTGCCTGAGGAATCGACGAAAGCTTCGAATTATCGGGGATTTTTGGGGGGAGAGAGCGCACCGCACCAACCCTCGGCGGAACCTCAGAGTCCAGCGAGCTCTTCTCTGATTCCCCTTTGGTTTCAGGCGTTTGAGCGGCGCTCCTCACCCCCGAACCCGCGCTCGATCGAGACATCTCGGACATCGGGCCGAAGAAATGACGCGTCATCAGCGACACTCCCGTAGCTGAGGATCTGCCGGATCGTGGCACGTGAGGCAGGAGCGCGCGTTCTTGCGCAGCGCCCGGCCGCAGCGACTCTTGAAGTTGCTGGGGTGGGGATTCACGCCTTGCCCGCCGGTACCCATGCCGTCGACCCCGCGTCCGCCGACCCTCGCACTGGAGTGACAGATCAGGCAGTCGCGCTCTTGATGACAGCTGACGCAGGCGTTGATGTTTCGTTCCGCTTCCCAGGCGTGGTGATTCGCTGAGCGCGGTGGGTCCGTCCACTCCGACTTTGGCGGGTGGAAGCGTCCGCGTCCCGCGAAGTTGGCGTAGGGACCGCTCAGCGTCACCCCAGCGCGCTGGTGGCAGCCAATGCAGAACGTCTGCTGCTGGTGGCAGCTGGTGCAGCGCGGTGAATTTTGCCGCGCGGCAATGGGGTGCATGCTGATGAAATCGTTTGGGTGAACCTTGCGCGGGCGTACGCGCCCATCGTGGCAGTCTGTGCAGTACTGTTCCGTGTGGCAGCTCGAGCACATCTGCGAATCTGCGCCTGCGATGCGCTTGTGGCGTTCGATCCAGTCAGGGCCGTGGCCGGCGTTGTGGAGCCAGCGCGGTGGCTTCAAGGTCCCGCTAGCAAACTGCGTGCGCATCACTTGATCGCCACCCTTCGTCAGGTGGCAGGTGGTGCACTCGCCCTTGGCCTCGCCTTGCGCGGTGCCTGGGTTCTGGTGGCAGTTGAAGCACCCCTTCATACGCGGCAGCTGATCTCGCGTAGCGAGCTCGATGTTCTTCACCATGCCGTGGCACTGCGCGCAGTCGATGTTACGGTCCAGGTGCGCCTTGTGATTGAAGCGCAGGTTCGGCTTGGGGATGTCCATGCGCGCGACCTTGTTGCCGTCCCCCACCTTGTAGCCCACGTGGCAGAACCCGCACTGACTCATCAGGTCGTCGGGATCGCCCTTGACCGCGTTCAGGTCGCGATGGTCGGTGCTGTGGCAGCCGTCGCAGCGCACCGGGGAGGGCAGGAGGGAGTCGCTGCTTTGCTTGCTCTGTTTCGCGGCGTCGTGACATGTCGTGCAGGTCATCCCCAGCTCATCCGCGTGCTTCTTGTGATTGAAGCGGATGGTCAGCTTTTGCGCAGGGAAAATCACCGGGCTGGGGCCGCCGTCGCCTTTGACTGACCCTGGGGGCCGATCCTTCTGCGGCACTACGGCGTCTCCAGGCAGAGGAGCCAAACCGTGCACGTGCTCGGCCTGCAGGCGATCTGTCTTTGCTTCTGCAGACTTGGCGTTGCTCGCCGCCGGGGAGGGCTTGGCGTTGGCCCAGCCGGCTACGTAAGCTAGCGCGCAAAGGGCGAGCAGAAGCAGCCAGGACACGCGCTGCGTGACCGAAGGAGACTGAGCTTGGCTTCGGGAGGTCATCGCAGCAGACTGAAGTCGAGAGTCGCTACCACACGGTAACGCTGCCCGACGAGGCGGTTGGTGAAGTGTTCCCACTCGATGCCGACACGAGCGTCTTCAACGAGTTGGTGACCTAGGCCCAGCACATAGCCGAAGCTGGTGGCGTCACGCTGGGGCCGCAGCGCGTCGCTCCAATCGTAGAGGCTGAGGTTCAGCATCGCGTCATAGCGCTGATTGTCGAAGCCCTGACGGGTGGTGACGTCGCCGCCGTAGCGATGCCCACGCTCACCCGTCTCGAGCATCGAGCGCAAGTTGACGGAGCCAGCGGGCCAGCGATAGGTGCCGGAGAGATCGCCGAAATGGTCGACCAGCGTCTTGATGCTGTCGCGATTCGGTTCGAGCGTAGACGTTTGGTAGGCGCCGTACGTGATTGGGTCACCATCGGTCTTGTAGAGGCGAGCGCCGCCGCTCACGGCGACGTCGAGATCCCGGCTGAGCTCGAGCTCCGTACGCCCCGTCAACGTGGTCTGCCCGTTGTGGGTGAACCAGTTCCAGATCGAGTCGCCATCGAACGTCGGCAGGTAGTAGTCGTAGTCCGCGCCGACGGTGAGCTCCGGGGTCACGTAGGCGTCGACCCCACCGCCGTATTCGCTGAAGACTTGATTGTACAGGTCGTACACGACTTCGCCTTGCACGCTCCCGAGGTCTGCTGGGTTGACGCGCAGGGCGTAGCCAACGCGCTCGCTCGATACGCGATCGCCTTTGACCAAGTGGTAGCCGCCTGCCTGATCAGCAAATGGTGTCAGTAGGACTTCGTCGCGGTTGATCACCTTGCGGTAGCTCAGGCGGCCATGCAGCCACTGGACGCCATCGCTCTCGATAGCGACTCCATATGCCGGCGCTGGCTTTGTCTCCTCGAGGAAACTCGGCCAGTCGGTCTGCTGGAGGTCGTTGCGAGAGCCTCTGTAGACGCCCTGGCTCTCGAAGCGGCTGGTGCTGAGGAGCGGGAGCCCGCCCCGCTGTTCGAAGCCGCCGTATACATCCACGTGGAAATATGCTGGAGTGGTCAGGCGCAGCGAGCCCCCGTCGAATGACCACCAACCGAGCGCGTCAGTGACGTACTGACGACCGAGCTTGAAGCCGAGATATCCGTCGGCGTAGTTCCGGCCCTCGATGTAGGCGTACATCAGGTCGATCGGGGCTTGCTCGAGGCCGGGGATGTAGCGGTCCCCACGCTGAGGGTCGCGCTCGGGCGACTCCTGGCCGAAGTCCGCGTCGAGGCGCATCATCGCTCGCGCGAACAACTGAGGCTCGCCGGGGACGTAGTCGCCCTGAAGATTGTAGACGGCGAGTCCAAGGGTCTGCGTGTAGCGCCGGCGCCTCACCAGCGGGTCGCCGTAAGGTGACTCCAGCGTGTAGAACTGCGCGTCGACGCGGGCGGTCACCTCGGTGTCCATCGCCTGAGCCGTAGCCGGCGCCAGGAGGACGCAGCCCGCGCCGCCCACGACAAACGCCGCAACCAGCAGCCGCTTGACTACGCAGTGTCGGCTGGACCCAAGTGATGCACCCACCTGGGGGGAGAATCCAGGAAAGCGACGCACCTTGTCAACGTCGGCGCGCGCGAGTGGTCAAGTCCACCAGCGCCGCAGCGCGTAGCCTTCTGGTTCGACGTTGGTCGCAGTCTCTGCCAACGCTTCGAATAGCTCCTCGAGCTCGGCCCTGCGCTCTTTCGGGATCCCCTTCAGGTCAGCGAGAGTGAGCGTATCCAGGCTTACCCGGTAGTCGGGGCGCGTTGGCGGGATCAGGTAGCCGCTCGCCTTCAGCTCTGGGTGTCTCTGCATCCACTCTAGAAACAGTCCGATCGGCGGAGCCTCGTTCTGCGTCATGTCGGGGTGAGCGAAGCCCTCGCCGACGAGTTGCTGCAGCTGCTCTGCGTCGATTTCTTCGAAGCGCAAGAGGCCGCTCGAGTAATCTCCGCGCGGAAGCTTTAGGATCTCGAGGCGGCGAGCCTCGTCCTGGTTGGCGCCGCGACCCATGCCCATCAGCGCCAGCTGGATGGCTTCTTGGGTGTTGGGCTTCAGCTCAGCTTCGCTCTCGAGCAGCGCCTGCGCGGCTGCTCTGCGGAACTCCTCGTGGGGGTGCTTCTCGAACCAGTTCTCCAGGGCCGGAGACACGTTGGCGCCGAGGCGGGCGGCCGCGTGTTCCAGCGCGAGAGCGGCGCGCCGCATGAGGTTCTGACGCTCCGGGGTACCCCGCGTGGCCTTGCTCCACGCGCTCTCGTCAGCGTGACGTCGCATACTCGCGAGCACGTGTTCATCGGCGCTAGGCGCTTCGCTGTGCTCCACTGCT
The DNA here is from genome assembly GCA_050183255.1 of Polyangiaceae bacterium. Lineage (GTDB taxonomy): Bacteria > Myxococcota_A > Polyangia > Polyangiales > Polyangiaceae > JAHBVY01. The sequence continues at coordinate 2,296 of JBFXBK010000056.1, read as the reverse complement.
TCCCTGAGGATCCCTTGGAGGACTGGGTCCGCGTCTAGTGACCCATGATCCAGATCGAGCAACGCTTCGAAATGGCTGTCTGACGGCGAGCGCCCAAGCGCCATCACTGCGTGCCGACGCACCTGACGGGACGGATCCTGCAGGAGCTCCAGCGCGTGTGCGGCGCTCGACTCAGGATCCACCAGGCTCAAGAGTTCCACGGCCGCCGCTCGCACCTCGGGTGACGCCGCTTCGATCGCGGCGCGCAGCGCGTCGGCGTCGCCGTGGGTCTTGCTCAACGGCTTGCCTTCGATATCGGTCACTTCGTGCTTGTCCATCGCGGCGTGGAGGGCCTGGGCGTCCAGTGCGGCCAGCCGCTTCAAGAGTTCTTGATGCAGCGGTTGCTCCGTCAAGGGCAGCAAACCCAGACCCCGCCGTTCCGCGAGGAACTCAGCTCGGGTCAGGTCCGGGTCGGCGTTCAGCGCCTTCACGTAGTCCATGACCGAGATGAACGGCAGCGCGATCAGCTCGGGCCCTAGCGCCTCTCCAACGGGCATCCAGGTGGGCGCGTCGAGGCCGGTGCCATCCCCGATGGGGAGGACGCACGCGACGTCTTCGGTGAAACCGATGAACGCGACCAGTCCCTTGCCGCCGTGTCGCTCAGCCAACCGGAGCGCCGTCGCGAGGTCCTGGCTCAAGTCCTCGCTCATGTCCGGAGTGAAGAATGCTTGTAGTCTGTCCGGCGTGAGCTCGAAGAACGAGGGTGCTTCCAGGTCGCTCTCCAAGGCGGCGAACAGTTCGCCCACGTTGTCGAAAGCGACTTCACTTTCCCCGCGGATTAGCGGCGTGTCCTCTGGCCAGTCTTGGTACTGGGCGGGGTCGAGGGACTCCGCCAGCCAAGCGGCTTGGTTGCTTTCAGGAATTTCGAGTCCGCCAACGATCACTAGGGGGATCATGGGGGGGAGGGGAGCAGAGCAAGGTGGCGGCGACAAGCTGAATAGCGAGCCGCAGATCACGCGCACAAAACGCCGCGAGGCAGGACTCTCGTCCTGCCTCGCTCGGCTGGCTACCGACGCCGCCCGCTGTGTAGTTTGGGAGCTGCGGTGGCAGCGGGCGCGCAAGGCTACGGGAAGATCTCGCGTTCTTCGTAGACCTTCTGCAGGCGTTGGAGCGCCACGCCGTAGCAGGCCAAGCGCATGCCGCAGTTGTGAACCCGCTCGAACTCTTCCACGCGCCGATAGGCGTCTCGCATCGCGCCTTCGAGGCGGGTGTCCACCTCTTCCAGCGTCCACTGCTCACTGCGGCGGTTCTGTACCCACTCGTAGTAGCTCACCGTCACGCCGCCCGCGTTTGCGAGCACGTCCGGCAGCACCTCGATGCCGCGATCGCGCAGCACCTGTTCGCCTGCGACGGTGCACGGGCCGTTGGCGCCCTCGGCGACCAGACGCACGCCATTCAGAGCGTTGGCTTCCGCGACGTCGACCTGGTTCTCCAACGCGGCCGGAACGAAGATATCCGCCTGGATATTGAAGAACTCTTCGCGAGTGACCGCGTGTCCGTTGGGGTAGCCAGCGATGGACCCATGCTCTGCGACGTACTCCTGGAGGCGGTAGACGTTGAAGCCTTCGGGGTTGTAGAGGTAGCCAGTGTGATCGCCGACGCCGACCGTCGAGACACCCATGTGGCTGAGCAACACCGCGGTGTGTGAGCCGACGTTGCCAAAGCCTTGTACCAGGAGCTTCTTTCCGTGCAGGTCGAAGCGGTTGCGATCAGCCCAGAAGCGGATGCAGTGGACCACGCCTTGGCCCGTGGCCTTCACGCGCCCGTGGGTACCGCCGCTCGTGACTGGCTTGCCGGTGACGACGCCCATCACCGCCTGCTTGCTGACCATGCCGACGGTGTTCATGTACGTGTCCATCGCCCAGGCCATGGTCTGGCCGTTGGTGCCCATGTCGGGCGCGGGGATGTCGTAGTCGGGGCCGATGTTGCCGCCGAGCGAATGGAAGAAGCGGCGGGTGATGCGTTGTAGTTCCGCGCGGCTCACCTGGTAGGGATTGAACTTGATGCCACCCTTGGCCCCGCCGAGGGGCAGATCCATGAGCGCGCACTTCCAAGTCATCATCGCGCCCAGCGCCTTGAAGTCATCCAGCGACGCGTCCTCGTGGTAACGCATACCGCCCTTGTACGGGCCCAGGATGTTCGAGTGCTGGATGCGGTAGCCCTTGAAGAGCCGATACTCCCCGTTGTCCATTTGCACGGGGAAATTCACGATGATCTCATTCTTCGGCTGCCGCAGGATCGTGCGGTTGTAGTCCGG
>JBFXBK010000055.1:0-32946 GCA_050183255.1 Polyangiaceae bacterium | reverse complement strand
CCCTCGTCGGCGACCCGCTGACGGCGCAGGCGGCCCTGGAGCTGCGCACGGAACTCGAGCAGCGGGGCAAGGATTCCGCTACGCCCGCTGGCGACAATTTCCGCATGCTAATCGAAGAACGGAGCTGGGTGCTGGATACGGCCAGGCTGATCCCCCTCTGGCGCTGGACCACCCCCAAAGCGGAGAAACGCCGCTTCGAGACGCCGTTTTACTGGCTAGACTTGCCTCGAGGGCAGGTCGGGGAGAGCGACCAACACGAGACGACGCAAGGCTTCTGGTCGACACCACAAAAGCTCCTGGAACGCTGGGCGGCAGGTGAAGTCTTCCTAGCGCCTCCCACGAGTCGCAGCCTGGAGCTCTTGAGCGAGCTGGATTCACCGGCCGATGTCCCGTCGCTCGCAGCACGGCACTCTCTCGATCCGATCTGCCCTGAGCTGGTGTTCGAGGGTCAGTCGACGATCTTGGCCCTGCCCGGCGACCCTCTCCATTCCCTCCCGGAACCGATTGACGGCAGCGAGGATGGTCCCACGCGCTTCGTGCTGGAAGATGGGCGCTTCGTGGGCAAGCGCGTCCCGCGCGCGTGACAGCAGCAGTTCACCCGCGCTGCCTAGACACCGTCGCGGTAAGCGCGGATCGCGTTGACGATGGCGTCGGCCAGCTTCTGGCGATAATCCGCGCTGTCAAGCCGGGCCTCCTCAGTCGGATTCGAGATGAAAGACGTCTCGAAAAGCACGGCAGGCATCTCTGCGCCGGCCAACACGTAGAAGCCCGCGCTCTTCACGCCGCGATCGACCAGGCCCGGATATTTGCTGCCTAGAGAGCTGATTGCGGAGCGCTGAAGGAGTCCCGCGAAATGCTGCGACTCAAGGCGCGTGGCGCTCTGAATGCCGCTCAAGACGCGGGCCAGTTCGCTCGATGCCGCGATGCTCGCGGAGTTCTCCCGCGCGGCAATCGACGACGCGAGCTTGTCGTCGCTGGAGGCCAGAACGAAAGACATCACGCCGTGACCGGTCGAAGACTCCGACGAGTTACAGTGAACGCTGACAAATAAATCCGCACGGAATGCATTCGCGCGAGCCGTGCGTTCGGCGAGGGCAACGTAGACGTCGGAGTCACGGGTCAGCAGCGTAGAGATCCCAAGTTCGCGCGCAATCAACGGCGCCGCTCGGTGCGCGATGTCCAGAGTGACGTCCTTCTCGGCGAGGCCCATGCCGCCAATCGCCCCAGGATCATTGCCCCCATGACCAGGATCGATCACCACTCGGCGCACCGCGACCGGACCGCGCGCCACATCTCGCTGGGCGACGCGGGGCGCGTGCTTCGAGATGTCGATCACCAAACGGAAAGGTTCCGGCAGGTAGAACACCCGGCGGTGCGCGGCTTGAGCCAGGTCCAACACCACACGAGTCCCGTTCTCCTGCTTGCCCAGACGCACTCGCTGGACGATCCCGCCCACGTCGTAGTTGCTCTTCCCCGAGTAGCTCGCCTTCGAGATGTCGATGAAGAAGCGTGGCCCCTGGCTGCCTTCGCCCGGAATGAAGCCCGTCTTGAACACCGCGGGTGCGCTCACCTGGACGACGACGCGCGCGGCGTCTTCCGAGCCGTAGCTCTCGATGGTTCCAAGCTTCACGGGGCCGGACGCACGTGGAGAGATCTCCGGCTGGACCTCCTGAGCATTTGCGGGATCGCCCGGCTCGTGAGGCGAAGTTCGGCTGCCGCCCCCCTGAAGCTCAGCGAGCGCCGCGTCCGCTGGCTTGAACGCAGCGAGCAAGCCTTGTGCGCGCTCGATGAGCTTCCTGCACTCGGCCTGCTTGTGCTCGATCCCCGCGGTGTAGAGTCCGCGATAACCTGTCGCCGGATCACGAATCAGCTCCGCGTCCAACACCGCGAGCTGCAGGGCAGCCTCGCAGGCGCCGTCCCACTCCTTTTCCGCGCTGATACGCCACAGCTCGAGCGCCTCGAGCGCATCGACGCGCCGGCCCCAGCGCCGCCAGACGTCTCGACGCAGACGCGCGGCCTGGTCGAGCTTCTTCGCTCCCTGCGGTCCGTCTTCGCGCTCCCCATCAACCGCCAAGCGGTCTGCCTCGGCGACCAGCTCGGCGCGCGTACGTGGCGGCGTCGACACGTCCGCGGAGCCTGAAGCCGACGGTTGCTGACCGTTCGGTTGCTTCGTGGAACAGGCCACGACGCCAATCATCACACACCCAAGCAAGACACCTCGTTGGCGGATCCAGGCGCTGCGGGCGGCTCTCACAGTCGATGGGATAGCGGCCCCGGGCGGGTTCACGCAAGGAAACCTCGGCTCGTGGCCATCGCGTGCCATCGAATTGTTTCAACCTCAACAAAGCGGCTGCCGAGATCGCCCCAGATCTGCCGCCGTGCGACGAGCTCTGGGCGCTCGAGTGGCTCGAACTTCGGTAGAAAGATCGGCCGCTCGGTACTAGCCTGGATTGTATGGGCGAAAGTACTGGAACGGGCGGGCCGGACTCGAAGTCCGACTGGGTCGGCGTTGACGGCCTGACCGCAGACGAAGCGGAGCGAATGTCCGGTGACTTCCGAGCCGTGTGGGACGACGACGCAGACCCGGCTCCTGCGGCCCCCACCCCGACCGCGACGGCCGCGAAGCAAACGCTCGTTGGTCTAAAGCCCTCCACCGTAACCCGTGACGAGCCAAGTGCGGCTCCACGCGTCGCCAAGCTGGAGCGCCCCGAGGAAACCGCAAAGGCGGAGACCTCGCAGCCTGCGCCCCCCGCGCCCAAGCAGACCATGCTGGGGCTGGGTGCCGTCAAGCTTCCGCAGGGAGACCAGCCTCCGCAGGAGCCAGAACGCGACCTCCGGAAGGACACCGCCAAGCACACGCCGCTCTCCAAGCAGACGCTGCTCGGCGTGGCCCCGCCTAGCGACGCTGCACCCAAGGACGCAGCGTCAGAGGCTTCTCAATCCGCTGAACTCAAGGCGGAGGTCAAGGACGACACAAAGCCCGAATCGCTCGCAGCCCCAGTCATCACTCCGCAAGCAGACGCAGACGCCAAGCGGGAAGCAGACGCAGACGCCAAGCCGCAAGCAGACGCCAAGTCGGAAGCAGACGCCAAGCCGCAAGCGGACGCCAAGCCGCAAGCGGACGCCAAGCCGCAAGCGGACGCCAAGCCGCAAGCGGACAGCGACGAAGACGAAGGCGAAGACGTCGCAGTCGCCGAGGCCCCCGTTGCCAAGCCGGCACCCGAGCCGAAGCCCGTCGCGGCCAAAACCAAGCCTGTAGCGAAACCTGTCGCCGTGGACGCGGAAGACAGCGATGTCTTCGTCCCCCCGGCTCAGGCGTCCGGCTCTGGCGGCAAGTTCGCGATGATCGCGGTCGCCGCCGTGGTCGTGCTCGGAGCGGGCTACTTCCTGACCCGAGGCGACGATAATAACCCCGCGGAAAAACCCGCGGCGACAGCGAAGCCCAGCGAGCCTGCGCCCACGCAGACCGCCGCTGCCGCGACTTCCGAACCGACAGCAACGGCCGCCGAGACGGCAGCAACCGCCGCCGAGCCCGCCGAGACGGCGCAGCCCGCCGAGACGGCGCAGCCCGCCGAGACGGCCGAACCCGAACCCGCGAAGGTCGCCGCGCCCAAAGCGACCGCGAAGCCCGCAGCGCCCAAGCCCGCAGCGCCTAAACCGGCCGCGCCGAAGCCAACGACCGCGCCTGCCACAACCACCAAACCCAAGCCCACGGCGGCCCCCAAGCCCACCGCCCCGGCACCTGGCAAGATCGTACGTGACGCGCCCTTCTGACCTTCGTCGCGCGCCAGCGAAGCCGTGAGGAATCCAAGGGATACTTGCAATTTTCGACGCCCAGGCCTATCGCCCAAACCGCAGCTTTAACGTTCCTTGCTAAGGAAGGTGTTCGCACCTACCCCCCGCCGAACTGATTGAGGATCCGATGAGAACCCGCGCTTATACCCTCGCCCTCGCCCTCGCCTTGAGCGCTGCCAGTCCCCTGTTGGTCTCGAGTTCCGCTCAGGCGCAGTCGGCCGACGCGATGACCGAGATGGCACGCCAGCGCTTCCAGGAAGGCGTCCAGTACTACGACGCGAAGGACTACGAGAAGGCGCGTGCGGCGTTCCTTCAGGCCTACGCGCTGAAGAAGCATCCGTCGGTGTTGCTCAATCTGGCGCAAAGCGAGCTACGTTCGGGGCACGAAGCCGACGCCGCTCAGCACTTCGAGCAGTTTCTACGTGAGAACCCCGCCGTCTCGGCGGCTGAGAAGAGTGAGGCACAGAAGGGTTTCGAGGCCGCAAAGGCGAAGGTGGGCGAGTTCCCAGTCACGGCGCCTTCGGGCGCGCAGGTCTTTGTGGACGGCGAGCCTGTGGGTACTGCGCCGCTGCCTGCGCCGGTCTACCTTTCCCCGGGGAATCATAAGTTCGAGGCTCGCAAAGGCACGGACAGCGCCGTGCAGGATGTCAACTCCGTGGCGGGTACATCCACCCCGGTCAGCTTGGCTTTCGGCGGCGCGAGCGCCGTGGGGCCCGGCCCCATCGGGGGTCCCGATCAGCCCCCGCCTGGAGATGGCAACCCGGACACCCAGCCTCCGGGCGACGACGGCGGTGGGTTTCAAGTGAGCACCACCGGAGATCGCGAGCCATTCCTCGATTGGGCGTTGGAGAGCCCAGTCGCCTACGTGGGTGGCGGCTTGTTCGCTCTCGGCTTGGTCGGCGGTGTCGTGTTCGCGCTCTCCTCCAGCGCCAGCTACAGCGATGCGGACAACGTGCGCTCCGCGATCTTGAAAGAGGCGATGAAGCCGCAGTTCAAGACGAACGCTCCGTGCAACCCTTCGGACGCGCAGTACAGTCACTTCAGTGATGCGTGCGCGACCTGGCAGGACCACGTCGACTCGGGCGACTCAAAGAAGGGCGTCGCCACGGTGAGCTTCATCATGGCCGCTGTTGGCGCTGGCGTGGTCGCCGGCGGGTATTTCCTCACGGCAGAGAAATCACCGGCAGGCACGGCCAAGCAAGACAAGGGCAAGCGCGCGCCACGCACCTACGCGAGCCCCGTCGTCACCGACGACTTCAAGGGTTTCGCGTTCGGCGGCAGCTTCTAAACTGACGAAAACGGGGACAACGCTACGGCCGTGCTCGAAGAGCACGGCCCGTGTGTCCTCCGACGGGTAGGCATCAGGCAGCGCTGTGCTCAGCGCGTTCGAGCCAAGCGCGGAACGTACTGCGCGGCACCCTCAAGGCGCGCGCCGCCGCACTCACGTTGCCGCCGTGCTGCTTGAGCACCTCGAGCGCATCCACTGAGGTTGCCACGGGCTTCGCGCGTTGGGACGCCGTACCGATGGCCTGCGCGACATCATCCGCTTCGACCATTCCGGCCTGCGCCATCAGGGCTGAGCGATACAGCACACTGCCAAGCTGCCGAACATTGCCGGGCCAGTCGTAGCGCATCAGGCAGGAAAGCGCCGCATCGCTGAGGGAAAGCTCACCGAACTCGCCGGCGAAGCGGGCCAGGAGCGTGCGACTGAGCGCCGCGATATCCGACTTCCGCTGACGCAGCGGCGGGAGGCGCACGACCAGCGTCGAGATGCGATGTAGTAAATCCTCACGGAATCGGCCTTGTGCGACGCGCTCATCCAAATCGGCCCAGCTGGCGGACACCACGCGCACATCCACTTCGCGGTACTCCGTCGACCCGAGCGCTCTCACCCGACCGTCCTCGACCACCCGCAACAGCTTCACCTGCAGCGCTGGTGTTAGGTCCGCGATCTCGTCCAGAAAGAGCGTCCCTGCATGCGCGAGCAAGAACGCGCCACTCCGCTGGGCGATCGCGCCGGTGAACGCGCCGCGGGTGTGCCCGAACAGATCCGCGTCCGCCAACCCCTCGCTCAACGTCCCCATGTTCAGAGGAACCAAGATGCCGCTCCGCCCCGAGAGCTGATGCAGCGCCGTCGCGACGAGATCCTTGCCGGTGCCAGTCTCTCCAGTCACCAGAACAGGCGCTCTCAGAGGAGCCGCGCGATGTATCTCCGCTGCGACCCGTCGCATCGCCGACGAGCTCCCGACAAGTCCAGGCACCTCCACGAACGGTTCTTCAGTCTCCCGAGGATCGGCGCCCCGCAACACGACGAGTGTCCGCCCGAGCTGGAAGTGACTCCCAGAAGCAACCAGCTTCGCCGAGCGAACCCGCGCGGAATCGAGGTAGAGGCCGTTCCGGGACTCGAGATCGCACACCTCGATGCCGTCTTCGGTCCAGCGCAGCTCTGCGTGCCGCGCGCTGACCGTTGGATCTGGAATCGACACCTCGCAGCTCCCGGCGCTGCCAAGTCGCAGCCGCTGACCCTTTTCGATGCGCACCATGAACGACTCGCTCGGGGCGCTCACCTCCATCAACCACGCGCCGCTCGGTGCCGGACACATGAGCTCCTGGGTCTCATCCTGCTGACTCATGCATGGACTGGTCGGACACGGAGCGGTTCGGTTGCTCACAGAGCGCGCGGTTCGGGTACGTTCGCTCGCGACGCCCAGCGCGACGTTTCAGGATCGCCCTGGTGCGGTGCCGCCTCCCCCCCAAAAAGCTATCTCGGGGCGATCCTGAGGCCAAAGCGCAGTGTCCAGGCGCACGCAGAGCGAGGTGCATTGGGGCTCGGGCCAGGCGCTTTCGGGCAAAAACCGGTTGTCGCCCCGCGTCGCTCACGTGCTAACTGTGCCGCCTCATGACCTTGTCGACACCAGCAAGCCGGCTTCCCGTGGGTTCGCGGCTTGTGCTGGGGCTCCTCGCTGCCCTCTCGCTCTCCTTTCCTAGCGTCGCGCTGGCGCAGGACGACGTGGAGGAGCTGGACGGCCGGGCGAGCCTGGATCCCGGTTTGGGGCGCGGAAGCGGTGAGGTGGCGGAGGCGCCGCCGGAAGACATCGAAGACGATGATGAACCCCCGCCTCCCGACGTCCCTCCGGCGGAGGACCGGCGCAGCGGACACGTGCTGGCTGGTGTAGGTGGCTTCCTGAGCCTGCCCTTCGGCAGCATCGAGTCTGGCGTCTACAGCAACGATCTCCTCAGCTCGGGTTGGGGGTTAGACGCGCAGCTTGCCTACGGTGTCCACCGCAACCTCGCTGTTGGTGTGTGGGGGCAATGGAGCTCATTCGGAGGCGACGACCCCGACTGCACCAGCTGCAAGCTTTCGAGCTACGCGCTCGGCGCCTCGGCCAGCTATTTCCTGGTTCAAGGCTTGCGCTTCGATCCCTACGCGACGGCGGGCCTAGGCTACCGCAGCTCGAAGCTTGAGCTTGGCGACAGCTCGGTGACCTACGGAGGCGTGGTCGCGCACTTGATGCTCGGCGGTGACTGGATGCTAGCCAAGCAGCTCGGGCTCGGCCCGTTCTTGGGCTTCGACATCACCCGCAACATCAGTCGCTCCGACGGCGAGACACCTGGTGGCGCTCTCGAGTGGCAAGCCATCTTCGGCTTCCGCGCTCGCCTCGACTTCCCCGGGCACTGATTCCTCGCGGCAACATCCCGCGCACCACGAAAGCCAGGGGCCGCAAGCTTTCGCTCGCGGCCCCGATGCGTTCGTACCATGCGCGCTGGTTAGCCGATGGCGATACCCAGAGCGCTGCGTAGCTGCGCGTACTCGGCACTGACGCTGAACAACAAGAGCTCCTTGATCTTCTCTTCGGGAGAGAGATCGCCGGGCAGCGACGGCTCCATCGTCACGATCTTGCGGGCGATGCTCAGGTCGCCGCAGACCAAGAGCCCGGCGCGGAGTTGAGTCAGCTCGGCTGCTTGCACCCAGCGCTTGATGTTGGCCTTGGCGCCCTCCTCAATGAAGCGCTTCACGACCGCGCGCAGGTGCTCCATCTGGACGGGGTCCATGTACTTCGCCAGCTCCTGAGCCGTGTTGCGGATCTGAGTCGCGCCATCGGGCGGCATCGGAGTGTTTGGTGCCGCGATCATCACACCTGCGAAGAGCATGATCGTGAGTTCGGCCTGCGTCGGGAAGAGATTCCGCATGTAAATCTCGGGCCGATACGAAGCCAAGTGCTTGCCGCAGATGAACGTGAGCTCCTGAGGCTGGAACCCGGAGAGCACCGCCTTGCCCGCGACGGATGCCGGAGGCAGGTGCGGTACCGCACGGATAGCATCGTTCATGTCGCTGCGAACGTAGAGCTCCGGAGTCGACAACCCGAGCACTTGCCCTGCCCAGCCAAAGGTCTTGGCGAAGGTCACCGTCGAGGTCGCCGGATCCTGCTTGAAGCGGGGGTCGATGGGCGACTGCTGACGGGCCATCATCGCAACCTTGGCCTTGAGCGCAGCCGGCACGATCATCTCGAAGATCTTCGAGATGTAGAGGTTCAGGTCGGGGTGGAAGAGCTGCCGCGTCCACAGATCGTTGGACAGCCGCCCCTTCACCTGCAGCATGCCCTGAGGACGGTAGTCCTCGTAGAACTGCATCTCTTCCTGATCCGCCTTGCCCATGAACGAGATGGCCGCAGCGAGCGTCCACGCCTCGTCGTAGCTGTGCTTGTGCAAGTACAGGCGGTAGAGCGCGCGGTAAGGATCGATGTCGAGCGGGTTGTGATCCAGGATCTTCCGCTGCTCTTCGATTGCCTCATCGAAGCGCTCGGTGCTCTCGTAGAGCTCGCTCAAGATCTGGCGATCCAGAAGCGAGTCCGGCTTGGTGGTTGACGCCATCTTGAAGGCGTCGACCGCCGATTCCAGCTCCTGCAAGCGGTCGCGGTAGATGAGACCGAGCTGGTGCCACAAGGTGTACTCGAGATCCGCCTTATTCTTGTTCGTGATGCGGTGGATCATCTTGCGGTACTGGCGCTCGAGCTGCTTCCAGTTCTTCTCGCGCGTCAGGATCTTGTTGATGCGCTCGAAGGCCTTGAGGAAGTCAGGGTTGAGATCCAGCGCCTCGTTGAACAGCTCGACCGCGCGATCGGGGTCCTCAAGCTTGTCGCGATAGAGCTGCGCCATGGTGTTGAAGCAGCGCGACTTGACCGCAGGGTTGTCGCTGATGTCAGCGATCGCTTGCAGCGTGTCGACCATCTTCGACCAATCCTCGGCCTTCTGATACAGCTCGAGGATTTTGTGCAGGAGCGAAGGATCTTGGGGCTTGAGCTCCAAGGCTTCTTCCAAGGCTTCAATGGCCTTGGGCGCGTTGTTCTCCTTGCCGGCCCAGACATCGGCGATGTCGTTGAGCATCAAGAAGCGCTCTTCGCCGTCGAAGATGCCATCGAGGATCTGGCGCTTGTAGGCGGCGACCTGCTTGAAGTCGTTAGCCTGAGCGTAGACGTCGACCAGCGCCTCGAGGGTTGGGCGATGCTCCGAGTTCAGCGCGAGCGCCTTCTCGAAGTTGTTGATCGCCTGCTTCACCTGCCCCTGCTCACGCTTGATGCAACCCAGGCGGTAGTAGACGTCGGTGCGCAGGTCGACTTCGTCCTCGCTGAGCGAGGTCAGCACCTTCTGGTAGTTGGTGAGCGCGCTCGGCCAATCTTGGAGTCGGAATGACACGTCGGCGATGCCGCGAATCGTCTCCTGATCGGTCAGGTCGAGCTGGTGCGCTGCCTGGTAGGCCTTGAGCGCCTTCTCGTCCTTGCCTACCGCCGAGAGCACCTTGCCAAGCAAGTTGTTCAGCATGTGCTGCTCGTGGCGCTCGCGGTTGCGTCCCTTGCGCACCAAGAGCTCGGCCAGCGGCTCTGCCTCGGTGAAGCGGTCGGTACGCATGTACTCTTCGACCAACGGCAACGCCGCCTCTTCGCAGTCGTCGTCGCACTGCATGGCGAGCTGGTAAGCCTCGATGGCCGCGTCGTGCTCGCCGAGCATCTCGTCGCGCAGCTTTCCAAGCTCCACGAGGAGCTTGGCGCGCTGGCGGGGCATCTCAGTGTTGAGTTGCTCCTGATCGAGGTAGCGTGCGGCGCGGTCCCAGTCCGCCTCATCCATCGCGATGGTGCGCAGCGCAGCCAGCGACGGAAGGTGAGCCGGGTTGAGATCGAGAGCCATCTCGAAGCGCTCTTGAGCCGTAACGCGATCGCCGAGCTGCTGCTCGAGGGCCGTACCGATGCGGTAGTACATCTCGACGCGCTGAGTCCCGTCCGTCGTCAGATCGGCGACGCGAGTCATGTTCTCGATGGCGCGCGCTGGGTCGTCCTGCTTTTCATACAGGCGGCTCAGTGCTTCGAGCGCCGGGATGTTGGTGTCATCCAGGTCGACGATGTTCTGGTAAGCATCGATGGCGCGATCCGTGTCGCCCACCTCTTCGCCGTACACCTGCGCGATTTGGCCATAGAGCTCGATCTTGTCGTCGGTCGAGGCCGCCTCACTGATGTGACGCTCGTAGGTGTTGATCAGGTCCAGCCACTGCTTGAGGCGCCGGTAGCAGCGCTCGAGCGCGATGTATGCACGAGCATCCGCCGGGTCGATCTCGAGCGCTTGCTCGAGGCGTTGCGCCGCCACGTCGGCCTTGAGGAACTGCTCCTCTTGAATCAGCGCCAACTTGAGCAGCACGCTGACGCGCTCACGCTCGGTCTCGACCACATCCAGCTGGCGCTCCAACACGTCGACCAGCTCGTTCCAGTTCTGCGTTGCCTCGTAGATGCGCTCGAGGCCGCGCATCGCTAGCAAGTTTCCTCCGTCGAGCTCCATTACCTCGCGGTACTGCCGCCCGGCTTTGTTGAGGTCGTTGAGCGAAGACTCGTACAGACCACCCATGCGGAGCTTGTGCTGCGCAATGCGATCCGAGTCCTCCAGCGCCTGCACCTTGCGCGAGAGGATCTCCACCAAGTCCTGGTGATTTCCGCGCTCGTCATAGATGCGCTCGAGGGCTTCGAGTGCCGGCATGGAGAGCGGATCGACTTCGAGAGCCCGCTTGTAGAAGGAGATCCCCTTGTCGGTCTCTCCCATGTGGCGCTCGAGCAACTCACCCAAGTCGCACAGGATGGCCTTACGGTCGTCGCTGCTCACCGCGACATCCAAGGCGCGGGTCAGCATCTCGCCCATCTTTTGCCACTGAGCGCCGATGCGGTGAATGTTGGCCATCTGCCGCAAGACCTGAACGTTGTTCGGGTCGAGCTGCATGATCTGCGCGTAGTAGGGCTTCGCGTAGTCGAAGTGGCCGAGGTCCTCGCCGTACCACTTGCCGAGTCGTAGGCAGAGCAGGATCTTCTGCTGAGGATCCTCGGTCTCTTGCAGCCACTGGTTCGCGTTTTGGATCAGCTCCGGCCAGCGGTTCGTCTGCTGAGCCATGCGCTCCAGGTAGCGCACGGTCTCGTCATCGCCGTAGTTCTCTCCGAATGCTTCCAGCAGGCCAACGAAGGCCTGATCCGGGTCGTGGAGCTGAACCTCGCACACGTTCGCGATGCGGCGAAGCAGCTCGCCACGCTCATCGACGTCCTCTCGTGTCTCGAGACGGTTCAGGTAAAGCTCGATCAACGGCTCCCAACGACCCGCTGCCGTGTGGAGACGCTCGAGGGCTTCGAACGCCTCGGTGTGAGCTGGGTCGATGCCCAGGATCTTTTCGAAGGCAGCCGTCGCCTGGTCGTAGTCGTTGACTTCCTTCTTCCAGATCTGGGTCACCTCAAGCAGCTCGCGGATCTTCTCCTCGGGCTCCTGCAGCGCTTCTGCGCGCTGCATCTTGACGTCCACGACCTCTGGCCACTTCTCGTCCAGGCGGTAGATCTTCTCGAGTTCCGCCATCGCTTCGAAGTCGAATGGATCGACCTCGAGCAGCTGCCGCCAGGCATCCGCAGCGTCGTACGGTTGCTCGAGCTTCACGCCGTAGGTCTGACCGAGCTCCCGGTAGACCTCCTTGAGCTCCGCAGCCTCGAGCAGCGCTGCCGCGCGATCGATCATCGCGTGCAGCGAGCTGACAAGCTCCTGAGCGTCCTCACGGGTACGCCAGATTTGAGCGACGGCTCGTAGCGCGGGCAGGTTGGCGTAGTCGATGTCCAGCACGCGCTGCCAGGTCTCGAGGGCCTCATCATCGCGTCCGAGCTGCTCGATGAACAGACGGGCCCGATTCGTCAGCACGTTCACGCGCTCTTCATCGTCGTCTGCGATGTCGAACTGCCGCTCGAGCACGTCGGTGAGCTCTGCCCACTGACTGAGGTGCTGATAGAGGCCCGCTAGCGCGCCAAGCGCCTCGGGGTCCTCACCTCGCAGGTCGAGGACCCGCTTCCAGCCCTCCACGGCGTCGTCGACGCGCCCCAGCCGGTTCGCTGCCAAGTGAGCCATCTTCGCGCGGATCTCGGCCTCTGCGACGTCGCCAACCGCCGTCTCCATCTCACGCTCGTAGACCTTGTTGAGGGCTTCCCAGTCCTCTGTCTGCTCGTAGATACGTCCTAGCGCAGCGATCGCCTCTTCGTTGCTTGGCTCGAGCTCGTCGAAGATCTTGCGGTAGGCGCGGATCGCGTCGGGGATGCGCTGCAGCGCTTCCTCATAGACCTGACCCAAGCGGCCCCACAGCTCCACCTTCTCGTGGTCTTCAGCTCCGACGGCGCGCTGCTCGAGCACCCCAGCGAGTTCCGCGTACTGCTCGAGAGACGAGTAGATACGGTCGAGATTTGCGAGAGAGTCTTGGTCGCCGGGAGCGACCGAGAGCACGTAGCGATACGTCTCTTCCGCCTTCGTTACGTCTGCAAGCTCCTCCTCGAAGACTCGCGCCAACCGCTTGCCAACAGCCGCCTGCGTTTCAACCTGCAGACCTTCGATGCCGAGCACATCCGCGTACGCGTTGGCCAGCTGCTCCCAGCCTCCGTCGATCATCGCCGCGAGGCGTTCGATCTCTTCGCCGGTGCGCTCGTCGAGGGGGCGCTCCTTGATGGCGCGTACGTACACATTGAACGCCTGATAGGGATCCATCAGCCGCTCTTCCGCATCTTCAGCGATGCGGTAATACATGTTCATGCGCTCATCCGCGTCCTGGGTATGAGCGAGCTGCGCCTCGTGAACGCGGATCAGCTTCTCCCACTCAGCGGTCGACTGATACAGGGGCTCCAGGATCTCGGCGATCTCCAGCTGCTTGGTCCCCATCGCGAATAGCGACTCCAGAGCCTCCAGCGTCTCCATGTGCTCTGGAGCAGCGCCGATCACTTCGCGATAGGCATCGATCGCACGATCCAGATCGTTCAGCCGCAGCTGATACACCTGGCCGAGGCGGTACTTGAACTCCAAAATTTCATCGGGAGTCTGACCAATTTCGGCCTCCCGAGTGAGCACGTCAGCCAGGTCAGCCCAGCGCTCAGCCTGAGAGAACAAGCGGTCGAGGGAGCGCACAGCGCTCTGATTCTCAGGGTCGGCCTCGAGCACCTTGCGGTAACGCGAGATCGCGTTCTCCACGTCCTCGAGCTGAACTTCGTAGACCTGCGCGACTCGCAAACCCAGCTCGACCAGGCGCTCAGGCTCGTCGCTGAGGGTCGCGAGCTGCTGGTCGTAGAGTTCGGCAACAGCCGGCCAGCGCTCGATCGTCATCGCCAAGCGCTCGAGGGAACCGAGGGACTCCTCGTTCTGATTGTCCGCGGCGACGGCGCGTGCGTAAGTCTCGAACGCATCCGCATGTTGCCCGAGGTTCTCCTCGTAGAGACGAGCAATGCGGTGGAGCAGATCAACCCTGCTGAAGGGGTCGTCAGCGAAGCGAACTTGCACCTCGAGCACGCTGATCAGGCGAGCCCACTCGCCCATCGCGTCGTACACCGGCTCGAGGACGCTGGACGCCAGGAGCGCCTCCTTGTCCCCGTTCTTGATGCCCTCCAACGCGGCAAGGGTCGGCTCATGATCGGGCTGAATGCCCAGGATGTCGCGGTAGAGTTCCACCGCGCGCGCTACGTCGTCCAGGTGCTTCTCGTAGAGTTCCGCGATCCTGTACTGGTAGCTAATCGCCTCCGCAGGATCGGCGGTGAGTTCACTCTCGTGAGTGAGCACGCTCAGCAACTCGGACCAATTCTGGGTGCTCTGATAGAGCACGTCCAATCGGCCGAGCGCCGTGAGATCGTCGGGATCGAGCTCGAGCACCCGCTGATAGGTGTCAATCGCGCGGGTCACGTCGCTCAGCTCGCGCTCGTAGACGGCACCAACCTGGTAGTAGATGAGCTTTCGCTCCTCGGTATCCAGGACCAGATCCGCCTTCTTGCTGTACACGCCGAGGAGTTCTTCCCAGCGCGAAAGCCCAAGGAACAGGTTGATCAGCGCGTCAACGCTGCGCAGGTCCTCCGGGTCGATCTCGAGGATCTTCTGATAGACCCCGATCGCGTTCTCCTTACGGTCGAGGACTTCCTCTTCCAGGGTCGCGGACTGGTAGAGCGCTTCCTTCTGGGCGTCTAGATCCTCGAGGATCTGCGCCTTTCGCTGCAAGATCAGCGACATGTCCGAGTAGCGCTCGGTGCTGTGGAACAGGGTCTGCAGCGACTCTGCCGCAGCCAAGTTCATCGGATCGATGCTCAGCACCTTGCGGAACAGCTCGATGCCGCGATCGACGTCTCCAACGTCGTTGACGAAGACCCGAGCGGCGAAGGTGTAGAGCTGGCTACCGAGTTCAGGATCCTCCTGACCGGAGCCGAGATCCTCGAAGACCCGCGCGAGATCCGTGAAGCGACCAGTGGTGCGCGCGAGGCGATCCAGGCCTTCCTGAGTGAACTCGTGAGCGGGATCAGCTGCGAGGGCGCGAGCCAGGGTGTCGAAGGCTGCGTTGGAGTCACCCGCGGCGTCTTCGTAGAGTTCGGCGATCTGGTGCAGCAGCTCAACGCGGCGGTTCACATCGTCAGCACGCCGGACCTGAACTTCGTGGACCCCGATGAGCTTCTGGAAATCACCCTGTTGCCGGTACAGCGGCTCCAGGATCTCCGCGATCATCAGCTCGTGCGCTTGGTCGCGTCCCAGACGTTCCAAGGAACTCAAAGCGGCTTGGTTCGTGGGATCGCGCTCGAGCACCTCGCGGTAGCCCTCGATGGCTGACTCAACCAGGCCCATCTGTTGCTCGCGTAGTGCAGACAGACGCAGCATCAACGCGAGCTGCTCTTCTTCCGTTTCCGCGAGGCCAAGCTGGGTCTCGAGGTTCTCTGCGAGTTCGGGCCACATGCTCTGACGACTGAACAAGCCATCCAGAGCCCTGAGGGCGACATGGCTCGCCGGGTCGAGGGCCAGCACCTCACGGTAGGCGCCGATCGCGTCGGCAGGTTGGCCTAGTCGCTCCTCGTAGACCTGAGCCATCTGCGCATACAGCGCCTCGCGCTCGCCACCATCCTGGGTGAGCTCGATGCGCCGACGGTAGACGCCGATCAGCTCGCTCCACTTCTCGTGCCCCCGGTAGAGGGCGTCCATCGCCTGGAGCGCCTCCGCGTCTCCGGGATCGAGCGCCAGCACGCGCTCGTAGCCCTTTGCGGCTTCGTCCACCTTCCCAAGCTGCTCCTCGATGGAAGCGAGTCGCATCCAGTAGCTGCGAGCGAGATCGGAGTCAGACAGACCATCCGCGACCTCTGAGTAGATGGTGAGCAGCTGCTCCCACGCGTTAGCCTGCTGAGCCAGGCCTTCAAACTCGTAGCGCGCATCGGCGTGCGCTGGATCGGCCTTGACCGCCCGAGCCTGAGCGTCGAACGCCTTCTCGAGGTTACCGAGCTGGTTCGCGGAAGTCTGTGCGATGCGCCGCAACAGCTCGACCTGGCGATCGACATCCGAAGCTGCGAGCACGAGGATCTCGAGCGCGTGGATCAGCTTGGTCCAGTCGCCGCGCGCCTCGTAGATCGCCTCGAGGATGGACGCCGCCTCGCCGCGCAGGGTCTCGTGCTCGAGCAGGCCCTCGAGGGCGGCGCGAGCGCCTTCATGATCCTGATTCAGGAAAAGGATTTCGCGGTAGTTCTCTAGTGCCGCGGCCGGGTCCTCGAGCTGCTCTAACTGAGTCTTTGCCAGACGGAATTTCAGGTCGATCAGCTCCACCTCGCCCACGTCGAGCTCGATGCGCCGTGACAGGATTTCCGCGTAGGGCCCCCAGTTCTCGGTCTGGCTGAAGAGACGGTCGAGCGCCTCGAGCGCCGTGGTGTCGACCGGGTCGTCTTCCAGCACGGCGCGGTAGGTCTCGATCGCGGAGTCGAGCGCCGCGAGACGCTCTTCGTGGAGGCGCGCGATCCCGTAAAGGATCTGCTTGCGCTCCTCCGGCTCCACCGCGAGGTCGCGCTTCTTGTTGTAGACCTCGAGTAGATCGGCCCAACGCTCTGTCTGAGCGTACAGCCCTTCGAGCGCGCTCAGTGCCTGAGCATTCTCGGGCTCGAGTTCGTACACGGCGCGGTATTCGACGAGCGCTTCGTCGATGCGCTGAACCTCGTCGACGAGCACGCGGCCAAGACGCAGGCGCAAGTTGATGGCGCCCATCGCGTCACCGTTCTCCGTCAGGTTCTGGATTGCCGTACGGTAACTCGTGATCAGCGCATCCCAGCTGCCGATCGCCTGGGCGGCGCGTTCAACGTCGGCCTGACACTGGTCATCCGACGGCTCTAGTTCGAAAGCCGCGAGGTAGCGCTCGAAGGCTTTGGCCTTGTCGTTGATGCGCCCCTCGTAGAGGGCTGCAACCTGACGCAGCAGATCGAGGCGCTCAGCTGGATTCTGCTCGTGGACCAGCTTGACCTCGATGGCGCCGCTCAATCCCTTGGGGTTGTTGGCAGACTCATAGATCGGGATCAGGCGCTCTGCCGCCTCGAGATTCTGCTCGTCGAGTGAGAGGATCTTCTCGTAGGCGCGAGCAGCGCGATCGGGCTTGCCCTTCTGCGTCATCCAAAGCTCCGCGATCTTGATCAGCATCGCGATGCTCTCTTGCGGGTCCTTCGTCTTGGACTCGTTGCTCTCTAGGACGCGGATGAATTCGTCCCATTTGCCGCTGTCCTGGTAGAACGTCTCGAGATCGTCCCATCTCCCCAAGGAAACGTAGCGCTTCTTGAGTTGCTCTTGGGCGCGACGGTCGTCGGGCTGCAGGGTCAAGAGCGTGCGGTATGCCTCGACGGCACGCTCGTCGTCCTTCAGACGGTCACCCGTGACCTGGCCAAGCTTGGTCAGGATTTCGATCTTTTCCTTCGTGTCGAAGGTCAGATCGGCCTGCTTTTCCAGCACATCTGCGAGCTTTTCGTAGTCTCGCGCACGCTCATAGAGCTGTGCGAGAGACCCCAGCGCGTCGAGGTCGTCCGGGTCGTTGTTGAGCACGACCGCCCAGAGATCGATGCAGACGTCGGGTTTCTTGACGCGCTCGGTGGCTAGCAGCGCCATCTCCTTGAACGCGGCCGTTCGCTCTGGGCCCGCCGGCAGGAAGTCCGCTTGGGACTTCTGGAGCGCGATGAGCTTCTCCCAGTCGCGGCGCTTCTCGTACATCCCCTTCAGGTAGTCGACGGCGCCATCGTTCTGCGGGTCGACTTCGAGCACCTTCTCATAGGTCCTGACGGCCTCCGCCTGATTCACGAACTTGTTGACGTAGAGGTCCGCCGCTTCCGTGAAGAGTTGGACCTTCTCGGCAGGGTCAGGCACCTCGTCGCCAAGCTCGATCAGCGTCTTGACGTACTCGTGGTAGCGCTTCGACTCCTCTTGCTGGGCGAGCTGCTCACGGAGCTCCGCGATCTTGGCCTCGTTGGCCCCGGCCGGTGCGGCAGGCGCCTGAGCTGCTGCCGGTTCCGCGGGGATATCTTCGACCTCGTCGACGACCGCCAGTTCCTCGCCGGCCTCCTCTGCCTCGATCTCCACGTCGGCTTCATCCGCCGCTGCCTCGACCTGAGGCTCGTCTGCGACTTCCTCGACCTCGGCGGCGGGCTCGTCTGCCACGACAGGCTCATCGCCAGGTGTCAGAGCCTCGCCAATCTGCGCTTCGAAAGCCTTCAAAGCGGGGTGCATGGGAGAAACTCCGGCGAGCTGCTCGAAGTAGCCACGCGCGCGGATCAGATCGCCCTGTTGGCGCCAGGCAATGCTACCTGCCGCAGCGAGCGCTGCAGCGTGACTCACACCGTCCGTGCTCGAAGCGACCTGCTCGGCGAGCTCCAGATTGCGCGCCCAGTTGCCCTCTGCGCCGTAGATTTCACGCAAGCAGTTGAAAGCGTCGTCTCGTGTCGGGTCGGCCTTCAAGGCCTCCTCGAACAGCTTCTTCGCCAAATCGAGGTTCTGGTGCCGTGTGGCCCAACGCACACCAAAGCGATATGCGATGCCGGCCTTCGTCGCGGCATCCACGTCAGCGTCCAGCACCTTGCGCTGGGCCTCGACGATCGAATCCGTGCGATCCTGGGTGACCAAGTAGCCTTCGAACAAAGCGCCGCTTACGGTTCCCGACGGATCCGCAGCGTACGCTTGCCCCAGAATGCCCTCTACCTCTTCAGGCGCGAAACGGGTCGCCACCCGAGACGCACGCAGGAAGGCCATGGCCTTCCCCTCAGCGCTGTCTTCGCCATGGGCGCCACGCAGCAATGAACCGATGTGGTCCTGCCACTGGTCGGGCGCAACCTGAACGTCTTCGAGCATCTGGCTCGCGCGGCTGGGTTGCCCCGCGGCAAGCTGCAGCGCCTTGGCGTAGGCTTCCGTTGCCCGATCGTAGTCACCTTGATCGGTCAGGACGTCACCCAACAAGACGCAAAGCTCGGAACCTGCGACGTTGTCAGAGGTGTTCTTCAGCTGCAACTCGAGCAGCTTCTGCACCATGTTGAGCTTGCCGAGCTCCCAGTATACCGAGCGCGCTTCCTCGAGCGCTTCGGTGAGGGTGTTGTTCAGCTTGAAAGCGTCCTGGAAATGCTTGAGCGCTTTCACGCCTTGCAAAAAGCGATCACGCAGCAAGCGACCCAACCTCAAGTGAAGCTGAGCCTTGACCCCATCGTCTTGGGCACTGGCGATTCCCTGTTCAAGGGCCTCGACCATGGCATGCCACTCGTGGGTGTTCTCCAGGTTATTGAGACGCGCCTCTAGATCCATGCTTCCTCGGGGGCACTGTGCGGGAACGGAGCGACCGCGGGTTCCGCGTACGGGGTGTTGGTGACACCACAACTGTCGCACGAGACTACATCGAGCCTCGCGCCAAAAATACCGAACTTGTTTGGTTTGTTGGAGCCGGACCCAATCTGGCCCGATCTCCGCGGCTGAGCGTTCCGCTGGGTGGCCGGAGAGACGAGGCCAGACGAGCGCCCAGCGCGACGTTTCTCGAAAGAACCGCTCACGAAGAACGTGGATGATGTCTGCGAGGTCAACGCCGGAAGCCCACGCCGAGCCTTGAGCGAGCGGCTCAGCTCACCGCGCGACACACGCCGGACGCACGTCTCCTGGAGCGCGACCGCGACGATGCTGACAGCCGAGCGCGAGGCACCGAACCGCCCTTCGCGAGGGGCCTCAGCGCGGGACTCAAACTCCGACGCCTGAATGGACGAGCGCCGGGCGCCGTCTGCAGCCCGAGTTGATCGGGATTTCAGACTCCGCCCGGCGGTCGCAACTCGCAGTACGCCAGATTCGGCAGACAATTCACACACGGAAAAACGTGTCAGTTGGTTCCCCCGAGTTTCTGAATGAGGTCCTGAGCTGCCGTGCACTGCTCCTTGAACTGCTTGGCCTTCGCCCCGCGACACGAGGTCTTGCTGAAGCTGTTCAACAGACGCACCGCCTTCTCTTTGTCCGGCGGATCCTTGGTGGCGTAAGCAGAGCCCAGGAAGAACTTGTCTTCCGGGTGCTTGTCTCCGCCGATCTCATGGCCCTTCTCCAGAGCGGAGATCATGCCCGCAGTGTCACCCTTTGCCTGCGCGACCTTCGCCAAGAGCACGTAAGAAGCGTGCAGGTAGGTGGCGTTCTGCTCGGTGGGTTGAAGGATCCGCGTGGCCTCCTTCAGCACTTTGTCCGCCTCGTCGTACATGCGCAGCGTCACGTACACGTCCGCAAGCGGCGCGTAGAAGTAGCCAACAGTCGGGTCATGCTCGATCGCCTTCGAGTAGTTCTCGACCGCGCCCTGCAGGTCATCCGTCCACAGATCCGCTTCGGCGAGCTCGTGGTAACACTCGGCGTAGTTCGGATCCTTCTCGATGCACTTCTTGAGAGGCTCCTTCGCCTCCTCGTAGCGATCCTTGTCGCCAGCACGCGCCAGCTGCATCAGCGCGTATCCGCGCTTGTACCAGTAGTTGGCGAACTCGGGCGCGATCTGGACGGCGCGTGAGGCAGTCGAGGCGACCTTGTCCCAGTCCTCCTTCTTCTCGTACGCACGCATCAAGCGCCAGAGGATCCGGTGATTCGTCGGGTCCAGCTGCGTGGCTTGCTCGTACTTCGAGATCGCCCCTTCGACGTTCACCTTGAACGCCTTGTCGCCTTCGTTGGAGAGGTTGATCGCCTCGATGTTGTCACGGTTGCAACCCATCGATCCGAGCACGAGGCTGAAGCCCAACGCTCCTGCCAAGAACTTCGACACCAGTTTCATCGCAAGCTCACCCTTCTCTCTGTTCTTTCCCCACGCTTACCAACCAGCGCGGCCGTAGAGCAATACCGCGGCCTTGGAGCGACGCTGCACACGAACTAGTTGATTTGCGCGCACGACACGCCAGCAGCGGCGTGATCAAACCGATTGACCCCTGAGCAGAGGCAACTCCCTCGAGCACTTCCTAGAAGGACTCGAGTCCGCACCCAAGAGCGCGAACCATCTACTTTGCGACTCTCCGACGCCTTCGATCAGGCGCGGCGAGCAACCCAGTTCTCGCCCCCGAAGGCTCGAACAAACAACGGACGATCCGCGCCCGGGGGGCGCGAATAACAACACTGACACGCTGGCTTCACGCCCACTCACGGCGCTCATTCCCGCTCCAAGAGGGCTGAAGCATAGGCAGACGGCAGGAACGAAGTAAAGCCGGATCCGCCTACGATCTCCGCAGGATCGCTCGCTCAAACAGGCTCGCTAGTGGCGCCGATCGAGCTTCAATTCCGCCCGGAGTAAGCTCTTCTGAGCACACTACCCAGAGCGCGGGATCGCAGCATCGCGATGATAATCGCGAGTGTGTTTCAACCGCGCCAAGCAGTCGAAGCTCGGCGCTCGGATCGCACGCGGAACGCAGGTCATCGCAAGCTCCGTTGCGCGGTCCTCGCAGCTCGTTTGGGGGAGAGCAGCAGCGTCTATCAAGCGCGCCCTCTCCCCCACCCCCGTCCTCGCTGAAGCCTTGCGCGGCCACAAAGCAAAAGCGGCGCGAGCTCTCGCTCACGCCGCCGTCGCTTCGTGCGTCCTCGTGATCAGCCAGGGCTGAACATGATGGGATACACGACGGTAACGATACCGCCTTCAGGCTGCGGGAAGGACAGACCGTAGTAGGCGCGCACCACGCAACCCACGACGCCGCTATCCGGGATGTCCGACCCACCGTTGGACACGTTCGACACGGCGCCATCGCGACCGATAACGAAGCGCACCGTTACGCGACCCTCGAGGTTCGGGTTGTTACGCAGACCGTTCTCGTAACACATACGGAAACGACCGTAGTTCTGACGCACGATACGCTGGATGACCTCTGGCGGCAGGCGACCAGACACACTGGTGGCACCCATGCGGACCTTCGGTGCGCGCGTGCTGTGAGAACCACCAAGGCGACCATGACCCGAGCCAAAGCCCTGGCCGGTGCCCGTACCTGCGCCGTGACCGATGGTGCCGATGGAACCGAGGCCGATACCCTCGCCACGACCACCACCACCTTCACCGATACCTGAGAGGCCGAGACCGCCCGCGCCGTAGGCGTCGCCGATCTCGTCACCCCACATGTTCCCCATCGCGCTGACTTCATCGCTACCGAGGGAGGTGTCACGACCCCACTCTGCGGTGGGCGCGTTGGGATCACCGGCAGCGCCGGTGTTGAGGAGGCCAATCAGACCGAACTCCTGAGCCTCACGCAGCGCCGCCTGTCGCGCGATGTGGGGATCCGGGTTGTCCTTGGGACCCTGCACTGCGTAGCGCTTATTGGTGTCCTTACTGGTCTGCTTACCCATCGAGCCCTCTTCGCCCTTGGCGCGAGTGCCCGTGCCGCCTTCCTTGTTATCGGCGTCTTGCTCGGTGACCTGCTCGGTCTCCTTTTCCTCTTCCTCACGCTCAGCGGCAGCCTTGAGGTACTGCTGCATCAGGAACATCTGATCTTTGTCGATGCCCTCATCGTCGAGGAGGCCCATCGGCGGCACGAAGAACGCCATGGCGGCGATCAGGCTGCCCACGGTGAAGAAGGACAGCGCGAAGTACATCAGCACTGCGACTTCGAGGCCGACGAGGATGCCAACGGGCATCGGCTTGCCAGCGTTCACCGCGGCGACCTGGAACACGAAGTCGCCCACCTCGACACGAGCCTTCGCACCGCCGGGGAGCGCGAGCTGATGCGCGCCGCTCAGCTCGGCACAGGGCTGCGCCTTGGCGCGAGCCTCGTCCAGGGTCATGCGGGGCTGGCCAGGGATCTCGACGAAGCCCTTCGCGCCCTGGGGAATCACAACACTGATGCCGCCGCCACCAGCGAGAACCACTGGCATACGCGCAACGGAGAGCGATTCCGCGGGGATGAAGAAGTCGCATCCAATCGCCTTGCCGGCCTCCTCGCCAACGTAGAAGCTACGGGGCGGCGTGAGGTGCGAGACGTGGAGCACGTTGGTTCCCCACAGAACCATCACCTCGACTGCCGCTGCGTGAGTCTCGACCTCGTCTGCGGGGACGTCGGGAGCGCTCTTCACGAGCGTATAGGTGTACGTACCGGGAGGCGCGTCGTCCGGCACTGCAAGCGCGGCGCGACGTGCTGCCTCGGAGGCGCCGGCCGCGAATGGATTCGCCGGGGCGATGTCGAAGGGATTCGCGGCCGCGGCAAACGGATTCGACGCCGCCGCAGACGCAAAGGGATTCGAGGATCCGCCACTGGCGAACGGGTTGTCCACGGCCGGGGCAGGCGCTGCAGGAGCGGGCGCCGCTGCGGCGGGTGCTGGCGGTGGTGCGGCCACCGCAGGTGCGGGAGCGGGAGCTGCTGGCGCGGCGGCTGCCGGCTGAGCCTCGGCCGCTGCTGCCTCGGCGCTCTCGAGCACGATGCGCGTCCCACCGACCTCAATCTGGTCGCCGACGTGGATCTTGCACTTGTTCACCCGCGCTCCGTTCACCTGAGTGCCCGGGTCGTTGCCCAGATCGATCAAGGTGATGTCGTCGGGGCCCCCGACCTCGATCACGGCGTGCATGCGCGAAGCAAGCTCGTCGTCGACCTGCAGGTGACTCTTCGGGTCCTTGCCAACCTTGACGATGTCCTGGGTCACAGTCTCGCGACGCAGCAGCTCATCGCCTTTGTAGAGCGCAAATGTGAGAACAGCTTTCGACATATCGGGCGTTTCCTTGGTGCGGCGGCGCCGCGTGCAGCCCAAGTTGCCTTGGGCTGCGCTGAGGTCGTTCTCGCTACCGATGGGCGCTAGCGAGGGGCTGGTTTTCCGTGCGAAAAACTTAGAGGTTCTCGACCGACTTCAACATCTCCGGCACGAACGACGTGCGGGGACGAATCAGCGTGGTGCGAGCTGCACGCGGACGAACTCGAATCGTCGCGTCGTTGGGTCCAAAACCACCGGCGTTCAACGGGTCGTCGTCGAACTCGTAGCCGTAACCCTTGTCGTCATCTTTCTTGTCTTGGGCGAACACGTTGGGAGCGGTGAAGGCAATCGCCACGCCTACGAGAACGGCAAACCGGATCTTCTTCGACATTCCAGCCTCCTCAGAACTTTGCGTTCGAATTACAGTGTCATTGTACTTGGCTCAGGGTCGAGCCGTCAACCGACTTTAGCCTCGTCCCCGACAACTCGAAGCCGAGTTGGAAGCGTCGAAGGCTGCAGTCGCCGCCCCGAGGGTCAGTCCCCGGAGCACCCTATTACCTACCACCGGGGCGTGCCGACGCGAATCACGATCCGTCGTCAGCAGCATCCCGATTGCCGGTCGGACCTGCTCCTCCAACTCACCCGCTGTCTCCGAAGCATCAGAGACGGCTAGCGCGTCGAGGGAGCAGGTCATCTGGGCGGAGTGTCGAAGCACGGCGAGCTAAGACAGCTCCTGAACACTCAGGTTCCGCGAGGAGTGTTTTCCTTGGGAAGTTTTTTCACTGAGGATCTTTCCGCACGGGTTGGACTTTCGGCGCACATCCTCTCACAGACAGCCAAGAGCTCATCGCCACGACGGACGACAAAGCGCGACGGGCGACCCTGTTGGGTCGCCCGCGCGTTTGCCAAAGCGATTGACGCTTACTTCTTCTCTTCCGGCGGCGGAGGAGGTGGGGGCTCAGCCGCTGCCTTTTGCCCTTCCTCGATGAACTTGATCGTGTCCGTAATGTCCGTCGAGCGGTCCTTCGCGATCTTCACTGCGGGCGCGAACGCCGGGTCGGCACCGGCCTTGGCTACGAACGTGTCGTAGATCGACGCAGCCTTCTTCAGCATTGGGATCGAGTTCTTCTCGTCACCCTTGGCCTTGTACTCCTGCGTCAGAATCGCCTCGTTGTAGTAGGTCTCCGGACGGTTCGGCTCGAGCTTTCGAGCCGCGTCCAGCTCCTTCTGAGCCTCGGCGATGTTCTTGTCGTAGTTCGCGTCGTTGATCTGCCCACGCAACGCCAACGCGAGACCCAGATGAGCCTCGTAGGTGTTGGGCTGTAGCTTCAGCGCCTCGCGGTATGCCTTCTCGGCCTCTTCGAAACCGCGGAAGCCCAGGTTCACCGCGGCGTAGTTCATGTGCGCTTCGAAGAACTTGGGATCCAACGAGCGCGCGCGCTTAAAGCTCTGCACGGCGCCATTGTAGTTCTTCAGTTGCACCTGGATCAGCCCGGCAGTGTTGTGAATGGGCGCGTACTTGGGGTTCTTGCGAATGGCCTGAGCCGCAACGAGAGCCGCCAAGTCGAGCTGCTGCTTGTTGACGTCGAGACCTTGATCCGACGCAACCACCAGGCCGCCGCGCTTCTTGCCCTTGGTGGCCTTCTTGTCCTTCTTCTCGGCGTCGCGCTTGGCGAGCTCGAAGTAGTAGAGGGACAGCTGGTTGAACGCAGGCATGAAGCTGTCGTCGATGGCCAATGCGCGCTGAATGTTCAGCTTCGCGCGCTCGAGGTCGTTCGCACCGTCAGCATTCTTGACGTCGTTTCCGCGTTCCATCTGCAGGGCAGCCACGCTGACCAGGGCCTCCACGTTCTGGAACTTCGCGTCACGAATGATCTGCTCAAGCTTCTCAATCGTGGCGTCGAGGTTCTTGGAGGTCTGGTAGTCGTACAGCGCCAGCTGGGCGCGCGCGCGATGGAAGTCCTTGGAGGCGTTCGCCGCAGCTTGGAACTGCGCCTTGGCCTTGTCGTCCTGACCGCAGCGCGCGTACGCAAGACCCGCGTTGTACAGTGCCTCGGGGAAAGGCTTGCCCGAGGCGCCCTGCTGTTCCTTGGCAGCGTTCAAGAACTCCCCAGCGACGCTGGTGCAGCTGGACTCGGACCAGCTGCCCTTCTGGTCGTTGGATACGAACTGATCGAGTGCGCGCTGGAAGCCCGCCGCCGCAGCCTTCGTGACCGCCTGGCCGCCCTTGGTGCGCTGACCGCTGTCGTCCTTTGGGCTGATGGGGCCCGGGCCGTTGCTTCCGCCACCGCAGGCCACACACACCAGCACGGCTAGAACTGAGAGATTAGTCAATTTCATGATGATTCTCCGTGAGATCTTCGAGGTCGGCGGGGCCAGCGGTGGTCCTACTCGGACGCTGCCGGCCCAGCCTGTTGACCTCACTCCTTGGAAGCTCCTGGCTTGTCAGCTTCCTCGGCTTCCGGCGGTGCGGTGACGAAGGGCTCACCCCCGATCGAGATCGGATAGGGACGCTCCTTCAAGGTGCTGTTCACGAGGTTCGGAGAACCGCGGAACTCGTCGATGAGGTGGTACTCGTTCTTGTAGTTGTCAGCGAGCCACTCCTCGCAGGTACGTGAGAACTCGTCGAAGTACTGGTACTTCACGGAGTAGTCGAGGCACGTGCGGTATGCACCCTTGGCCATCTGCTTCTGGGGCTCAGAAGCGTCGTCGAGAGCACCGTAGTACGCTGTGCGCAGCTCGTAGTCCTGCTTCATCCAGCTCGGGATGGGTGCCGCGCGGAACTCCTTCACGAAGGTGCCCCACATGTCTCCGACGCGCGAACCAGCCGCGATGACCCACTTCGGCGGCGGGGCGGGCACCAGGTCCACGATCTTCTTGTACTCGGCGGTCGCGTCCTCAATCAGGGGGCGCTTCTTGGTGATCCACGCCTTGACCTTGGTGTTGATGTGGTCCTTCACCGCCTGCGTGGTGCCTGCGCCCTTGTACTCGGGGAACTTCACCGCCTCGACCTTCGCGCGTTTCTTCTCGGCGAAGTAGAACATCGCCTCACCCACGGCTTCGAGGGCGCGACCCAGCTTGCGGGCGTCTCCGCCGCTCGCCGTGATTGCGTCCGCTGCCTTCTTGGGATCCTTCCAAGTCGCGACCACGGTGCCGTACTCGCTGTCGGCGTTGCGACCGCGGTTGAGCTCCATGTAGGCGTGACCGGCTAGCGCATGAGCCTGTACCTTGACGTCGAGGCTCGCCTTGCTGTCGATCAACCGCATGGCCCCCTGAAGTCGCTTGGCGACCTGGCCCCAGTCCTTCTTTTCCGCGTAGTAAGCGGCAACCGCGAAGGCAACCTGTGCAGCCTGCTCGGCCTTACGGGCACCGTAGTAGCGGTTGAACTTGTTCGCGTCGTCGATGGCCTGATCTTCCTGGCCGAGACCCAAGCGAAGCACGACGGCGTCGCTCAATGCCTGGTCAGCAAACTCGCCCTTGTACTTCGTGTCAGCCGCGTACTTCTCGTAGAAGTCCGCCGCCTTGTCGTACACGGCGATAGCCTGGTAGTTGCCGCCGATCTCGTACGTCGCCTTGAGCGCCAGATCCGTCTTGTTCATCCCGTAGCGCGGGTTGAGCAGGATCAAGCGTGCTTGGACCGACTTCGCCAGTAGGCGACCGGCCTGGTAGGCCTTCGCCATGTTGTAGACGATTTCGTCCATCGCACCGCACTGCGACTTCTGGCCGTCCTCCAGCTGCTTCTCACCGTAGGTGCGCCACAGCTCCAAGTAGGCGTCGCCGCCTTCCTTGTAGAGCTCGAGGGCCTTGCCCACTTCACCCTTGGTCTGGGTGGAGTCCGCCAACTCGACGGTCTTCTGAGCCTTGAGGCGTTGGATGTCGCACTGGATGCGGTTCAGCGTCTCGCACTGCTCGGCGTTGTCTTCAGCCTTCTTGCCAGAGCAGAACGACTCGATGAACAGCGGGACGTCGGACCCCATCGCGTCGAAGCACGAGGGACGCGGCGGATCCGCCTTGGCGCCGAGCACGTTGACCGACTCGAGGTAGAGCTGGGCAGCGAAGACGGCTGACTCGTGATCCGCGTGGTTGATCGCGATGTCGCGGAAAGCCAGCGCAGCTTCCTCCCAGTGCTGAGACTCGAAGTAGGTACGAGCGCGGGCAAACTTGACGTCGACGTAGTTGTCGTAAGCCTTCGCGTCACCCTTCGGCGGCTTGACGTAGCAGACGTAGCGGTTGAAGGCCGTGACCATGCCCTTCTGGGTGTCGGTGAAGTCCTTCGGCTTCAGCTTCTCCCACTCGCTCTTGTCCTTGTCCTTGTCCGCACTACCACCCTTGGGACCGAGGCCCTTGCCCTTGCGGTCGGCGTCGCCCTTGTAAATCTGGTCGTACATCTTCTGGTAGCAGAGCACCGAGGCGAACGCGGCTTCTGCCGCATCGGGGCCGGTGGGGTTCTCTGCAACCACCGCATCGAACGCAGGGCCACACTTGTCCCAGCGCTCCTGGAAGTAGAGCAAGTCCGCCATGGCGTACTTGATCTTGTAGAGGTTCGGCCAGTCCTCCTTCACGATGCGCGGGAACTCGAACTTCGCGAACTCCTGGGACGTGAAGTTGTCGGCGATCTTCTGGTAGAGGTACGCCGCGAGGTCCATCGTCTTCTTGTCGCCGGTGCCACGCACGCCGCCGGAACCGACGGCCTCGAGGTGCCAGGACATCGCCGTTTCCGCAAGGAGACCGGCGGTGACGTTGGAGCACTCTAGCTTGGACTTGTCCGCATGGCTCTCCTTGACGTAGCCGTTGCGCACCGAAAGCTGACGCTCCAGCTCCTTCTTGACCGAGTCCTTGTCCTTGCCGCTCAGCGCCATGACGGCGCCGGTGATCTGGCCCTGATAGAAGCAGAGCTTGTCACCCTTGTCGCGGCTCATCAGGTCTTTGTAGAGCGTGATTGCCTCGCGGTAATGACCGGTGTCGAGGTACGCCAAGCCGAGCTCATTGAGCATGTCGATCGTCTTGGTGCTCTCACCAGCGCCGTCGCCGCTCAACCCCTTGAAGAAGTTGTAGGCGGTCTCCGGGCGGCCGCTAGCCGCGTAGACCGGGATCATGTCGCGACGGGCAGACTTCGCGAGTTGCTTCGCATTCGGGAGGCTCGCGTACTTGTCACCGTACTGGATGACCTCCTTGAACTCCTGCAACGCCTTCGCGTACTCGCCCTGGTTCCAGTACACGTAGCCCAGTTTGTAGTGGGCGTAGCCGAACACCTTGTTGGTGGGCGGCGGGTACTCAGTCACCTTGCGGTACGACTGCTCCGCGAGTTCCCAAGCGCTGGGGTCGGCCTGGGCCTCGAGGAAGAACAGCTCGCCGAACGCCAGGTAGGCGTTGGGAATGTAGGGCGACTTGGGCGCCTTCTGAATCAATTCGTAGTAGACCGCGCGGGCGTTCTTGAGATCCTTCGCCTGCTCGTACTCGTACGCGAGGTAGTAGAGCACCTCATCGATCTTCGAGTAGCTCGGGTAGGCCGTCTTCATCAGCTTGTAGTAAGCGATGGCCTTCTTCCGCGCGGCATCAACAATCTTGCGAGCCTGACCGGCTTCCTTGCGCGCCTTGTTGATCGCTGCAACCTTGCCCTTGCTGCGGCTCGACTTGAGATCCTGAGCTTTGACCTCCGCCTCGATCTTGTCGCGGTTCGCCGCGCTCTCGAGCTCGACGTACGCTTCCGCGAGGCGACGAATCAGCTGAGGACGGTCAGGAGAGCGCTTGCCCGTACGCTTGAACAAGCGCTCGAGGCCCTGGATCTCCGTGATCAGCAGCGCACGCCCGCGTGCTTGCAGGCGAGTCTTGCGCGCGTCGCGCTGACCAGCCGCCATCTCCGTGTCGGGATTCTTCGGCTTGGCATCCTTCTGCGCGTTCACTTCGCGCGGTGGAGGCGCGCTCTTGAACGCGGTACCGCGCTTCTGCTTGATCTCGAATGTCTTGGGCCCACCAGGGCAGGCGTTGACTGCTTTCTCCGCCTCGGGGGCGACGCAGGAATTCGGCATCGGCTTTGCCGACTGCGCAGCCGAGCCACTGGCACTGCTAAGCAGCAGCCCCAGTAGCGCAGCCAGAACGGGAACGACTCGTGAAGAGTTCATGAGTTACCTTCTTACCTCCCACACGCGGACTCAACGACCTGGCGATAGAAGCCAAGCTCGTCGCGCCAATACTCACCGTCGAATGGCCAGAGGACGTGCTCCTCATCTGGCTTAACAACGCCGAAAATCTTCGCGTCCGCCTTCGACACCTGCCCACCCTTGAGCTTTTCGTCGAGCTTGTTGCGGAGCGCGTTCGTGATGTCGATGAGGATCTTCTCACCGTTACGAAGATGCTCGTCGAGCTCGTCCAAGTTGCGCTGGTAGCGCTCCATGGCGAGTTCGCCGGCGTTCTTCACCGCCTGCTGACGGGCGAACTTGACGACATCTTGAACCTGCTGACCCAGCTTCGAGCTCTTGAAGCTCGCTGGGGCCTGCCCGTAGCGAGCGAGCTCGTCATCCAGCACGCGGACGTACTGGATGTTGCGGAGCAGCGAGCGATCGCTCAGCGCGTTCTTCACGATCGGCTGAATCTTCGGGCTCAGGTCTGCCTTGTCGTCCTGCACCTGCTTCAGAAACTTGAAGAAGGGCTCTTCTTGGTTCGGACCCTTGAAACGCTTCAGGGTCTTGTCCAGCTCATCCTTGATCGGCTGGTACTTCTTGTTGAATCTCGCGACGATGGTGGTCGCACCCTCGTAGTTACAGTTGGCGAAGTAAATCACCGCCTTGAGGATGTCCGCCTCCGGGTAGAACGAGTTCGGGAAGTACGGCGACTGAATCGTGTGGATGTTGCCGAGGGCGCGCGGGTAGTCACCGGCCATGAAGTAGGCCCAAGACTGCTCGAACAGCGCGTCGAGCCAGTACTCGCTCGAGGTCTCGATCAAGTTCCAGTACTTCACCGCGGCGCTCAGCTTGGTGCTGTTGACCGACGGCGTGTTGGTCTCCGCATCGAGCTTGATGGACGCG
Source organism: Polyangiaceae bacterium (assembly GCA_050183255.1). Classification (GTDB taxonomy): domain Bacteria; phylum Myxococcota_A; class Polyangia; order Polyangiales; family Polyangiaceae; genus JAHBVY01. The sequence goes on along the minus strand of JBFXBK010000055.1, from coordinate 2,668 downwards.
GAGTAGTACGTGCGTGCCATCGACAGGTAGGCCAAGTCCCGCATGCGAGTCTCGTCCTCGACGCCAACTGCGCCGTCGTCGATCGCCTTCTCGACGCGCTGGAAGGACTTCACGGCGGGCACCGACTTGCGCAGCTGCACGTACGAGACGCCGCTGAAGAACTGCGACTTCACGTAGTACTCGCTCGATGGATCCACCTTCTGGAACAGGCTGATCGCCTCGGCGAACTGACGGTTACGGTACTTGTAGCGACCCAACATGTAGTTGAGCTGCCAGTAGAGATCGCGCTGCTGCGGGTTGTTGAAGCGCTCGAGTTCTGCGTTCGAGTACTTGCCGACGCGCTCGATGATGTCTGCAGGTTCCGGCAGCTGCGTCGCGAGCTTCGCAAGCCAGAGCAGCGTCTCCTTGAACTTGAGGTGAGTCTTCTTGTCCGCGATCAAGCTGAAGATCGCGTAGCTCGACTGATAGAACTTCAGTCGGTAGAGGGAAATCGCCAGATAGTACTCGCCCAGCTCACGGTTTCCGGGATCGTCGCCCGTCTCGCCATTCCATACGCGAAAGAGCGCCAGTGCCGCCTCGCTCCAGCGCTCCTTGTCGAACAGCTTCTTCGCCTGCGCCGCCTCTTCGGTCATCTGCCCAGCGACGGCGGGGCCGGCGGGGGCTTGCTCTCCACCCTCCTCGTCGAGATCGATGTCGACGTCGCCGTCCTTCTTGCCGGCCTTGGCGTCCTTCTTCTTGTCTTTGGGAGGAGAGTCCTCATCCAGGTCGATGACCTCCTGCGCTCGCGCTTCGGAGCTATAGACGCTCCCGAACAAAAACACGGAGCTGAGAATGCAGGCTGCGGCAAAGCGCTTTCTCGACATCGGTCCTCTTTTCTTGAGTGGGCTGAGCACGCGCGTTCGATTGGGGGGAGCGGGACGACAGTGCGCGACGTGCGCGCTGCGTTTGAGCAGGTGCGATCCCTTCGGATCGCCCTAGAAAACTCTCATTCTGAGGCTGACACCTGGAGCGCTTTCCCCCTCGGCGCCAAAAACGTAATGAGAATCAATAGATACCGGACGCGGCGTGGGCGATGTTAGAAAGGGCCGCCAAGCGTTGTCAAGCGCCTCCCCTTGCCCATCATCCCATAAGTTTCCGGCTTCTATCTGCGTTCGATTAATCCTCCCACGCAGTAACAATCACCCGACCGAATGCTTGGGTTTGGGGGGAGGAGAAACGAGGCTGATGTCTCAGTGACCGAGCGCGTCGCTCGACTGAGTTGCCGCGCGGTGTCGACCTCCGCGAACGCAACCTTTGCTAGCGAGCGCTCAACCCGGGTCGCGCTGGCGACACATCCATCATCCAGGGCGCTCCAGTTGGGCGCTCGATGGCAGTCACAGGACAACCTTCCGAGGGTACTGTTAGCTTCGCCATGGCGTGTGAGTTTGCAGCCATAAACCCGCGTGCTCACACAGAAGCCAGGCTCCAAGACAGCCATCATTCGGATTGACCTTTGACTCACCACTCGACTAGCGTACGCGCGGAACACGAAGCCTCGAACGGCGTAAGTTGCCCACTACGCCGTGTGATCCTCCAGATCCGAGACGAGGCCCCGAGTTCAGCTGATCCCACCACAGTTTGTGCTCTAGCTTGGAGTCTCTCTTCCCCCGGGAAGCCGAAATGATGATTGTCCGTGCCCTCAGGCGCGACGTTTCAAAGACTCCGAGGCTCTGAAGACGCGAAAGCAGGCGGAACACACGATGAAGACCATCTCCTCAGAATCCCGGCAGCGCAGTGGCTTGTTCATGCTGGCAATCGCTTCTCTCGGCTTGATCGCCATGGGCTGCGAGAGCGGCGGCGTTGGCGACCCGTGCATTCCCGAGGATGAGTACAACCCGAACTTCGCGAGCTTCTCGAGCGAAGAGGTGAACGTCGAGAGCCGCTCGTTTCAGTGCGAGACTCGCGTCTGCCTCGTGAACAAGTTCCAGGGTCTTGTGAGCTGCCCCTACGGTGCGCCCGTGGCCGGCGACGGCAACTGCGCGATTCCCGGCACCGACCCGAACAGCACGAACCCCGAGGACAAAGTCCAGGTTGCCGTCGCTGCTCAGCTCGTCGATCGCCGTGAAGACAAGGCTGTGTACTGCTCGTGCCGCTGCGCCAACGCTCAAGGCGGCAAGGATGACGGCGCTAACTACTGCGACTGTCCCAGCGGTTTCAGCTGCGAGAAGCTGGTCGATGACGTGGGCCTCGGAGGCACTCAGCTGGCAGGTTCGTACTGCGTGAAAGAGGGCACGAACAAGGTCGGCACGGGCGCGACTTGCTCGGACACCCTGCAAAACTGCGACGCAAAGTACGACTACTGAGGAAGCGCCTTCTTGAGCGGCAGCGCCTCTCGAGCCGCAGCAAACGCCCAGCCAACGCGCTGGGCGATTGACGTTTTGTACCTAGAAAGTCGCGGACAACACAACCGTCGCAGCCAGCGCCCGAGACCCGCGCGTGGAACAGCGGGAGACGGAGCTTTGCCGCGAGGCGGAGCGGCTAGTGGCTGAGCAACTGCGGCGCGCGGGGTTTCAAATTGTCGCCACGAACCTCCATGATGGCCGTCTCGAGATAGACATCGTCGCTCGACGGCACGAGTAGATCGTCGTTGTCGAAGTATGCACCCTCGGGGAAACCGCATGGACCCGCG
>JBFXBK010000054.1:0-33062 GCA_050183255.1 Polyangiaceae bacterium | reverse complement strand
GCCATCGCGGCGTTGAGTAGAGGACAACGACTCGAGGTGAGGGGGGCGATCCTCGAGCCGTTGAGTAGAGGACAACGGCTCGAAGTGAGGGGGGGATCTTCGAGCCGTTGGGAAGAGGGCAACGACTCGAGGTGAGGGGGGCGATCCTCGAGCCGTTGAGTAGAGGACAACGGCTCGAAGTGAGGGGGGGGATCTTCGAGCCGTTGGGAAGAGGGCAACGGCTCGGGGCATGAGGGGGGCGAACCCCGAACCGTTGAGTAAAGGGCAACGACCCGAAGCGATGAGGGGGGACGATGCTTCGAGCCGTTGATGAGACGAGGGTCTCGTCGTGCCGACCACGGCGTTGACCGGATCGACCCGCGCGGAGCGCGGAGCAGAGTTCAACGGCGGTGGCTGAGGGGGGATGATGCCACCGCCGTTGGGAAGTGCAGTCGCGCCAGATCGGGCGCGAATCGCGCCTGGCAAGGCGCGGTGTCTCCTGGGTTGTCAAAGAGAGTTCACCGAGTCGGGAGGTTCCGACGAGGTGGCCCGTTTGGGGCGCCGCCACCGAAGTGGGGAGGAGGGGTGCGACCCACCGACCGAGTTGAGGAGGAGCTTGTCGGGGCTTGGGGGAGAACCCGATGGGGAGGACTGGTCGCAACCAAGCAGTGTTGCGCGGGTCGGTCGATAGGTCGCAGAAGTCAACGGCGATGGTGGGCGCGTCGCCCGATATCGCCTGCACGACCCTTTGCACGGCGTGTGCCACGCCGCGAAAGCACCGGGACGTCACTTATGGCGATTGTCCATCGCTCGGGCTTTCAGATCCGAAAAGCTGGGTTGCGAATGCGATAGGCCGCACCCCCAAAACTGGTGGCCCGGGGCCGTCCAACCAACCGATGTGTGCGAGCAGAGTCAGGGGAACCTGCAACGCCGCTCCACCCAAGTGGTTTCCGCGGTGGAACGCTGGCGCGCAGGGGATACACCTAACGACACGGCCAGCGCCGTCAGCCGGCCCGCCCACACAGCCTCACTCCGCCGCCCACTCACGCAGTTTTGCGAACACCGCGGTTCGCATATCTGGCGGGATCTGATGTCCGACGCCGGGGTAGCTGTGGAGGTGGATCTCGTAACCCAGAGCTGAGAGCCGTTCGGTCGCTCGAGTTGCGTCGGCAAACGGCACGATACGGTCGTCGGTGCCGTGGAACGCAAGCACTTCGGGACGCGACGCAGGAGTCGTCATCGGCGCAGGATCGAGTTCGTCCGGCAGCAGTCCTCCGAGCGGCATCACCAAGCTGAATCGCTCGGGAGCGTGTGCTGCCAACGCGAAGCTCAACATTCCGCCCTGGGAGAAGCCCAGCACCGCTGGCTTGCCGGGGAACTGATACCTACGTGTGAGTTCGTCCACGAGCTGCTCGAGTCGGTCGCGGCTCTGCGCGATCCCCTCCGCCAATTCATGTTGCGTGCGATCGGCGCGGTACGGGAACCACGAGTAGCCATGCCCGTAGCTGGTAGGCGCCTGGGGCACGATGAGTCTCAGTTTGACGTCGAGATCTCGCAGCCAGCGCGAGAAGTTCTCGGGTGTGTCGCCGAGGCCGTGGATTGCAATCAAGATCGGCACGCGTTCCCCAGCGTTGGCGCCTCCGAGTTCGAAGCTCAAGAAGCGAAGGGAGCTCGCCGGAACCGATGCCGCGGGGAAATGACTCCCCGCACCGGCAGCTTGCGAGGGTGCGTGGGTTGGGTGCGTGACCTTGGCGACTTTCGCGTCGTCGCAGCCACTCGAGAGGACCGTCGCGAGCAGCACGCAGGAGACGAACCCCGGGTGACCAACGCGGCGCTGGGCGCTGCGTGCAGGTACAGGAATATGCCTGGGGTGTGCCATACTGATGACTTTGCCGATGTTCCCGGTGTTTTGCTACGTAGGTGCTTAACCTAGCGAGTGTTGTCCCCTGGCTGTCGGTCTTGCTGCCGCAGGCGCGGCCGGTTCGGCCGTCCGTGCAGGAGTAGCCGGCAGCGTTGGCGGCGTGGAGAGTACCGGGTTTGCGTACCTGCGCGGTCGTGATCTATTCCTCGCGGAATCAGGCCACAGTGGGTGATCGCAAGGTGGCTGACTGGTGACGCTCAGGCGAGGCGAATCAGCCGAAGGTGCGCACCTGGATGCTGCTCACCGTCTCGCCGCCGGCCTTGATGTCGCTGATCACCACGATCGGGTCACCCGGTAGTACTCGGTTGCGGCGCTTCAGGCGCTCGAACGCGGTGACGATGGTCTTCTCTGGGTCGCTCGAGAAGTCGGTTACAAAAGGCACGACGGAGCGGAGCAGCCACAGCTTGCGCCGCGTGCTGCTCATGTTGGTGAACGCGTAAATGATCGCACGATTGGGGCGGAAGCTCGCGACTTGCTGAGCCAGCAGTCCGCGCCGTGTGATCACGACGATAGCCGGAGAGTTGATCGAGTCCGCGAGGCGTACCGCGCTTCGCGCCAGCTCTTCGCGTGGCGTTGCTGGCTGCCGCTGATCGTGAAACTGCAGCCCCGGCTCTTTCTCGATGCGGCGCGTGAGGCTATCGAGCACTTGTACGCAACGCGTCGAATAAGCGCCCGTTGCCGTTTCGCCGCTGAGCATCACTGCGTCCGCCTGCTCGTAGACGGCGTTTGCCACGTCGGTCACTTCGGCGCGTGTCGGCATTGGGTTCTCGATCATCGACTCGAGCAAGTGCGTCGCGACGATGACCGGCTTACCGGCGATCGCGCATGCGCGCACCAAGCGCCGCTGGATGACGGGTAGCTCGCGGAAGTCGACCTCGACGCCCAGGTCGCCGCGGGCGACCATGATGCCGTCCGCTTCCCGGAGGATGGCCGCGAAGTTGTCCACTCCCTCTTGGTTCTCGATCTTGGCGATCAAGCGGATGTTCGCGCCGCTGGCTTCGATCAGCTCCCGCGCTTCGAGCACATCGTTTGCCGAACGAACGAAGGACAAGGCGATGAAGTCGACTTCATGGTCGATGCCGAACTGGATGTCCTTGCGGTCCTTTTCCGTGATGCTCGGCAGGTTCACTCGGATACCTGGCAAGTTGACGTGCTTGCGCGAGCCAAGCGTTCCGCCGTCGAGCACCAGGCACTCGAGCTGGCGGTCCTTGATGCGCAAGACCTCCAAGTTGATCAACCCGTTGTCCACGGTGACGCGATCACCGACTTGTAGATCGTTGACCAGGTCGTCGTAGTTGACGTGGACGCTCTTCACCTCGGGATCGTCGATCGGGCTGACGGTCAGGGTGATCGTCTCGCCGACCTTGAGGTCAACCTTCTCGCTGATCACCCCGGTGCGGATCTCGGGCCCCTGCAGATCGAGCAGAATGCTGACCGGGTGATTGAGCTTCGTGTTCAGGCTCTTGATGCGACGGATCGCCATCAGGTGCGACTCGTGGTCGCCATGGGACATGTTCAGGCGCGCCACGTTCATGCCGGCTTTCGCCAGCTCCGCGATCGCGTTGGAGCTGTCGCTCGCAGGGCCGAGGGTGCAGACGATCTTGGTGTGGCGGAAGTCGCGACGCTGTGATTCCGGAGGGGTCAGAGGCACGTCACTTCGATAGACCAAGCCTAGCCCTTGGCCAAGCTTTGCCGACGCTGGCAAACACGTTTCGGCGCGCCGTCATCGGATGCGTGACTCAGAGCAATCCAGCGCTGTGTAGCGCCGCTCGCAACTGCGAAGCGTCCTCGAAACGCAGGGCGCTCAGGCCGACTTGACGGGCGGCTTCGACGTTCTCGTCGCGGTCGTCTATGAACCACAACTCTGAAACCTTCTGGACAGACAACGTTCGCGCTGCTTGCTCGTACGCCCGAGGATCCGGCTTGCGTAGCCCTGTGAGGCAGGAGACGAAGCTCCAGCGCAGGTACTCGCTCAGGCCGAGCTTGGCTTCGATCCAGGTGTACCACTCGGGGTAGTTGCTCAGCGCGTGGAGTTCGTGGCCAGCTTGGTTCAGCTCCAGCAATAGCTCGGGGATACCCGGTAGGTAGCGGTAGTTCTCACACAACAGCTGGCGCAATGCGTCCTCGTCGACCGTGCGTCCGTCTTCGAAGAACTCGCGGCAGAAGCCAGCGTGGTCCAGCTCACCGCGTTCGAAGCGGGCCCAGGCTGTGGGGTGCTTCTGCTGCAAGAGCTCGGGAAAGCTGAGTCGAAAGTGCGCTGGCAGGAGCCGAAACGGGTCCCAGACCAAGGTGTCCATCACGTCGAACAGCAACACCGCCATGCCGCTCTCGTGTGCGCGATTCCGCGAGCTTTGGCAAGGTCTCGTCCGTTCATTACCTTGCGGAATCAAGCTTTCTTGGGGGGGAGGTCAAGCGGTTCGTGGCAGGCATCACTTCCTTGAGCCGTGCTTGCGCGAGGAGACGTAGGCTGCCTGGCGACACTTTACTGCTCTGCGTTACCGGTAGACTGAGACATAGCGCAGGTGTACGCCTAGCGTACCTTCTCCCCCAAACAAGCGATAAGTCGCTGGAATGATGGCGGAAAAACCCCTTGCAGCAGGTTCCGCAAAGCGCAGTTGGCCTGAAACGGGTTTGTGAATACTGTGCCCGCCTCTCGAGGAACCCCCACGCATGAGCACAAACGAAAACGACGTAGTCGACGACCTGGCACACCCGGCAACTGTCGAACCGGCCCCGGAAGTTGTGACAGAAGAGGACACCAGCGGCGCTGCTGACGACATCAAGCAGCTAGGCTTCGGCGCCGCGATCGCCAGCCTGGGCTACGTGTTTTGGGTCGTTGGCGGGATGGAGATGGTCGAGCGCCTTGCCTACTACGGAGTGAAGGCGGTCGCGTCGATCTACGCTACCGACCCCGCCACCAAAGGCGGCTTGGGCCTCACGCCCTCGCAGTACGGTGACATCACCTTCGTTTGGGCGCTGGTTCAATCGTTCGTCCCCGTGTTCACCGGAGGCTTGTCGGATCGCTTCGGCTACAAGGAGACGATCGCCGTCAGCACCGTGATCAAGATCTGCGGCTACGCGATCATGGCGATGTTCGCGAGCTACTGGGGCTTCATGGGCGGTGCCATCGTGCTGGCGCTCGGCACGGCGGTGTTCAAGCCGGGCATCCAGGGCACGTTGGTCAACTCCACGCGGCCGGAAAACAGCTCGATGGCCTGGGGTATCTTTTACCAGACGGTAAATATCGGCGGCTTCCTCGGGCCGCTGGTCGCTGCCTACATGCGCGGCCACTTCGGCTGGCAGCAGGTATTCTTCGCGTGCGTGGGAATCATCTGCTGCAACTTCCTGCTGCTCCTCACCTACAAGGAGCCGCACAAGGAAGATCGCCTGGCTCGCGCCAAGTTGGTGAAGGAAGGCAAGGCCAAGCAGGACAACCTGTTCCTCGACTCGATCAAGGAGCTCAAGAAGACCCACGTCTGGCTGTACCTGCTGATCTTCAGTGGCTTCTGGTTCATGTTCAACTCGCTGTTCGACGTGCTGCCGCTCCACATCAAGGAGTGGGTCAACACCGAGAACATCGTGACGGATCTGTTCGGCCCGGGCGGCACGCGCAACCCGGTGTTTCAGTTCTTGCTCGGTATGAACCCCGAGGGCACCTCGGTGAACCCGGAGGGCATGCTCAACTTGAACGCGGGTCTGATCATGGTCACGTGCTTCTTCTTCGCGTGGCTCAGCGGCAAGATGCGCGCGACCACGAGCATGGTCGTGGGCACTCTGCTCTCGACGGTCGCGATGTTCATGAGCGGCTACTCCGTGCTTGGCTGGCTGTCCGTAGGCGCGATCCTTACCTTCAGCGTGGGCGAGATGCTCTCGAGCCCGAAGTTCAGCGAGTTCATCGGTAACTTCGCGCCGGCTGGAAAGAAGGGCATGTACCTCGGCTTCTCGCAAATTCCGCTAGGAATTGGCTGGTCGCTCGAGGGCCTGCTCGCGCCTCGCCTCTACGACCACTACGCGTCCAAGGAGCGCTTCGCCCGCGAGCTGCTGCTGGAGAAGGGCATGAGCCAGACGGACGTCGATGCCATCAAGGGCGGAGCCGCGTTTGACAAGCTGGTGGAGTTCACCGGGCAGAACGCCCACGAACTGACCACGCAGCTGCATGACGCCCACAACGTGGGCATGGTGTGGACCATCATGGGAGGTGTCGGCATCCTCTCGGCGATCTGCATCTACCTGTACGGGCGTTGGTTCCGTACTTTGAAGAAGTAGACCAAGAGGGTGTGCCCACGAGGCACACTCGAAACCAGGGCGGCGCGGGAACGAACCCTCGCCGCCCTTTTTCACGGGTGAAAGCCTGCGCGTGACACGGCGATCCTATGAACACTTGCCCACACTCGAAGTGGAGCCTGGCGTTCCTATTCGTCTTTCCGCATGGCTTGGTGGTCTGCCAGGATTCGGAGCGCAATGCGCCGTATGCTGCGACGTATGACTTGCTTACGTACGCTTCGATTCAAGTTGGGCGCACTGGCGCTCGGGGGGCTCGCCAACGTCGGGTGTGGCCCCGTCGTCGGCCAGCGCACGGTGGAGTACACCATCGAGCAGCGCGGTTTGGTGCCCGCGCCGGGTGGGCCCAAGGGCGTCGGCAGCATGCTGAAGGGACCGCGTGTCGCACTGGAGGGTGGCGTGAGCGGCTCACCAGTCTTTCGCTCCGATGATTCTCGCTACCAGGACGAGAGCGGCGATGTGGTCGCCAATACCAGCGCATTCGGCCGGCTGATCTATGCAGTCGGCGAGTACTTCGAGATGAGCTTCAGTGGCGAGTACGCGCGCGAGGAGCTCGCCACGCAGATCGCAAAGGACCGCGAACAACCGGCGCTCGGCAGGCGCTACATGACGCGCTTCGGTCCAGGGCTCCGCTGGCTGTTCTACAAGGGGGAAGAGGTGTCGTTCGGTGGCCTCGCCGAGGCTGAGTTTGCGAGCTTGCCGTACTCACGCACGGTGTATGCTCGGTCTTTCATCACCCAAGGCGCCGATCCCGACACCAACTGGTGGGACAACGACACCCTGCGTACCCAGTACCTCGGGGAAGAAGTGTCGAGTAAGCGCGACGAAGAGGACTTCATCTTTGGTCGCCTCGGCTTGTTCCTCACGGGTCCGCTGAGCGAGACCCTCAGCCTCGGGTTCGGTGTCTTGATGCAGAGCTACCCGCACTTCTTTGGGGTGCGCACGGCGGTGCAGCAATGCGATATCTACGCGTCCGGTACGGAGCTCTGCAGCGGCGACGAACCCGACGATATTCCCCCGCTGAAGAGCACGACTTTGAACACCGCGTACGTCTGGTTGAGCGACGAGCTAGATCAAAACACCACGCTCACGGCGCAGCTGTACGGCCACCTGGGTGGCGATAGCGGTCACATGCCATTCGGCGGCGCCGTATCGCTGCGTTATGCGTTCGGAGATCCGCCGAAAGCGCGACCCAAGCCCTCGACAGATTCGCACTAACAAAAAGCGCTACCTGGCAGGCGCTTTCTCCGGGAACAGGCGCTTGAGTGGCTTGATGAAGGCTGGCCGCAGGTCCTTGTCGCCTGGTTCCGGGGGGATACGATCGTAGCCGAGCCGCTCGCAGCGCTTCACCCCTTCCTCTGCGCTCTCCTCGGTGAAGGTGTTTTGCTTGCTGTTCAGCATGCAGTCGCTCTTGAGCTGATCGACTAGACATAGCGTTCCGGTGTTGCCCTCCTTGAACACCGTTTCACAGGTGCCCTGGGGATCACGGCAGCCAGTCGCGAGCGCAGACAGGCACAGAAGGATCAGGAGCCTGGCTTGGGCCATGGCGGGGTTCCTCCACTGAGCTCGTAGCCAGCGCGAACCAGCTGCTTGCGGCATATCTCCGAGCACAGGTCGTACTCGTGGTCGCTGCTGAGCACCGAGCCCTCGGCGTCGCGCATCAAGCAGCCCTTGGTGGGGCAGTGATTGAGCCCGAGGGTGTGTCCGATCTCGTGCACCGCGACCTTGCCGAAGCGGTCGAGCGCGTGCTGGTGGTTCTTCGTCTTGCGCTTGGTGCGAAAGCTCGAGATCACGCAAGCCACGCCGTCGATGGTCGCGAGTCCGAGGATCCCCCAGTCCTTGATCTTGCCCTTGGTGGTCGAGATGTCCTTGGTCGTGATGCCGAGGATGCGAAAGCCATCTTCTGGGAGCTTCTGTTTCAGGAACGTGAGGAGTTTTTCCGCGCGGTACCTGCTGCGGGGCGCGTAGTAGGCGTTCTTCGGTAGTGGGACCTCTGGAAGCACTTCGAGGTCGAAGTCGTAGAACGCGAGCAAGGACTTCTTCACGAACTCGACGTCTGATTGCTTGAGACCGCTCCCCAGGGGTTGGAGGTAGAACTTGCGCTTGGTCGTAGCGAGCAGCGGGGCGCCGTGAAGCGCGACACCGATTGCGAGCAAGCTAGCAAGCGCGCCGCGACGCGAGAGCTGTCTGATTTCTCCTGGATTGCGGCTCATGCTTTTTCTCCCTTCAGACTCAGTAGTCCGGGAGCGACAACCGGGGTTCGCGGGAGGTTCCCCAAGTCGAAGCCTTGCAGGTAGTCGATCACGTTTCCGTGAGAAAAATCCGCGTCTGCTGGAGCGCCACCAGCCTGACGAACGTGTTTCCTCTCCCCCATTCCCGCGATCACGCCGCTCGACTCCGCGATCCAGGCTAACACGTGCTGGCGCTCCACGCCGGCTTGCCGCAGCGACTCGAGGCTCAGGCTGTCCGCGCGCTTCGCTAGGCGCTGTCCGTGATCGTCGACGACCAGCGGTACGTGCGCGTACTCAGGCGGTCTGAAGCCAAAGGCCCGATGCAGGAGGAGCTGACGTGGGGTGCTGTCGAGTAGGTCGTCCCCGCGTACGACTTGGGTCACGCCTTGCGCGTGATCATCGACGACCACGGCTAGCTGATAGGCGGGGGCGCCATCACGCTTCGCGATCAGGAAGTCGCCCACCTCGCGCTCGACGTCTTGTTCGAACGTGCCTGCGACGCGGTCCTCGAAGCGTACGTTGCCGGCGGGTACCCGGAAGCGAACACCAGCCGGCTTGCCGCTCGCGCGCTCCGCTTCTGCGACGCTCTGGTAGCGGCCACGGCAGGTCCCCGGGTAGACCTCGCGGAAGTCTTCTGCGTGAGGTGCGGATTGGGCGCGCCTTATATCCCCACGGGAACACACGCAGGGGTACGCCAAGCCTGCTTCGATCAACTTCGCGACCGCCTGGTTTAGGCGCTCGATGGTGTGCGTCTGCAGGTGCTCTTCATCCCAGTCGAGCCCCAGCCACTCGAGGTCGCGTCGAGCCTGATCGACGTAGCGACCATCGGCGCGTGCAGTGTCCAGATCTTCGATGCGCAGCACGACCCGCCCGTGCGCCGCGCGCGCGGCCCACCAGGCGAGTACGAATGAGCGCGCGTGGCCGAGATGCAGCGCCCCGGTAGGCGATGGGGCGAGGCGGCCAACGATCGAACTCACGCGCTCGAGCGTACACGAGAGGCGCCTCAACGGACGAGGCGCCTACGTGATCACGGCTCAGAGATTTTCTGCGGACTTGAGCAGCTCAGTGATGAACTGGACGCGGGGACGAATCAGCGTGCTGCGGGCTGCCTTGGGACGAATGATGATCGTGCCTCCGCCGGGGCCCCCCACATCGGAGTTCAGCAGATCGTCCTTGAATGTGTAGGCGACGTCCTGGTCGTCCCCTTGGATGGTCTTCACCTCCGCAGAGGCAGTGAGTGAAAAGCCAACGACGGTGAGCAGGGAAGCGGCGGCGACGAGGCCTTTCCGCGTGAGCTGAGACTTCACGGCAGACTCCTTGATGCGTGGTCGTGCAAGCACGAACGAAGCAGCGCGCCTACCAACTAGCGAGGGCGCGATAGGTTTCGGGCGTTGACGACTACGGTGCGCACGCGCGTCGATGGTCTGACGCTCAGCGCGCTGCGAGCTTGGGTCGGAAGTGAAGATGGTGCTCGCAGTCAGCGGCGGGTCACGGTTCTGAACGCTCGTCTGGCTTTGGGGCGGGGCAGGCGCAGACTTTGGCGCGCTCGCGATTCTTCTCCACGCTGGACGTCGCCTTGGTGCAGCGCTCGTCCCCGTCGGACGTGATGCGGCAAATCGCGTCTCGTGCGCGCTCGAGGGAGGCGAGGGCGAGGCACACGCGCTCACACCGCGAGTCTTGCTCGCTCAGCTGGCTCGCACCCGTCGTCGGGGGCGCGGGAGCAGCCTTGGGTGGCTTCTTCTCATCGTCGTCGTGCGAGCCCTCGAGCGCCACACTGGCGCCGGGAGCTCCGAGCAACGTGTCGAGATCACGCTGGGCGTTTGCGTACGCGGTCTCAGCCTCGTCCAGCGTCTCCAGCGGCGGGCCTTCAGCGCTTGCGCTCGTGCTTGAGATCCGAGGTTGCTCGGGGATCGGTGACTCGTTGTCGACCGACGTCACCTTGCCAGCGGTGGGGGCGCCGGCGTCGGCATTCTTTTGGGCTGCGCAGCCAGCAATGCTGATGAGCAACGCGCAAGGCGCGACCACACGGAGGATTTGAGTGGGAGGCATGTCGAGACCGAAGAGCTAGGCTGAGCGGGGATACCAGACGGGAGGTTGCTCTAGCGTGAGACGCGCCGCAGCGGGAGATGTTCTCGCCAAGTGTCTCGGCGCGAGAAAGATCTCCCCTCTGAAGGCTTGAACGTTGCATTTCACTGCAGAAAATCCCGAGGATTGGCCATCCCGCCGCCACAAACTCGGCGTGAGGAAGCTTCGTCGGGTCCCTGGTTGGGCGATTTTGAGCTAAAGCCTGGCGATGCCGTGGATCGCCTTGGAGTCCAGCTGCCCGCTTTCACCGGACCAGAGCGAAGCGCAGCTGCTGTCGGAGATGACCGAGCGAGTCGCCAAGGCGCTCGGAAAGCCGGAGCCGATCGTGATGGCTCGTGCCACCCTCGGGGCGCCGATGCGGTTTCGTTCTACCGATGAGCCGTGCGCGTGCTTTGAAGTGAAGGGGATCGGTGCGCCGACCGGCGATCAACTCACCGCATTGTGCGCTAGCCTTTGCGATCTGGCGTCTGCGTACTTGGGTGTTCAAGGCAATCGCTGCTTTGTCGTTTACACCGATGTGCCTCGCGAGCGCTGGGGACTCGACAGCAAGATGCTGGGTTGAGCCAACGAGGATGTATTCATCAGCCTACTTCAGTATCCGCGTAGAAAATCAGGTGGTTGAGTACGTGCGCAGTGCGCTCGCCTTCGCATCACTCGAGGAGATCGAGTCAGAGATGAACCAGGTGCACCGCGCGATGGCAACGTTGCAGCGTGCGAAGATGGGCCTCTTGTGCGATCTGCGTCAGGTCGTGGGCCGCAATGATCCGGAGTTCGAGGTCGTGTTCAAGAAGCACCGCCAAACGCTTCAGCAGGGCTTTTTCCGTGTGGCGGTATTGGTAAGTAGCCCGACTGGAATGCTCCACATCCAGCGCCTCGCGAACGAAGACGGCGACCGCCACTTGCGCGCCTTCACCGATGTGGACAAGGCGCACTCCTGGTTGCTGCACGCGCTGCCGACGCTCTGACCGTTGCGCCCAGCTGCGGCGATCAATGCACAGAAGGCTCCGAGGTCATCGGAGCCTTCCGTGTGAATCACGGGCTCCGATCTCTAGAACGAAGCGCGGCGGTACATCGTGACCACCGCGGCTCCACCCAGCCCGAGGTTGTGCTGCAAGGCAACCTTGGCTCCGTCTACCTGACGCTTCTCTGATTCCCCACGGAGCTGCCAGTTGAGTTCCGCGCACTGCGCGAGCCCCGTGGCGCCGAGCGGATGTCCCTTGGAGATCAAGCCGCCAGAGGGGTTCACTACGGTCTTTCCGCCGTAGGTGAACGCGCCGTCGTCAGTGAACTTTCCACCTTGGCCTTCTGGGCACAGGCCGAGGGCTTCGTACGTGATCATCTCGTTGCAGGAGAAGCAGTCGTGCAGCTCGACCACGTTGACGTTCTCCGGTCCGAGGCCTGACTGCTCGTAGACCTTTTGCGCCGCGGTCTTGCTCATGTCGTAGCCGACTAGCTTCATCAAGCTGTTGTCGCCAAATGTCGACTTGAGGTCCGTCGCCATCGCCATGCCCAGGATTTCCACGGCCTTATTCTGGAGGTTGTGCGCCTTGACGAAATCCTCGCTCGCAAGGATCGCGCAACCCGCACCGTCAGAAGTCGGGCAACACTGCAGCTTGGTCAACGGGTCGTACACCATCTTTGACGCGAGAATGTCCTCGAGGGAGTACTCGTCGCGGAACTGGGAGTACGGGTTGTTCACCGAGTGCTTGTGGTTCTTCCAGCCGATCTTGGCGAACTGCTCGGGCGTCGTCCCGTAGCGCTCCATGTGTTCTCGCCCGGCGTTGCCGAACATCTGAGGAGCGGGAGGCGCCGGGGCGAACTCCTTCAGCTCCATCATCTTCATCATGTGCTTGTCCATCGGGTTCACCCGATCTTGGTACTTCGCACCGAGGGAGCCCTTCTCCATCTTCTCGAAGCCAGCCGCGAGCACACACTCAGCGATCCCGCCTTCAACCAGCTGCTTCGCGAGGAAAAGCGCGGTCGAGCCGGTGGAGCAGTTGTTGTTGACGTTGTAGATTGGGATGCCCGTGAGTCCGAGGGTGTAGAGCGCGCGCTCACCGCTCGTGGACTCTCCGTAGCAGTAACCAATCGCGGCCTGCTCGATCAGATCGTAGGCGATGCCCGCGTCTTCGAGCGCCTTGGTGCCGGCTTCCTTGACCATGTCCGGGTAGTCCCAGTCGCGAGAGCCTGGCTTCTCGAACTTGGTCATGCCCACGCCGACGACGAAAACCTTCCTGCCCATCCTCGTCTCTCCTTGCTCGGGTTGGTGGCACCCATGGGGGTGTGCCCCGGAACCAGTCGAGCGCAGCGCTCGAACGGCTATTCGCGCCTTGGGGCGCGAAAACTGGCCCACCGGTCAAGTACGCCATTGCCCTGAGGCGCGCAAGCTCCGAGCCGCATACCGAACGCATCGCAGAGCCGGCTTTGGTCGCGGCCTTGTCGCTCGTTTCCATCCCCGCCCAAAAAAAGCGTTTGCAGGAGGGAATCAGGTTCCAGTGAAGCTCAGCGGTAGGGATTGTCCACGTCTACACCGCCGCCGGACTTCGCTGCGGGAACCGTGCTCTTTGAGCCGCCGGTCTTCGGGGCGGCCTTGGCTTGCTGCGCCTTCTTCCACGCCTGCTGCATCTTCCAGCGCCTCCACTGAGCAAGGCTCCAGCCCTTGGCCGGTGCCGCTTCTTCCGTGTCGGGCGTCGCCGCTTCGGCCTCCGCCTTCGCCTCCTCGGTCGGCGCGGCCAGCTTGGTGGCATCTGCTTCCGTGTGGATGTCCTCCGAGGCTGAGCTGGGGGCGGTCGAGTCGGCGAACTGGACGCCGCTGGGCTGGGCGGCCTGCCCCGCAGTGGTTGCCGCGGCGGGGGTGGCCGGCGTTTCCTCACTGCTGCGCGCGATGAGTACCGTCACGGCAGCACCGATGAGCAGCGCTGCGGCACCGGCCGCCAGCAGCCACGCTTTCTTCGGCTGGCGCTGCTCGGGTGTGGAGAGATCAGTATTCGTCAGCTCGAGTAGGGAGTGCGCCGGGGGCCGCGCAGCCGGGGCTTCCGGCACCGTCGGCGTTTCAGGACGGCCAGTGAGAGAAAGGCGGCCGCCGAGAGCATCGCGGCCGCTAGGTGCGGGAAGCGCGATGTCGCCGATGAAAGGCTTAAGGTTGATCCCCGAGGAATTCGCATCTCGGGCGCGCATCCGCCTTTCCTCGAGGATATCACCCGCGGCTTCCTCGACGGCCTCCGAGACCTCCTCGAACGTCCCGATCAGGTCGTACTCCTCGGCGACGCGTTCGAGCTCCGCCGCGAAGTCCGCTGCGCTCGCGAAGCGCTCATCGGGGTCCCGTGCAAGCGCCTTGCCCACAACGGCGTCCAGCGCGCTCGGAGTGTTTTGAGAGAACTCTGAGAGGGGCGGGATGTTCTGGGTCATCAAGCGAGACAGCGTGTCTGCCTCGTTCGCTCCGTAGAACAGCCGCGCGCCGGCCAAGCACTCCCAGAGCACGATGCCGGCGGCGAACACATCTGTGCGGCGATCGATCGCGCGACCGCTGGCTTGCTCCGGCGCCATGTACGCGAGCTTGCCCTTCATTTCGCCCACCCGAGTCTGGGTCAGGCGCTGACGGGCGCGCGCGACTCCAAAGTCGAGGAGACGGGTGTGGCCATCGGACCCGACGAGCAAGTTGTGCGGGCTGACGTCGCGATGCACGAGGTTGAGCGGCAGGCCTTCGTGATCGCGCAGATCGTGGGCGGCGTGCAGCCCCGCGAGGGAGTCGAGCATCACGCGAATCGCCACGCGAGGGTTCACTCCGCGCTTCTGCTTTGCTGCTTGCTTGAGGAGCTTAGTGAGCGGCGCACCGTCGATGTACTCCATCACCAAGCAGAGGCCCTGCATGGTGTCGCTGATGTCCAGCGTGGGTACGACGTTGGGGTGGCGGATCTCCGCGACCAGCCGCGCCTCATCCAAGAACATCGACACGAACTGCGGTTCGGACGCGAGGTGGGGGTGGAGGCGCTTGATGGCGACCAAGCGACGGAAGCCTCCCAAGCCACCGAGGTGGGCGAGGTAGACGGTTGCCATGCCGCCCCTCGCGATCTCGGAGATCACCTCGTAGCGGCCGATGCGCTCGGCGGAGTCGGTGGCGGGGGGAGTAACCTCAGCGGCTGTCAAAGCAAATTCCGTGTGGATACGAGGGAGAGGTATTCGTCAGTGGGTCGCTGCTCGACAAGTCGGATAGCGCGATGAGTGCGAGAAGTGTGACCTGCGGCGAAGGAAGCTGCGGTGAAGGGGAACCTACGGTGCTCCTGACTGCTGCTCCTCGAGCACTTGTGAACTTCAGAGGAAGAGAAGCAGTGCCGCACCTTGTCCATGGATGACAGTTACCGTGCAGGAAAACTAGGACAATTTACATCCAGCTTGCGTTTGTTCCGAACGCGGAAGACAGGGGTACGTTGTAGGTGAAGTGCTGTCTGTGCGGCGTGCGCACGTGCCGGACCGCGGGCCTGTTTCAGCGGCGGTTCAACGCTGGTTCAACGCGCGTGCCTATCGAAACGGAAGCTTCTACTGGGGGCGTGAGTAATCCGCGAAATTGGCTCTGATTGCTCGCTTTGGTGCACGTTTCGTTCGCTGCTGCTTCGGCCTCTACCTGTTTGTAGTTGCGCGTCTTCTGCACCTCGCGGAACCAAACGACAGTTGGGTTTAGTCGTTGCTTCCGCAATCCGCACTCGCGGCAGCGTGGGTTGAACGGTGCGCTCAGGTCGGAGTCACTCTCCACCGCCGACCGTGGGCGACCGAGTATGTGGGGGGTGAGGGGCGATGATTCTCACGGTTCCACCGGATCCGCAGCGACGCCGCTGTGCGATCAAGTCGACGACGCAGCGCGCGCTGGATGTTTCTCCGCGCGCTAATTCCGGGAAGCGCCAGTCAACTGTGCGATAGAGCAAGCGCGTATTTCCGCTCGTCTCTGGCTAGTGACTCGCTTGTTGGTTGCGGTTTCTTCCGGCTTGGGGTGCGGGTGCTCGAGCGCAGGCGAACCCACGTTGGGGTGGTGTGTGGGCGCACCCTTTTGTTCCCCTTCCCAGACGTTGCCAACGCTCGGCTTGTGGCGTCCTTTCGACGCACCTACGCCTGCTTCGGACTACATGCGCCAGGCCAAAGTTGACTTCGAAGTCAATTGTCGGCGCGCGCACTGCGAGCGTGCGTAGGCCGCTTCCGTGACGGGCGGCGACTCGACGCCTGGCTCGGTCAGGCGGTCGCGAACACGTTCGCGTCGTCAGCGAAGGCTTTGAACTCGAGCGCGTTTCCGCTCGGATCTAAGATGAAGAACGTCGACTGCTCACCGGGTTCGCCCGCGAAACGCGTCTTCGGAGCGATCACGAACTCTTGGCCCAGCGTCTCGAGGCGCGTGGCGAGTGCGCGCCACGCTCGAGGTTCCAAGATCACTCCGAAGTGTCGACAGGGCACTCGGTCACCGTCGACCGGGTTGTTGCCCGTCGCCGCTTGCCAGTCGTCGACCAGGTGGGCGCTGATCTGGTGGCCGAAGAAGTCGAAGTCGATCCAGCGCGGCGTGGCGCTCTGATCGACCCGTCCGACGCGCGCTCCCAAGCGCTCCACGTAGAAGCTTCGCGTAGCTTCCAAGTCTTGAATGGGGAAGGCCAGATGGAAGCGTGGACGGGGCTCGATCATAGGCTCACTTGCGGGCGATCAGGTAGCAGACCCAGCTTGGTTGATTCTCGACCACCTTGCGAGGTCGGTAGTCGGAGTCCTCTTCATCGTCCGCGATGTCCCAGAGCACGCTCACCTCTTTGAACCCGGCCTCGAGGAGCAGCTCTTGGATCTCGGGGAGTGACCAGAAGCGCCAGGCGTAACTAAACGCCTTGTTGAGCTTCGTCCCATCCTTGAAGTGGAAGTGAATGTAGTTCTGCGCGTAGTGGTCGATGGGATTGAAGGACGCCTGGTCCCAGACGTAGGTGAAGCCGCCTTGGACCTTGCGGTGCTCCTCACGGGCTTCCATGGCTTCGGTGCCCCCGTAGGCATCGAGCGCGAAGAAGCCGTCGTTTGCCACGGCCTCGCAAGCCGCCGCGAAGTACTCCACCATTTCCTTGCGGGTGGTGAAGATCCAGTAGCTGAAGTTGTAAGCGCAGACGACGTCGAAGCGCTCTGGACGTCGGGCGCGCACGTCTTCCTGCAGGAGCCTCACTCGCGCCGCGTCCTCGCCCAGCGGAGCGAGGTGACGTGTGCGTCCGCTCTCGAGCACGTCCGTGTCGAGATCCACGCCCGTTGCCGTGCGGTCTGCATGCGACTTGACCCAAGTGGCGCACAGCAAGCCCGTCCCGCAGAAGTCTTCGCGCAGACTCAGCGGACGCCGACCGACCAACTTCTTGAACGTGCGGTCGAGCAGCTTCACCTCGCTCTCCGGATCTTGCACGGAGCGCTCGTATAGGTCGTAAAGGTTCGCCGTCTTCGCGGTGAGCTTCGCCTTGCCGGACTTCTTCTTGGACTTGCCAAGGGCCTTCCCATGGCCATTCAGCTCCTGCTTGCGCTTCTTGTCTTTCGACTTGGACTGGTTCCGGCGGGTCGATTCGTTGGCTGTGCTCATCGTCTGATTTCTACCTACTTCACGGATCAGGTGCAGCGAGTGCTGCGAGTCGTGGCGCCCTATAGATCAGAACGCTGCCGTGCAACAGCATCGAGGCTCAACGCGTGACGGTCACGCCTTTGGTCGTCAGGGTATCCAGCGTGCTTTCGTCGTCGAGCTGAGCGCCGAGCAGCCTCAGTTGCTTCAGGGATTTCAGCTGTTCAAGGCTTTGCAGCGACTTACAACGACCGGTGAGGTCCAGCGTTTCGAGCGTCGGGTGCCCCGCCAGAACAGCCAGATCCAGCCACTCGTACTCGCGATAGCCGTGACCATCGAGGCTCAGGCTCTTGAGATTCGTCAGTCGCTGCACGCCCTCGAGTGACAGCACCTGGTACCAGTCTTCTTCGCCGCCGGTGTCGATGTCGATCGCTGCCTCGAGGCTCATGTAGACGGGGTTGCCGCCGTCGAAGTCCAGCCCCTCGATGCGCGCCAGATCGTCGTCTGACACTTGCCACTCGCCGAGTCGCGCGATGGCATCGCGCGCCTTCAGGTACTCTTCATCGTCGTCTTCGTCTTCGTCGAGTTCTTCGTCGTCGTAGCTCTTGTCGGCGAGATCGCTCAGCGCTTCTTCGACTGCCTCTTCCGAGAACACTTCTAGCTCGATGAGCTGGTTCAGAACGCCGAGTAACAGTCCGGTGTCAGGGAACAGCGTGCGCAGTGATCGCATCCGCCTGCGCTATCGCCGCCGCCGGAAGCCGTCAATCACGTGGTAGGCGTAGGCCAAGTGTCGCCCGAGCGCCGCAGAACCTAGTCGCGGCGCAGGCTCACTTGCAGCGCAGGCTCACTTACAGCGCAGTGCGCGTGCCCAGGTTCTGCGATCTGCGGTGTAGGCGACGAGCGCGCCCTGGCTGCTCCCGGCGATCGACACGTTCGCGAAACCTCGCGAGCGCGCCAAGACGAACGAATCCCCGACACCGTCGGCGGTGATGAAGCCTAGGCGCAGCTCTTGGAGTGCGTGCACCGCGGCAGTGGCTGGCCGCACGAAGATGACGATGGGGCGCCCACACGCTTGCGCCGTCGCGACTGGGGCCGGATCCAGGCCATTCGGGTAGTCGACCCAGCGCACGGATGCACCCATGCGTGGTTTGTCTCCAACGTTCAGAGTCGCCAAGCCAAATTCCGTTGCCGTGCGGTTTGTGGCGACGAAGCCCAGGCGCAGGTGTGAGCCGCTGGCGCCGACGATCTCCGTTAGTGGATCCACGGGGCCACCAACCCAAACCACCATGTCTTCACCAAGCTTCGGTTGCTTGCCCTCGAAGCTCACCCCGCGGGCATGGATCGGCGTCATGCCGGTGCGTGCTTCCAGCGAGAGCACTACGAGCCCGGTGCTCGCCCGGGTCATGGCCACGCTGTTCGCACTCGCGGCCTCGTCGCTGACATCCAGCGTCCCGCTGCCCTCGACCCACAAATGGGCCTTCAACTGGCTGTCGATCTTCGACCCGCCCGCGACGTACGCAACGAGCGCCGGCTCACCCGCTTTGAGTTCGGGTGGTGCGGCGACGCGGGTGCTGTGACGTGCGTCTTCTGCGAGCGTCTCTAGCTCCCCGGCCTTCGCGTACGGCCTGCGCAGCAAGCGCTTGCCGTCGATCCAGTACGCGTAGGGTCCCAGCAGCGCGGGACCACGCCGCAGCGCCACAAGCTCGTCCGCTGAGAGCGCAAGGGGCTCGACCTGGCTCTCGCCCGCAGGGGCGGTCGCGGCGCGCGCTCGGTACCTTGCGAAGTGAGCTACGTTGTCTCTCGAGACCATCACCACGCCGCGCATGGTCGCCGTCGCCGGCCCGGCGGGGGCCACGTCAGCGAGTTCGTCGAGCACCCAACCCTCCGGCAACACCACATTCTCCGGGGGAGCGACCGGTTCGCTGGCCTCGCTGCTGGTCGGCTGTGGCTTCTGGGTGGGGGGCGAATCTCCGCTTGGCTTGGGCGATAGCTTCGGCTGGCTCACGTGGCTTGCCGCCGGGACGACGCTCGGGGATTCGCTGTCGCCCTTTGATTCCCGCTCGCTGCACGCAGGAGCTGCGGCGAGGAGCAGGCCGCAAGCCACTCCCACTGGTTGACTCCGACCCCGAGCGTTCCAACCCATGCTTCCGATGTGCCACAGCCGCGCGTTGACGTCAGCTGAGAGTTTGTGCGCTGGGGGCTCGAACGCCCATCATCCACGATCTGTGATACACGGCGGGCGTGATGAGAAAGCTGGATTCGCGCTGGATGATTGCCTCAGGCGTGTTCGCCACTTCGCTGCTCGTCGGGGCGTGCGCCAGCAAGCCTACGGAGCCTCCCGTGGCTCCTGAGCAGGTCACCGCCCGCCAAGCTGTAACGGTTTCCATGCAGAGCACGGGCTTTGCCATCGACGGTACGACCGTGGTTAGTGCACAGGCCGTGGCGGACGAACTTGGGCGTAGGAACGTGGAGACACCTATTGCCGTGCGGATAGAGACCCCGGAGTCTACTCCGCTCGGCGATGTCGCCGATCTGCTGGATCGGTTGCGCGCCAAAGGCATCATCGATATCGCGATCGTGGCGCTCGGACCCGAGAGCGCTGCCTCCAAGCCCGTCGCGTCAGCATCCGCGGCGCCCCCTCCAGCGGATACAGAGCCTCCTGAGCCCACGCCGCCTCCGCCGAAGCCGCCGAAGGACGTCGAGAGCCTGCCGGAGGTCGTGGTGAAGAACATCGGCTTGCACGTCGGCGGAGGGAGCAACACCGATGCTGAGAAGGCTCCATTCAAGGAAGCGGTGGAGAAGCACTTCGACGAGCTCCGCGCTTGCTACAAGCAGGTCGAGGATCCGCTCAAGGGCGGCATCTTTGGCGTGGATCTAAAGATTGGCCGCGCGGGCGGCCACCCCGACGTCTCGCAGCCACGCACGTCGATGAAGGGTCAGGGCTTCCGCGACTGCGTGATTGGCGTTTTCAAGTCGGTCGAGTTCGAGAAACCACCGAAGGGACCCACGGTGATTTCCTACTCGGTGCGTTTCAGCGCGAAGTAGCGGTCGCAGCGCTCTCGGGAGCGGGCACTCCTGCTCTCACTGCGCAAATAGGCTGTCGACTTCGGCCTCCACGGCGTCGAAGTTGTACTGAGTCTTGAGTTCGATGCGACCCCCTTGCGTCATCACCAAGCTCCCGCTGTTGACCTGGACGCCGACGGTCTTGCGCAGTGAGTCGTTGGGATCAAAGAGGACCTTGGGGGTGAGGGAGTAGGTATCGCGTGTCAGCGCGCAGAGCTGAGCGTCGGCGTCGCTGCCGTCGGTCTTCTGGGTGACGACGACCCACTCTTGGAGCCCTTGAGCTTCGTGCGCTGCCAGCAGCTGGTTCGGTCGACCACTTTCCATATGGGAACGACAAACGGGGCACCAGGCAGCGAATGTATAGACGACGCTCACCCGTGCCTCACACAGGTCGTGGAGCGACACTGCGTTGCCGTCGCAGTCATACAAGGTGACATCAGGGAAGACGTCACCGACGTCGCTGCCGTACGGACCGGTCGGCGGACAACTCAGCGTGCTCGCAGCGCCCCCGCTGCCTCCCGCAGCAGAGCCGCCGCTGCCCGGAGCGTCTCCCCCGGCGCCACCCGTCGTCGCGCCGCCTTGCGCGGTGCCGCCTTCGCCTCCAGCCCCGCCAACCGTGCCGGCCCCGCTGCCGCCTTGAGCCGCGCCGCCTTGAGCCGCGCCGCCGTCGCCCGCCGCCCCTGCCGTTCCCCCCTGACCGCCGCTATCCGATGCGCCGTCTCCGCCGCAGCCCGCCTGCGCAGTCAAGAGCCCAAGAGTAACGAGCGAGACGCCACAACGGCGCGCTAGGTATCCCAACATCCTGCCCTGTACGGTGCCGCGCGCATTTGGTTACACGCGCGCTAGTGAACACACGCCTGGGGGCAGGTTCGGCTTAGATTGCGCTGAAATCGGCGGAAATGACTCAAGCCCGAGCTCCACGGAAGCGCACCAGGCTCGCAGGCGTTCGGCACGTCGAATGACCCGAGGCCATAGTTCCCGCGCAGGCGTACGCCGCTGGCAGCACTGCGGCACCACGCGGCTAGCTGGGGCCCCAGAATCTCGGCGTTGAACAGCTGATTGGTGTAGTCCGCCGGCGTCACTTGCTGCCCGTCGATCGCAACCTCGTCGAGGCGAATGTATTCCTCGCGGAACCGAAACCGCTCGGGCACCAACAGGTGATTGTAACAACCTGCGTCGACCCTCAGGTTGCTCAGCATCGCGCCGGTGTGCTGAAAGTTGAGCCCGGTGTAGGGGAGGAACCCGTTCGTCAACCAGAGCGCGCAGGCGATCGCAGCCCAGCGTCGCGCACCGCGTGCTGCGCGCTGGTTGGAGCGCGCTGAAAGCTCCCGCCAGGCGCCAAACCAGCGCTCCGGCGGGCTGCCGAGCCGTCGCCGCTCGACATAGGCGACGAGCAACCAAGCCAACACGAGCCACAGCACGGCCTCCTTCACGCACCAGTCCGGATCGCTCTGCCAGCGCGCGTAAGGTGGCAGGCCGAGGCTCAGCGCGATCGGCAGCGAGCCGGTCAACGCGATGCGACGCCAGCGGGCTCTGAGACACTGGGCCAGTTGTCGCAGCTCCTCTTCGCTCAACAGCGCGACCCAGCCCGAAGCCATCGTGAACGCGAAGGCGGGCGCAAAGATGATCGTCAGCGGGAGGTGGAGCAAGGCGGCGTAGATGGCACCCAACGAGGGGCGCACGATCGCCGTCACCACTAGGCCGAACTCAGCAGTCAAGAACAGATAAGGCCAGAACCTCCAGTCCGCGATCGAGGCAATGCTACCACTCCCATAGTGTTCGGCGAGGACGTGCATGCCTCCCGACGCGCAGCTCACTGCCGGATTCAGGAAGTCGCGGTTCACCTTGTGAAAAGCCGCGAGGAAATAAGTGCCAACGGTGAGCGTGCGTACGATGGCCGCCAGGCTGAAGTGCATGCGCTCCTCCCGCCGCTTCGGTGTGCCGATGAAGCAAGCGAGCGCGCCGAGCGCGACCAGCCCCAGGTACGCGGTCTGAGTCAGCTGGTCCGAAAGCGTCAAGAGCTCGATCAAGATCGCGCCAATGCACAACAGCCACCCAAGCAGACTCCCCGTCGCCAGGAGCACCACGGCACCCAGCCAATGAATCAGTACCTCGGGGAACCACTGTTTGCTCACGGCGTCCGGCAAGGTGAGCCGAATCAGGGTGGCGAGCGCGTACATCCTGACGTGAACGCGGTAGCGCAACGAGTGGCTCGGCCAGCTGAGCCAGCTGGGCAGCGGGCGACGGAGCGCAGTCAGTTCCTCTGGCGTAGTCAACTCATCTGGCTCGGCGTCGGCCATCTCAGTGGTTCAGTGCGGCGAGCCGTGCTTGGGCTCCGCGCAACGCCGGGTAGAGCTCGCGGTAGACATCGAACAAAGCCGCGTAGGTGGGGGCGTCGGCGCCCACCTGGTGGCGTTCGCCTCGGCGAGTCATGCGTGCGATCGCGGCACCAGAGTCCGCGAAGAGACCAGCGCCACACGCCGCCAGGATACCTGCTCCGAGACACGTCGCTTCCCGACTCTCCGCTGGGACAATCGGCCTGCCGAGCGCGTCGCAGAAGAGCTGTCGCACCCAGGGGGTCTCGCTCAGCCCCCCCATGCACACGAGCTGGTGGATTGCTCCAGCGCTCCGCTCGACGGCTTCGGTGTGGAGGCGCTGTTCCAGCGCGAGCCCCTCCACAATCGCGCGATACACATGGGCTTGGCCATGATGACCTCGCAGCCCGATGAGGACACCGCTCGCCGCGTCGTCCCAGTACGGGTTCATGACACCGTTCCAGTAGGGCACCAGCATGAGTCCTTGGGCTCCGCTTGGGAGCAGCGCTGCGCGCCGTGCCAGCTGCTCCAGGTGAGCTGATTTGTTCGCTGCGGGGAGCTCCAGCAAGCGCTCGCACAGCCAGTCAAACGTGAATGTTCCGCCCTTGAGATCCGTCTCGAGGAAGTAGGGCGGAAGTGCCCTGTCGCCCAGCTCCTGAGAATCGCAAGCCGGCGTCGCTGCGAAGAGCGTGCGGAACGCTAAATCCGTGCGGTAATCATTGCTCAGGACGCCGCTGACCAGCGCCGTGCCGAGGTTCAGGTAAGCTTCCCCCGGCGCGGCGATCCCCGCTCCGAGGCCTGCCGCCTGCCCGTCGCCTGCGCCGCTGATCACCGGCAGGCCCGTCGGCAAGCAGCAGACGGCCGCCGCCGCTTGAGTGAGCGCGCCCACACGTTGGCCCGCAGGGACGAGCGCGGGGAAACGTTCGCTCCTCACCCCCAGGAAATCTAGCAGGGGCTCGGCGTAGTCTCCGGTCGAGAGATCGAGCACGCCCATGGGGTCGACGCTGGGCAGAGAGCTCTTGAACTCGCCGGTTAGTTTCCATAGGAGAAAGCTCTGCACGTCGCACACGTGGGCGGTGCTCCTCAGCGCGGGGGCCTTGTCGAAGAGGTAGGCGAGCTTGTAGAGCGATGGCGTCGTGCAAGGCGGCTTACCGCTGAGGCGATGCAGCGTCTCAGCGCCCAAGGTAGTAACGGCGCGCTCGACCTGGTGAGTCGCGCGTGAGTCCATCCACACCAGCGCCGGTGCGAGCGGTTCACCGTGGGCGTCCGTCACGACGACGGTCTCACGCTGATGCGTGACGCAGAGCGCGACCACGTCGCGCAGTCGCTCACCGAGCGCCTGACTCAGGGCCTGGCACGCGCTCCCCAGTGCGCGCCACCAGTCGTTCGCATCTTGCTCCCAGCCCTCGGGTTCTGGATTGTTCAGAGGGAAGCTCGCGCGGCCCTCAGCGATGGCGTAGCCGGCTTCCTCGCCGGCGGTGCCCCAGGCGATGACCTTGCAGGCGCTCGTGCTGCTGTCGACACCGACCACCAACGGGGACCCTGGCTGGGACAAGTCGCGAGCCGTGTCTGGCATGCGGCCGAGTTTATCAGGTTCGGCCGCCGGTGTTCGCGGGAGCTAGCTCAAGCCCCCGAAAAACCGCGGGAACGGCACGTTCACCGCTTCGTCCCGTTGCACGACGTCCGCCATGTGCATCAAGAGCGGCAGACTTCCGCGGGGCAATCGACCCGCGCTCTCGAAGGCAACGACCGCCTCGCGCATCACCCGCAGGATCTCCAGACACTCGAGGGTTGCGCCCTGCATGCGCTCCACGGCTTGGCTCTTGCTGAGACCGCTCCCAAGCAGGCGTCCGAAGCGCCCCGTCCGGCCCCCGTTGCAGGTCACGTCGAGATCTCCGACGCCAGCCAGGCCGGCAGCCGTGCGTGCCTCTCCGCCCAGGAGCTCGACCAACGTCTGCATCTCGAGTACGGCCTGGGCGAACACCGCGGACTCATGATTGTGCATCGCGACGGAACCCGCTTCGCCTCCCTTGGCCTCATGGATCCCTGCGGCAAAAGCGATACCCATGGCATATGCGTTCTTGAGCGCGGCGCACGCCTCGACACCCATCACGTCATCGGAGGGGAAGGCGTGGTAGTAGGGCGTGCGCACGAGCTCCGCGAGCTGGCGAGTCACCGCGGGATCTCGACCGCTCATCACGACGCAGGTCTCGACTCGACGCGCGAGCTCGCCGGCGATGCAGGGCCCGGCCACCGCTACCGGGCTCAAGTTGCTGAGCGCGGCCTGCGTGGCAGCAGGAGCAGCCTGCTTGAGTGCCTCGGCGAAGACGTCGGGCAAGATCACCAGCTCCTGCCCGTTCCACTCGAGGCCCTTACTGATCGCCATCACGGGCCGCGTGCCGAGATAGGGCGCCAGCGTTTCCGCCGCCCAGCGGATCCCCAGGGAACTAACACCGAGGCCAATTACCTCTGCGTCTTCCAGGGCCCGCGCGAGCTCGCCCACATAGAAGGGCTGAATCGCCTCCGGCAGGTGGAAGTTGAGCTTCGGATGCACCCCGTCGCGCTTCAGGCCATCAATCAGCGCGTCATCCAGGTGCGTGCCGACGAGGCGCACCTCGTGTCCTGCGTCGACGAGAGGAACACACCACGCGGAGCCCATCATGCCCGCGCCGAGTACCGTGATGATCGCCATGGGGCGCTATTTGCCTCAATCCGTCAGGCATACCAAGGGGCAGACTGGGACAAATCGGAAAAACCCGCTGAGACAGGCCTCTACGCGAACGCTACTTGGCCGGCGCTGACTTGGGCGGCTCTTGCGCCTTCTTCGGTTCGCCGGTCGGCTTTGGCTTACCGAACGGAAACGGGAAGTCTTGCGGGTTCTTCGGCAAGGAGGAGGGGAGCGGCGGCAAGCTCGAGGGCGGCGGAAGCGCGCTGGGCAAGCCCTTCGGGAGATCCTTCAAGCCCTCCGGCAGTGGGATGTCCCCCAGCTGAGGAAAATCCGCCAAGTTGGGGAACGTCAGCGGCTTCAGCCCGCAGCCGATACCGATGATCTTGGCGACCTTCGCGTCGTCGAGCTTGCGAGTGTCCGCCTCCACCGCAACCGTTACACCGACGCTACCCTTCAACACCTGCTTGGTCACCTTGCCCGCGAGTTTGCCCAGCTGTCCCAAACCGGCTAGCTCCCTCTCGACCGCGGCCGCTGCGAGATCGGCGCACGGCAGGTTGCCGGTCAGCTTCATCAGGATCGTGGCGTGATCTTCCTGGCGCTTGATCTCTCCGCCACCCTTGAGCTTGAAAGCGCCCGCGCTGACTTTCGTTTCCGTGAGGTTCAGGAGCTTGCGCTCGCTGTCGCTGGCGAACTTGGTTTCGAACACCGTGCGGTCACCGAACACGTAGCCGTCGAGCTCAGGGGGTTTGGGGGGGAGATAACCAATCAAAGACGCCTTGAGAGTGCCGTTGATTGGTCCACCCATCATCTCGGACTCGAAGTTGATGCGCGCATCCATCTCGACGAACACGTCCTTCGTCGGGATCGGCATCGCCAAAGGTCCCTTGAAGCGATCCAGGGGGAGCTTGCCCACATGGAGCTCGGCGTAAGGGTTGTACGCGCCGCTCTCCTTCCCCGGAGTGTGTACCACGGTGAGCTTGACCGGCGATCGCTTGGCGTCCTCAGCACCAAACGCCATGTTGACGCTCGCCGTCTCACCCGTCCATGAGGCGCCGATCTTCCCGGTGTCCAGCCCTGCGACCTTGGCATTTTCCACGGAGAAAGCTGCTCCGGTGGGGATTGGCACCACCGCGCCACCGGTTACCTCGAGCCAGGGCTTCGCGTCCTTGTCCTCTCGCCAGCGCACGTTCACACCGGACGCCCGCATCGGCACCGCATAGTTTTGTGGGTGCTCGGCGGTCCACTGGGAGAGCTCGACGGTCAGCCGAGTCGCGGAGCCCGTGATTTCGACGTCCACGCCAGTGAGGTCGAACGCGGTCGGCTCCTGCTTTTCGAGACCAACCTCCAAGTTCTGAATCGTGCCCTCGACGCCCTCTACGCCAATCAACTTGAAGCGAGTCTGCTTGAGGCGGGCGTGATCCAAACTGAACGGGACACTGATGTCTTTTGGATCAATCTCGACGCCGCGCTCCCGCGCTTTGGCGATGATCATTTTGCGAGCGTACGGTTCCCACATCAGCACACCCGCGAGGACCGCGAGCGCCATCAAGGCACCCAGCGCCGCTAGGCATAGTTTGATCCAGTAGCCAACGCGCGACGGTCGCGGTGGTTCCTGAGGCGCTTCGGGTTCGCTGGGCGCTTGCGCTTGCGGTGGTTGATTACCGTGCGGTTGATCACTTCCAGCGTTCGGAGGCTCGATGACTTGGGTGCCAGGCATGCCGTGATCCCGGTTTATCACAGGCGGTGCCTGGCGGCGCCCTCGGTCCGGCGCGCCGCTCTGCTACACTCGCCCGAGCGGTCCCTGGCTCAGGACGTCGCTACGAAAAGGAGGCCCGATGGCTCGCTCGAAGTCGCTCGAATCGCACTGGCTCGTTTGGGGACAGCGTTCGCCCGTTATGGTCGCTGGGTTCGCGCTGCTCAGCGCCGTGGCTTGCGGGGATGACGGGTCGACGGGCTCCGGGAGCGGGGGTAGCGCAGGCGCGGGCGCGAGCGGAGGCTCGGGCGGCTCGAGTGCCGAGGGCGGTTCGGGGAATGGTGGCTCCACGAGCGGAGGCTCGAGCAGCGGGGGTACGGCGGGCGCGGGTAATGGCGGCTCGGCGGCTGGCGGTGCCGGTGGAAACGGCGGCAGCGGCGCCGGGCCCGGGACGCAGCTCGATGCGCGCATCGAGACCCACGACGTCACGCTGCCGGAAGGTGTGCAGGCTGGCGTCAGCAACTGGCGGATTTGGGGCAGGGGCTCACTCAACGTGGCGCCCGTATTTACGGTGCCGCGCGGAAATTGTTCGATCTTGGTTTGCTACACCACTCAGGCAGGTACCGCAAAGGTCGCCGAGGTCGGGCGCGACGGCACGCTGATCTCAACGAAGGACCTCGCCCAGGACCGCCAGTGCCGCGGCCTGGCAGCCGAGCCAGACGGCGCCTACGCGGCGCTGCTCTGGGACGACGCCGGGGACCGCATCTTCCTCCAGCGCTACGCGGCCGACGGTAGCGAACGTGGGACGGCCACCGAGCTCACGAATAGCGACAACAAGCCTGACGATTTCGGCATCGGTGAGAGCCGCCTCGAGTACGGCGATGGTCGCTACGGCGCCTACTACCACGTGCACTCGGACTCCGGGCACGAGGGGGACACGCTCAAGTGGATCGATGCGCAGAGCGGCGCCGAGACCACCGGCTGGGGCTGGGGGTGCAGTCACTCGATGAGCAACCTGCTGCGCTTCAACCCGACCTCCAAAGAGTTCATGCCGGTGTGTGTGACGGATTGCTACCCGGGGACGAGCGGTGATTTCGCCACCGAGTCTCAAGGCGGGGTGTTCCTGAATCACAACAAGGGCAAGGTGATCGACGTGGACGCGGGCTGCAACGGCAGTGTCGCTGGCGAGCTGGGGGGCGCCGCGATTGCGCCCGATGGTTTCAAGCTGGTTTGGAACTCTCACCAAGCCGCGATGACGAAGGGCCAGCAGTCCTACGACGAAAGCAGCATGAACCAGGACATCGGCTTCTCAGCCATCACGGGCGTCACGACGGCCGGCGCCGTGGTGTGGCTGACGAATACGCCGAACATCGACGAGGCGGACTCGGGCATTGCGCGCTTCACCCCGGCGGATAGCAGCCAGGAGCAGTACCTGGTTGGTTGGGCCGAGCCAGGCAACAGCTACAAGTATCAGCTTGCGCTGCTTGGTCCCGATGGCGCGTTCCTCGAAGGCCCCATCGATGTCAGCTCCAGCGTGGCCTGGGGTCGGCGCGACGACCCATTCCGCGCGGATGTAAATGGGGACGTGATTTGGAGCTGGTTCGACGCGCCGGGGAGCACGACGCTCCACGTCGCGCGGGTCGTATCAGGAAGTGACCAGAGCTGCTCCCCATGATCCGCGACGCCGTCGTGGAAGACGCTGGGGTGCTCGCCCAGATCTACAACCACTACGTAACCGAGACCGTGATCACGTTCGAGGAGGAGCCGGTGACACCTGAGCTGCTCTGGACTCGCGTTTCCGCGGTGCAAAGCAAGGGGCTCCCATGGCTGGTGCTCGAACACGCATCAGAGATCGTGGGTTACGCCTACGCTGCGCCCTGGAAAGAGCGCTCTGCGTATCGCTTTAGCGTGGAGAGCAGTGTGTACCTCTCCCCCAAACGCACCGGTGGCGGCTTTGGCAAGGAACTCTACCAGGCGCTATTCACGCGCCTGCGAGAAGGAGAGACCCACGTCATCATCGCGGGGATCGCCCTGCCGAATCCCGCCAGCGTCGCGCTTCACGAGCGCTTCGGCTTTCGCGCGAGCGGGGTGTTCCGTCAGGTGGGCTTCAAGTTCGATCGCTGGGTCGACGTGGGGTACTGGGAGCTGGTGTTGGACCAGTGCGAACTCGATAAGTAGCTGGCAGACGTCTTGCAGTGCGTTCCTACGTTCCGCGTCGTCGACGCGGTCGGAGGAGCGCTGGTTTGAGTCGAATGAGTTCTTCACCCCCTGGAGTTGCGCCAGCACGCGACTCCGAGCACCCGCTGTTTCCAGCTAGCCTGGCTCCAGCGCCGCGGGTGCCCAGCGCACCGCCGGTGCCAGCTTTGACACCTCGAGCCGTCAAGCGCTCGTCGCTCTCCCCCCAACAGGCAGCGGTGCTGCGTGGCTCTGAGGCGGTGTCGACGACGAACTGCGCGGTGGTGCCCAGCGACCTCGAGCACCTGCCGGAGATCAAGGCGCTGCTGCTGAGCTTGAACGATGCGTTCGCTTCCGGCCCAGCCCTCGAGGAACTGATCCGCTCGATTCCCGTGCTCAGCATGCGCGTGCTTCGCTCAGCGTTGTGGAAGCGCGACGACCTGGACCGCTGCTCCCTTGGCTACGCCCTCGCCATGATCGGTAATCGTGGCGTCGAGGATGCCCTGATGCAGCTCCTCGAGGATCTAACCGAGCTCAAGCACGACCTCGAAGACGGCGTGGTGAAGGCGCCCAAAGCGGCCAAGCCAAGCCTGAGCCGATTCTCAACCTCACGCCTCCGGGCGAAGCGCCGGTGACTCATGGACCAACCCTTGCAAAGTCTGCGATTGTCGTGAGTTCTCCTGTTGTACCCATTGTTTCCAGCCAGCCCGCGGCGTCCGGCGTCGAGCCGCCGCCGCGGGTTTCTGGCACCCAGTTCGCCGATGCACTGGATCGGGTGCAGGGTGCGGAGTCAGGCGGAGCTTCGAGCCCCGTCAGCACGTTGACGCCGGTACGTCGCGGTGAAGTCGCAGCGGTGCGTACGCGGCTCTCCGGCGAGCAAGCCGCCGAGGCGCTGAGCAGCGCGTGGGAGTCAATCCACGGGGAAAAGCCGAGCAAGGAGACGCTCTCCATCTTGACCGCCCAGTGGGCCCACGAAACGGGCCGCGGCGCGTCGATGTACAACTACAATTTCGGCGGGATCAAGGGCTCGAGCCCCGAGGGGCTCAGCACCTCGCTGCGCACTCGTGAAGGCTGGGGCAAGAGCGAAGTGACCATTCGTGACAGCTTTCGCGCCTACAGTACTGCAGCGGAGGGCGCGAAGGACTACCTTGAGCTCTTGAGTGCTCGCTACGGCGGCGCGCTGGATTCCGCGAAGGCCGGCGACGCAGAGGGCTTCGTCCACAACCTCAAGATGCGCGGCTACTTCACGGGCAACGAGCAAGCCTACGTGCGCTCCGTCTCGAGCATGAGCCGCGCGGCCATGGAAAGCGGCTTCGATGCTCTCGGCGGCTCAGCCGCCGCGCTCCGCGATCTGAGCGGAGCTGCAGTGACTTATCGCGCGTCCTTTGCAAGCGGCGTGTTCCCCGATGGCTTCGACCGGCTCGGGCTAGGCCTCGGCGGTGATGAGTACCCAGTGGACGCGTACGCGATCGCCGATGAAATCGGCCGTACGGCGCTGCAGATCGCGCGCCAGGATCACGCCGAAGCGCATCGTCCGCGGCAGAGCAACCTGCTCAACGAGACTCAGCGGTCGTCCTTCGTGCCCCCCGCCGCCGCAGGCGCGTCGCTTCCCCCCGTCGGACTGGAGCTCGTATGAACGCACCTGCAGAGACCGAGACACTGGGCGTTGGAGACTACCTCAAGGTGCGTTACTCCGCGGAAGCGCGCCCCTATACCTCGTATCCCGATCAGCTGACGCGCTACCTCACGGCGCGCTTTCTGACCGGTCACCGCGGTGGCAGGTTGCTCGATCTGGGCTGCGGCCGCGGTGAGTTTCTGGATGGCTTCAGTCGCCAAGGGTTTCGCGTCACGGGCTTCGATCGGGCCCGGTCCGGAGAGGGCACCAGCGCACCCCTGGTCATCGGAGACTACGAGCGAGATGGCTTGCCCTTCGAGGACGCAAGCTTCGACATCGTGTTCAACAAGAGCGTGCTGGAGCACACCCTGGACATCAGTGGCTTGCTGGCCGAGTGTCGACGCATCTTGCGTCCAGGTGGCCGCCTGATCAGCCTGGTTCCCGACTGGAAGGCGCAGTGGAGTCACTTCTACGACGACTGGACTCACGTGCGCCCCTTCACGCTCACCGGGCTCGACGAGTGCCTGAAGTGTCACGGCTTTGACGTTCAGACCGCCGAGCGCTTCCGCCAGCTGCCGTTCTTGTGGGAGCACCCATATCTGCGCCCCATAGCCAGCGTTGCGGCGCGGCTGCCCAGCGCGCTGAAGCGCTACAAGCTCGTGCGCTTCTCCAAAGAGTGGATGCTGCTGGCGGTCGCTGACCGCTGAGTGCCCCGAGAACGCTGGTTGAGATCCGAGGCGGGCCCGACAGCTCGCCTCGAGTGTTTCCATCCAGCGGTGTCCTGCTTCCGGGTGAGGCGCCCGGGGTTTGGGGGAGAGGAGCAGCGCCCAAGTCAGCGGAACTCGCTGAGAGACCCAGCGTCGGATGGCTGACACCAGCTCGGTGGATATTTGTCGCAGCGACGCGGTGGGCGGAGGCCTTTTCCGCGCGGTGTTTCAGAGACGCTACGAAACCAGCGGAAATCAGCTGCGACCCATCTGCCTCCAGAGTTGTCACGGTGTTTGCAAAGCCCCGGTGTGCCCCCTCGGCGGCGTTCGGGAACGCCGCGACGGCAGGGGATCCGGAGGATGTATGGCTCAGGTGATGATTGGCAACAAGGCGGTCGGCGACGGAGCTCCCTGCTACGTCGTGGGCGAGATTGGAATCAACCACAATGGCGATCTCGGGATCGCTCGGAGGCTGATGGACGCAGCCGCCGTCGCGGGATGCGACGCAGTCAAGTTCCAGAAGCGCACCCTGGATGTGGTCTACACCGCTGACGAGCTGGCAAAGCCCCGGGAGAACCCGTTCGGACCGACCAACGGCGACCTCAAGCGCGGTCTCGAGTTCGGCCAAGACCAGTACCACCATGTGGACCGCTACTGCGGCGAGAAGAGCATGCACTGGTTCGCCTCGTGCTGGGATGAGGCCTCGGTGGACTTCATCGAAGCCTTCAACCCGCCCGCCTACAAGATCGCCTCTGCCAGCCTCACGGATGACAACCTGCTGCGTCATCACAAGCGCACCGGCAAGCCGATCATCATTTCCACGGGGATGAGTACCCTGGCGCAGATTGACCACGCGGTTGAGGTGCTGGGCACGGACAACCTGATCGTGCTCCACGCAACGAGCGCCTACCCGTGCAAGGCTGAGGAGCTCAACCTGCGCGTGATCCCGAAGCTCAAGGAGCGCTACGGCGTGCCCGTCGGATACTCTGGCCACGAAGTGGGCCTCGCCACGACCTACGCTGCAGTGGCGCTGGGCGCGTCGATGGTCGAACGCCACATCACGCTTGACCGAGCGATGTGGGGCTCTGACCAGGCTGCGAGCGTCGAGCCTCAGGGCCTGATGCGCCTGGTGCGCGACATCCGTGTGATCGAAGCGGGCCTCGGAAGCGGCGAGAAGGTCGTCTACGACTCTGAGGTCCCCATCCAGAAGAAGCTGCGTCGCGTCGGGTGAGTGGGCAGTCCGCCCGCCCCTGACGGGGCGAGGGCGTTCGGACTGCCCTGAACTCACCCGACTGCTCCTCGCTGCTGTCTTTCTGAGGGGTCTTGGGAAGACCCCTCCCCCGCGTAGCGGGGCCCCCTCCCCAAAGTGTTTGTGAGATGAAATGTTACCGTGCGGCAATGCGTCGGGTGACGCCCTCGGGCGAGCCGCCCGTTCGCGTTCGTCACGTCGCGCGAGCGGAAACCGCGCGCTCCCTCGGGTGAGGGCGCTCGGTTTCCTCCGTCAGGCGCGGGTGTGTTCCTCACGCCTGTGTTTCGAGGGGTCTTGGGAAGACCCCCGGGGGTCGCGGGGCCCCCACCCCAAAGTGTTTTATGCCGTGTGGATATGAGTCAAGTTGAGAGAAGGGAGTGTATCGTGATCAAGAGCGTGATCGGGTTGATCCAGGGTAGGCTGAGTCCTCGTCCGTCGGATCGGTTGCAAGCGTTTCCTGTTGATTGTTGGTGGAGGGAGTTCGAGACCGCAGCGGACCTTCACATCCCCGCCATCGAGTGGATAGTCGA
>JBFXBK010000053.1:0-33177 GCA_050183255.1 Polyangiaceae bacterium | reverse complement strand
TGGTGATCGCCAACTCCGTGCTCAAGGCCTGAACATTCCCGGGGGAAAAGCTCTTGTCTCTTCAAAGCCGCATGTCTCATCCGACCCGTCTGCTACCTGCGTCGCTCTTCCGCGTCGCTGCTTGCGCACTAGGCTTTGGCCTGCTGACGCAGGCGGCCTGCGGAGGCAGTGAGCCGCCGCCCAAGGCGCCGGTGCACGAGGCCGACGACGACGCAGACGACCACGGCAACCGCGCTCCCCTGGACGTCTCCGCGGAGATCGGCGCACTGGATGAAGGCGCCGTGACCAAGACCTTCGAGGCCGCGCTGCCTGACCTCGAGGCCTGCATGAAGACCGGCGCGAACCGCGTCGAGTTCATCGGCGGCGCAGTGCAGTTCAGCCTGAAGATCAACCAGGGCGGGTCCCTCACCGAAGCCTACCTCGAGCGCACCACCCTCGGCGATCGCGACACTGAGAAGTGCCTGCTCACGGCGCTGGGCAAGCGCACCTGGCCGGCCCCTCAGGGTGGCGTCCACGGGCTCGCTCACAAGGGCTTCGAGTTCGACATGGTCAACGACGTGCGACCGCCAGTGATCTGGGACTCCTCCGAGGTGCAAGAGACGCTGGATAGCCTCGGCAGCAAGATCTCCGAGTGCAAGTCAGGCAGCTCGGGTGACTTCGAGGTCACCATGTACATCGGCACTCGAGGTCAGGTGCTGGGCGCCGGCGTGGCCCAGTCCAAGGCGGGGGACGACACGGCCGCGGACTGCCTGGTGGGCGTACTCAAAGAGGGTACGTTCAAGAGCCCAGGCTCTTGGCCCGCGAAGGTCAGCTTCCACCTCTGAATCCTTTCTCCACGGAAACGACGCCCAGCAATGATCAAGGCGCAAGCGAGATGACACAGCTCAGGGCCTTGGTCACGGGGGCCGGCACCCGCGTGGGTCAAGCGATTGCGTTGGCGCTCGGCGGGCGTGGCGCGAAGGTCGCCGTGCACTACCACTCGAGTCGTGAGGGCGCCGATCACACCATCGAGCAGATGCGCGCGGCAGGCGGCGACGGCGTCGCGCTGCAAGCCGACTTGAGCGACCGAGCGTCGGCAAAACAGCTCGCCGTGGACACCCTACAGGCGCTGGGCGGCCTTGACCTGCTGGTGCCAAGCGCCGCGAACTTCGAGCGAGTCGCCCTAGACGACATCGACGACGGCTACTGGGACCGCGCGATGGATCTCAACCTGCGCGCGCCGTTTCTTTTGGCCCACGGCTGTCGCGACGCACTCAAGCAGAGCAAAGGCTCCATCACCTTCATCACCTGCTCCAGCGCGACCGTGCCCTTTCGCAATCACCTGCCCTACACCGTGTCGAAGGCTGCCGTGCGCCACCTGATGCGCACGCTGAGCCTGGAGCTCGCGCCGGATGTGCGAGTCAACGCAATTGCGCCGGGCACGGTGCTGCCGCCGCCCGACATGAGCGAGCAAGATCTGGCGCTCTTGACCAGCCGCATCCCCCTGAACAAGGTCGGCTCCGCGGAGGACATCGCGCGCACGGTGCTGTTCTTGCTGGATAGCCCCTTCATCACAGGGCACGAAGTGCACGTCGACGGCGGACGCAGTGTCGCCGGCTTCGAGCGCTTCGTGTGATTGCCTCGCGGCAACGAGAAGGCGTCCGCTCCGGCCGAAGGCTCCGCCAGAGCGCGATAGCGGCCGCCGTGGTCGCCCTGCTAGCCGCCTTCGGTTGTGGGGGGGAGGCCCAACGTACGGGCGCCAAGGATCCACCGCGCGCTGAAGCGCACCGCGCAAAGATGAACGCGCTCTGGAGCTCCGCGCGCCAAGCCCGCCTCAGGAAGGCGGTTCGCGGCGCCTCCACGGCATTCGACGAACAGGACGTGGAGCGCCTCTCAGGACGCTTGCTGACGTGGACCGACGCCTGGGTGCTGAGCTCCGCCGAAGTCGACAGCGCTGCGGCCCGTGGGAGCATGAGCCCGGCGGAAGTCGCCGCGAGCCGTGCCTGCTTGGAAGTGGAGCGCGTCGAGTACACCGCGATCTTGGACGCGCTGAACACGCTGTGTCGGGCGCCTGGCTGTCAAGCGCAGCGCATCGCGGATCTCGACTGGCAGCTGGTCGAAGCCGAACAGACCACCCGTGCGTGCACTCAGCCCGCGTTCTACCGGGGCTACCGCGAGACGAACCTCGCGGAGCCGGAAGCCATCGTTCAGCAGGCTCACTTCCTTGCGCTAGAGGCGCTCGGCGACGATCAGCGCCTCGGCCGGTACCTCACGGCAACGCTCGCACGGCACCACTCGGCGTCCGCTTTTCGAACTCGCGCGCTGCTCCTCGAGGCTCGCCGCCAGCTGCGGAGCGAAGCGACCCCGGCGAGTGCGCTGCGTTTGCCAGAGGAGGGCATCGCAGAAGCCAGCTCGCGCGGCGACGCACTCGAAGTCGCCGCACTGCGCAGCGTACGCAGCGACGCCCACCAGCAGCTCTCCCAATTCGCGGAAGCCCTGAGCGACGCGCGCAGCGCGCTCGAGTTGACCCGGCGCGCCCTGGGTGAGGAACACGTCGCAACCGCCCTCGCCCGCGCGAGCTACGCCAGCGTCGCGTTGTGTGACTGCGACTACCCCACGCCCCCGGACGCCGACGACGCCGAGCGAGAGCTCGACCTGGCGCGGCGCACCTTGACCCGCGTCCTCGGTCCCACGCATCCGCTCACGGCGCGGATTGAGCTTGCCCAAGGTCAAGTCGCCGCGAGCCTTGGCGATGCGGGCGCCGCACAGCGGTGGCTGACGCGCGGCACCTCGAGCACCGCCGTCAGCTTCGGTGCTGAACACCTGGCGATGAGCGACGCGGTCCGGTGCAACGCCAAGGCTGAGGGAGCGCTGGGCAACGTGAACGCCAGCATGGGCCTGTTCGGGCGCGCGCTCCAGCTCGATCGTCAGTTCCTCGGGGAAGTGCATCCACGAGTCGCCGCAGGTTGGGACGCGCTCGGTGTCCGCCAGCGGGGCGCGAAGCACCTCATGTCTGCGCTGGCGAGCTTCACCCAGAGCGCCCGCGTGTACCAAGAACTTGGGGACCAACGTGCGCTGGTGGGTGCGCTGCTGCGCATCAGCGAGACGTATCGGGCCCTAGGTCAACGCGCGGACGCGCTCAGACAAGCGGAGCAGGCCGAGGGGCTGCTTCAGGGGCTCCCGGAAGCGCAAAGCGACCCGCTGAGGCACCAAGTGTGCACCTGGCTGGGCACGCTCCATTCGGAGCTCCAGAGGCCGCCGCCGCGGCTGCGCAGCTGCGAGTAGCCGATTGACCCGACGCTCAACACGAGCAAACCCTTTGGACAGCTGTGCCGGGTAGGCCACCAGCCAGCCTGTGCGTCCTTTCAGGGTTTCCGTGAGGCAAGTCGGTCGACGGAATAGCCCACGTTGGGCTCCGTGGCGGGGCTGGGCAACGCCAGAGACCCGTCCTATGCTCCCACCATGTTGTTCAGCCGCAAGCCTGCTCGCCTCCCCACCCCGGAAGAAGCCTTGAAGGGCCGCTCGGAGCCGCTCAAGGTACCAAACGAGCACTTCGTCAACGGTGCGCCACTGTATCCGCCGTTCCCCGGTAAAGAGCTCGCGCTCTTTGGGCTGGGGTGCTTCTGGGGTGCGGAACGTAAGTTCTGGCAGACCCCGGGGGTGTATTCCACTTCCGTGGGGTACGCAGCGGGCCTCACCCCCAACCCCAGCTACGAAGAGGTGTGTAGCGGCATGACCGGGCACAACGAGGTCGTGCGGGTGGTGTACGACCCCGAGGTCGTCTCCTACGACGAGCTGTTGAAGGTGTTCTGGGAGGCGCACGACCCGACCCAGGGCATGCGGCAAGGCAACGACAGCGGCACGCAATACCGCTCAGGGATCTACTGCTACGGGGCAGACCAAAAGGCGCAGGCAGAGCGCAGCAAGGAAGCTTTCCAGGCGGAATTGAAAGCCGCGGGCTACGGTGAGATCACTACGGAGATCTTGGACGCGCCGGAGTTCTACTACGCGGAGAGCTACCACCAGCAGTACCTGGCGAAGAACCCCAACGGGTACTGTGGTCTAGGGGGGACGGGGGTGAGCTGCCCTGTTTCTCTGAAGCGGCCTGCGGGGCTCCCGCGCTGAAGCTAACTCGCCGTTTTGCAAAGCGCTGGGCGCGCGCTACAACGCGCCCATGAAGCATCGGGAAGAGCGCGAGTTCGCCATCCACCTGCACCTGACAGCAGAATTCTCGGAAGACTACGAGGGAGAGCAGGACGGCTTCGCGTGGCACAAGCGCTTCCAGGAGCGAGTGCGTCCGGCGTTGCTACGCGCCGTCGTCGACGTTCTCCGTGCGGAATCCGGCGCCGAGGTCGTCGCTGCGCCCCGAGGACGAAACCCCGAGGACGCCGTGGAGTTCAACGTCAGCTTCGTGCAGCAGAATCGAGTCTGAGTTCAGTCAGCGGGGTCGGCCTTGGACACCGGGGAGATCCCGATGATCAAGAAGCGCGGGCTTTTGCTCTCAGGCTTCTTGGCTGCACCCTCGTCGCCGTCGACGCTCACGGTGATACTCTCGGAGTCGACACCGACTCCAGCCAGCGCCTCGGCGACCTGGCTCAGGCGGAGTAAGGTGGAGTCTGCTGTCGCGTCGCTCCCGCGCTCCGAAATATCGAGCTTGAAGCTCACACCGTCACCGCCGCGCGCGCGCTTCGCGATGCGCGTCAGGCGCTGACTGCCTGCGGTAGCGAGCGTGCCATCATCGGCGTACATCTCGGAC
This sequence comes from Polyangiaceae bacterium, assembly GCA_050183255.1. Taxonomy (GTDB): domain Bacteria; phylum Myxococcota_A; class Polyangia; order Polyangiales; family Polyangiaceae; genus JAHBVY01. The sequence continues at coordinate 28,442 of JBFXBK010000053.1, read as the reverse complement.
GCTAGGAACTGAAGGACGGCGACGCCGCGCTCCGACGTCAGCTTGACGTTGCCCTTGGTAATTTCCGCATGAAATTCCAAGGTCAGGTCACGCATCAGCGTCACCTGGGCCTGGCTCGCGCGTTCCACCTGACCCAGCTGGTGAGCCTCCTGCTCCTTCTGCTTGAGCTCTTGCGCTAGCCGTTCTCGCTCGCCAGCGAAGGCCTTCAAATGAGTTCCTACGCGCGCTAGCTCCCCGCGGAGCTGCTCCACCATCGCTTCCGCTTCGTCTCGCTGCTTGAGCGCGACGTCGTAGTCGAAAGCGGCTTGGGCGACAGCATCGCCGTCCTTCTTCACCGTCTGCTTCTTGTCAGCAAGTTCGCGCTCCGCCTTATCGAGGCGCTTCGTTAACTCGTAGACCTTCTCAGCGGTCTGGCGGTGGGCGCGCTGCTCCACCCGCAACGCGGACTGCGCTTCTTCTACCCGAGCATTAGGGACCAAGCAGCCGCTCAACGTCGAGACGGCGAGAAGAACGAAGGAGGCGGTGACTACAAGGCGCATGATTGAAAGAAGTAGGTCGGGCGGGTTCGGTTACGCAAACTCTTGACGTTGTTTGTTGGCTGCGGACTCACGCAACGAGCGCGCCACGCAGGGTGGCGAGATCCACATGCTCAGCAAGGCTCAACCGGTCCGCGTCGCTCACACGCTCGAAGCGAAAGGCTTGCTGCGCGCCGTAGCTCCAGATACGTCGCGCCAGAACCCGAATCGCCCCGTGTCGCTCGGGTAGATAGAGCTCCAGGGTCAGCACGTTCGGACCAGCGGCCGCGCCGCGCGCACGCACGATGATGGCGCCCGAAGCGGACAGCTCGACGCACCGCGAGCTCGCCTTCAAGCTGCCTTCCCGTACGGTAACGGGAAAGTCCGTACGAGCCCGCGCGCCACGACGCAAGCGCAGCGCATGGGCTCCGCCGGCCCGCGCCGACTGACCTTGTAAATCCACGGTGTTACTGTTGTTCATGGTGGCCTCCCCACGTCTCAGCGCGCGCACCCGGGTTGCCAACCGGGATGCGCTGCCTGTTGCGATCTCCAGCCGCTGAAGGCCGGAACTCGCGAATGGGATCGTACGGAGGGGCGCTCCAGCGGGGCCAACTTCAAGCCAGTAAGCACTGAATCGGTTCGCATAAAGCCCTGGAACCATTGAGTTCCGTAAGCACCTAGTGACGACTTCCTGAAGTCTAAAGAGTCAGATGTAGGGAGCCGGGTGCACATGTAGGTTTCTTGGCCGCGGGCCACTTCGCTCCTTAAGCGAAGAGGCGTGTTGCCGACCAATCTGCCTCCCGTCCGCGACGTGCTCTTGCAAGCAGAGCACTGGTTCCCCAGCGCGAAGAACCTGCTCATCCGCGTTCGCCCAACATGGCGAACCGCGCTCCCGGTCGTGCTCGCGCTGGGAGTGCTTGCAGCCATCCCGCACACGCTCCATGCGGAAGCGAACGCGGCTGAAGCTCAGCCACCAGCCAAAGCGTCAGAGCCTCCCACGGCCGCAGTGATCCTGGCCTCGACCGGCGTCGACGAACCGACGACCGTAGGCAAGCCCCGGTCACCCAGAGTGGACCTAGGACGAGTCCGGTACGAGCAAGGGAAAGCCTTCGCCAAGACCGACGACGGTAGCGAAGCGGAACTGACCTTGGACCCACGGGTCCAACAAGGTGCCGAGCGCCTGCTACGCAGGGCCCATCCCGTTCGCGGCGCGATTATCCTCACGGATATCAGAACTGGAAAGGTGATCGCCGTCGCGGACGCGAGCCACGATAAGCCGGCCGATGGGCGCGTCGCCTTCGCGTTCGCCGCTCCTACCGCGAGCCTCTTCAAGATGGTCACGGCAGCGGCGCTGCTCGAGCACGCCCACGTTTCCCCGAAGCTCCGCGTCTGTACTGACGGCGGACACCGCCGCATCGAGCGCAAACACCTGGAGCCCGCGAAGGGCGCCCACGCGCTCTGCGCACCCTTCTGGAGCGCGCTGGGCCACAGCCGAAACGCCGTGTTCGCGCAACTCGCTACGCGCTACTTGATGCACGATCAACTCGCGGAGACTGCCGAGCGCTTTGGCTTCAACCGCGACCTGCCGTTCTCGCAAAAGGCGATCGTCGGCCACAGCGAGATCCCCTACAACGATCTGGAGTTCGCGCGCTCGGCAGCGGGCTTCGGCGACACCCAGTTCACGGCGCTCGGCGCGGCGCACGCCGCGTCCATCGTCGCCCTTGGAGGGCGCGACTCGGAGCTCACGCTCGTCGAGCGCTGGAAGGACTACCAAGCCCCCGAGAGCGTCCAGCTCGGTGAACGGCGCTTCAAGTCCAGTACCGCGCGGCAATTGCGCAAGATGATGGAACTCACGGTCAGCGGTGGGACCTCCCTCGAGGCCTTCAGTCGCAAGGATGGGATCAGCTACTTGCCCAATATCCGAGTCGCAGGGAAGACGGGCACCCTGAAGCCGACCAGCAAGTCCCCGACGACGTCGTGGTTCGTCGGCTTCGCTCCGTCTCGTTCGCCCCACGTCGTTGTCAGCGTGCTGCTGATGAACGACGATGTTTGGTACTACAAGGCGAACGAGGTGGCCCGCGACGCGCTGCGCCTCTACTACGAGAAGCAGCCTGGCGTGACGAGCCCCTTCGATCCCGAACACGACTGAGCCCCGCTTCTGGTGAGCTCTGCTCGTGCGCTACTTCGCGCTACGACGTCGTCGCAGCCAGAGGCCGAGCGCGGCGAAGAAGCCCAATCCGGCTGCCCCGGAGGTACCGGTTGCTCCAGTGCTCAGCTGACAGCCGCCGCTCTTCTTCTCGTCTCCAACGCCTGCGCTCGCGGAGGGCGCGGCTGCAGGTTCCTTCTCATCGGCGATGCCAGGGATCCCCAAGTCCGCAACCGGCGTGATCACGACTTTCTCCGGCACGATTTCCTTGCGGTTACGCGTCGCGAGGTCTTCCGCCAGCCAGATCTTGCGCAGACCGCGGTACGTGCGCGGCGGCTTGCCCCAGCGCCAGCGGTTCGGGTTGTCGCATTTCAGCACGGAAATGTCCGGGTGCAGATTGACGTAGCGCATCTGCAGCATGTTGCGGTCCGCCGGCTTGGTCTCGATCGGCAGCTCGCCCTTCGGTCCCTTGGGCAGCTCCACACCACCACGCACGCTCTTCGCCGGGCCAATCTCGATGTCCTGCTTGAGGCTGTCCTTGTCGTAGCGGTGGTGCATACGACTCAGCGTGTACGCGTGACGCTCGATCAAGGCCTTGCGACGAGCGATCTCCTTGCGAGCGATGTCGTCGGCCTTCTTCTCTTCCTTCTTCTTCTCGTCGTAGACCTTCTTCTCCTCTTCGGTTCGGTCCGGAGGCTCCGGGTTCCGCACCTCGTCGGACAACGTCTCCTCGAACGCGTCGGCACCCAAGCTCAGGAGCTCGTGAATGTAGAGCGGAGGGTTCGGACAGGGTTGGCCACACTCGAGGGTGCTCCAAGCGTATTCGTTGAGAATTCCCTTGGGGTTCTTGGCCAGCAGCTTGTCGTGGAGCGCGGCGTAGAACTCACCCATCCGCTCCTTGACCTTGAAGTCTACGTTCAGGTTCGTGGGCGGGAAGACGTTGTCGTAGTTCTTCGCCTCGTAGCGATCCTTCGCGTCGAGCACGCTGATCACGAGCTCCTGCTTCTTACCTCCCGAGCTGAGCAAGCCGAGGGTCGACGGGATCTTCGTGTAGTTCGTTTCCGTCCAGAAACGAATGGGGCTGAGCTGCGCGCGGCCATCACCCACAAGCTCCACCTTGGCCTGGTCTACCGTGGCGACCAGGAAGCGTTGCTTGGAGTCAACGTACGGCTTCACCGCTTCGGCGGTTCCTGCGGGCACTTTGTACCCCTGCTTTTCGAGCCAACTGGTGATGTTCGCGGAGTCCGCTTGGTCCAGCAGCTTGAAGGTGTACTCGCTGGCGTGCTTGAACTCGGGTTCCACCGTGAGGGTCATCTCTTTGGCGGCTTTTCCACCTGGCGGCGGTGCACCGCCACCGAGAAACGCGGTGTCTGCGTTGGCTTTCAGGTTGCGCTCCCACTCCTGCTCGGGAGAGCCGGACTCGCACGGATCCATCTCCCAGAACTCGTGAAAGCGCGGGGCGGTGAGCTCGTCGATACGAGTCACGAACTCACGCTTGAGCGTGACGACGTGATCCATCGACACGTCTTCAGGGAGCGGCATCACCAGCGCGAACTCCTGACTGGGCCCGTCGTAGTCCGTCATCACGGTGACGACCGTTCGCTGATCGCGATGCATGATTACGATCTGCGTCGCTGCGCTCAGCCGCGGTTGGTCATCCTTGCCTACGAAGAACCCAGGGAACGCTTGCGCACTGGGGGCAGTCAACAGGGCGGCGACACCAGGCAGCAGAGCCGCCAATGCAAAGCGAGAGAACGCACGTTTGGACATCGGGGCGCAGGCTACCAAAAGCCCCGAGGGTGCGCCGCTCATCCCGCGAAGAACCCTGGTCAGTCTTCTCCGCTCGCTGTAACTTTTTTGGTTCAGCAAAGGAACGTAGGCGCCAGCCAGCATTGATCGCTCCTGGAGCCAGCGCTAGTGAGGCGGACCATGCGCCTCGAGCTGACTGAAACCCAGGAGCTGATCCAACGCACCGCCCGCGACTTTGCGACGCGCGAGATCCGCCCCAAAGCTGCTGACCTAGACAGGACCGAGCGCTTCCCTGACGAGCTGGTCCGCGGCCTGGCCGAGCTCGGCCTGCTCGGCGTCAACGTCAGCGAGGAATACGGAGGGGCAGGCGCTGGCGTGCTCGCATACAGCCTCGCGATGATCGAGGTCGCAAAGGCGTGTGCATCGACCGCTGTCACGATGGCGGTCACGAACATGGTCGCCGAGGTGATCGAGCGCTTCGGTTCCCCGGAGCAGCGCGAAGAGCATGTCACCAAGATCACCAGCGGCGAACACCTGACTGGGGCATTTGCACTCAGCGAACCCGGCGCAGGCAGCGACCCGGGGTCGATGGCGACGACCGCGAAGGAGACCGACGACGGCTGGGTGATCGATGGCCAGAAGCAGTGGATCACCAATGGCGGGTACGCAGGCGTGTTCGTCGTTTGGGCGCGCACTGGCGGCGCGGGAACGAAGGGGATCTCTTGCTTCCTGGTGCCGCGCGGCGCCCCCGGCCTGAGTATTGGCAAGAAGGAAGACAAGCTTGGGCTGCGAGCGTCGAACACGGTTCCCCTCACCTTCGACGGCGTGCGCGTGGCAAGGTCTGCACTGCTCGGCGAACTTGGTGGAGGATTCAAGATCGCCATGATGGCGCTGGACGGCGGGCGCATCGGCATCGGCTCCCAGGCGATTGGCATCGCCGAAGCAGCACAGACCGAGTCGGTTCGCTATGCTCAGGAGCGGAAGCAATTCGGCAAGCCCATCGCTGACTTTCAGGCGATTCAATGGATGCTGGCTGATAACCGCACGGAACTGGATGCTGCCAAGCTCTTGTGCTGGCGGGCGGCCACGATGAAGGAACGCGGGGTTCCGTTTAGCCGTGAAGCGTCCATGGCGAAGGTATTCGCGAGCGAGGCAGCCAACAAGATCTGCAACCGCGCCGTACAGATCCACGGCGGCTACGGGTACACGCGAGAGTTTCCCGTCGAACGCTTCTTGCGAGATGTGCGCGTCACCACCATCTACGAGGGCACGAGCCAGATCCAGCGCGTGGTGATTGCGCGCGAGCTCCTCAGCTAATGCCACCACTGCCAATTCAAAGCGTTCGGGACGCGCTTCAGGGACTGGACACCGACGACGGCAGCGCCGCCTTGAAGGCTGCGGTCAGCGGGGGCGAGGGAGGTCGCTTCGCTGCGGTGGCCGCGGTATTGCGCGCTACGGAGGCAGACACCGAAGTCCTCTTGATCCGCCGGGCAGAGCACGAGGGGGATCCGTGGTCAGGGCACATGGCGTTCCCGGGCGGTCGCCACGATCCGGAAGACCCGAGCCTTTTGTGGACCGCACGTCGTGAGACGCTCGAAGAAGTCGGCTTGGATCTGAACCACCGCGCGCGCCTGTTGGGCGCCCTTCCGCGTATCCCTGCGGTTGCGCGAGGTCAGCGGCTTGGCCTCGCAATCGCCCCCTTCGTGTTCGAACTCCAAGCCGAAGCCGAACTCACTCCGAACCACGAGGTCAGCGAGACGCTTTGGGCACCGCTCGGGCCCATGCTGAGCGGTGAGCGAGACATCAAGCACGCGTACGACTGGCAAGGTCAACGCGTCTATTTGCCAGCCTTCGATGTGGAAGGCCGCACGGTCTGGGGCCTCACCTACCAGATGCTGCAGGTGCTCTTCGATCAGCTGCGCGCTGCCCCGATGGCGCCCGAGAGCAAGTGACCGCGGCGAACGCCACAGTCAGCTGACATCACATGCTCTGACCGGTCTCATCCTGCTGCGGGTCGCACTTCTGAGAGAAGTCGCAGTTGAAACTGCCCTTGGCCGTGATCGTCAGGCGGTACTCATCGCAGGTCGGGGTCGCGCCCGCTTTGCGCGATACCTTGAGGAAATACTTCTTGCCGTGGGGTCCACAGTGACGCGCAGCTTGAGAGCCGCAAGTCTGCTCACCGATGGTCTCACCCAGAGGCCCGGTCCCGGTGCCGTCGACACACCAGGTATAGCTCGTGAGCTTGGAGTGGCTTGCATCAGGCGTGGCGCAGGCGTCACCGCGCACGATCGCGAACTCGAACTCGTTGTTCGCCGGTACCGGCGCCGTGAAGTCGATTTGAATGTGATAGGAGTTCGTCGTGGACTCGTCAGAGTCGTCGGTCTGGAACGTGTACCAGTCGACGTCGTTGTCGCTGGTCAAACGTCCTGAGATGTTCAGCGCATTGAGCGACGAGTCGCTCACCGTTCCAGCGTTGGTGGCGGCACCACAGCTCTCGTTCGGCTCCGTGGTCTCCACCTTGCAGGTGCAGCCCGCGCTCTTCGGCAACGACGGCGGGTAGGCAGCCCAGCCAGCGTCACACGGCCCGAGCTCACACTGCCCCGAGTTGCACACGAAGTCCGTGTGTGCTGGATCGCCGGCGTTCGCGCACAGTTCGGCGTCCGTTGCGTCGTCCGGTGTACCGTTGCAGTCGTTGTCAGCCCCGTCGCACACCTCAGGCTGGGGTGAGCTCGCGGTACATCCTTCCCAGGAGCCGGAGGCGCCGTTGCAGGTCTCCGTGCCCTCACAGACGAGGCCACCGGACTGTGCCGTACAGCGGCGGGCTACTCCGTCGCGCTTGGTATCACATGCGCAGGACTCATTTCCGGACGGAACACAGACCATAGCAGCGTTCGGTGTGGGCGCGGCGCCGCCCGTTCCGGCGTCTGGCCCAGCGCCACCGGCGCTTGCCCCACCCGCGCCGGCGCCGCCCGCACCTGCGCCGCCGGTGCCTCCGCTACCGCTATCCGGAACCGGACCGTACACCTCCGGATCCGCGCAGGTGTAGCCAGTGCCGCAGGTGGAATCGTAAGAGCAGTCACGGCCGCAGAAGCGGTCGACGTTGGGCGAGATCAAGCAGCGGTCGCCGATGGTTGGACAGTCGGAATCAACCGTGCATGGTTTGCATTGGTTACCGATGTCGGGGACGCAGATGTAGCCCTTCTCCTCGCTAAACGCGCAATAGCCCCCATCCGGACACGCTTGCCCCTCGATGCATGGTCCGGTGCAGACCTTGTTCGGCGCGCTCTTGCCGATGTCGCTGCACTGACCCGTGCCGCAGTCGGCGTCGTTCTCACACGGAGATCCGAAACCCGTGCTCGGCCAACCGCTACCGCCGTTGCCTCCGTTACCGCCGTTGCCGCCATTCCCCGCGGTACCTCCGGTACCAGCGGATGCATCCATGGAGCCCGCCGTGCCCCCATTCCCTCCGCTGGAGTTATCGATTCCGGGGTCCGTCGCGCAGGCAACGGGATACACGAGAGCGAGCAAGGCACCGACGACCAGTCGGGTAGGCGTAAATAAGGAGCGCATGCGGATTGCAAAAGGGTAGGCGGCCGGCCATCCGGCGTCAAACAACGGAGGACGAGATGCTACGTTCGCGAGCACTTCTTGCTGCAGACTCACTCAGCGCCACAGCCAGCTGAGCGCAGCGACGGTTGGCCCCCGCCGCGCCGGCAGATAAAGCGAAATCGATGATGCAACCCCAGCACGCCTGCAAAGTGTGTAGCGCGCCTCTGCCAGCCAACGCCGGGGAGTGCAGACAATGTGGTGCGGTGTACGACGAAGCGAGCCGCTGCCCACACTGTCGAGCGTTGGCCGGCACGGAAATCAAAGGCGATCGCTTCGTTTGCCGGATCTGTGGCGGACCGCGTGTCCCCGCCTTCGATCGGCGTGTGAAGCGTCGGGGGACTGAGCGCGCGGCCTTGACGCAAGCGGGGGATGCGAGACGCAGCGCTCGACGCCGCGGCGCGTTGGCCGTCCTGGCGGCGTTGTTCGCCTTGCTGTCCGCCCTGACGGCAGCCACCTTGGGCTGGCTGGACTCAGCGCTCTCGAGCTTCAGCTGGATGGCTGCGGCTTTCTGGTTCGTCGGAATGCTGGTGAGCTGGGTCGCAGCTCGCCGCGCGCGCGCCGCGGGTGTCGCCGCCGAGGAGCGAGCGTGGGTCGACGTCGCGGGCGACGCAGTCGAAAGTTTCCCTGCGGTAACCGAAGACAATCTATCCGAGCTGCTTGGTGTAGCCCCTGCCCGAGCTGAACACCTCCTCACCAGGTTGGTGCGTGAAGACAGAGTCGAAAGCGAGATCGACGCCCAAGCACGCGTGGTCTATCGACGCCCGCGGATAGACGCTGAATCGCTCAGGCTGCGAGTCGGCGACGAGCCTGTGCTGTTGGACGAGAGCGAAGCGAACGAACCAATCTCGGCGGTGAAGCCGCCTAGACGAAACCGAGTGTGAACCCTCGCTCTCTGTGTAAGCCGTTACCCGGTGCGAACCCTGATTCGCACCACGGCCCCTTTGCCCGAAGGTAACGTTTCGACAGCTGCGGGGTCGCTGCGACACCCGCGTTTCTTGGACTTTTTGCGGCGTTTCTGCGGGGCGTCGCACGAGCGCGACGCCACAACGGGGCGACCCGCGCTGGGTCTCGCGACGGAAAACTCGGCGAGCGCGACACTTGTGGAGTGTGCTGAGTTCGGCACGCACCTCGCATACAATTCCCCGACGGAAGTGGTCTGGCGCGAGTCCAGACCATGACGTAGAGGAGTCGCTCAAGAAACATTCAGCTCGAGGGCAGACGCGATAAAATCACATCCGCCCGAGCCAAGCGCACGAGATCCATGGCTGTCAATCACGACATCGTTGCTCCCGCCAGTAGCGCCTCACTCACGGATGGCGTTCGACGTTTCTTCCGTGAGTTCGCCGTGCAGGACTGGCTCGTAGTCGTGTTTCTCACGACCATGTCCACCGCCGTGTTGATGGCGCCACCGAGCGCTGCGCGGAGCAAGAGCCTCTCCGATGTGTTCGTGTTGGTCATGGTGTTCGTGGTCACGCTGGTGCTGATCCGGGGCTCGCTGGTGAAGCACGGCGTCGCTGCGCCGCTGATCTACCGGCTCGGGATGTTCGGCCCGGTTCAGCTCAGCTACTTCATCCTTGCGGGCCTCCTGCCTGTGGTGAACCCTGGCAATCTCGACGAGCAACTCTACCAGCTCGACTTGCGTTTCCTCGGGGTAGAACCGGCTGTGCTGCTGGACAAGCTCGTGTCGCCAACCAGCAGTGAGTGGTTCGCGTTCTTCTACTTCAGCTACTTCTTCCTCCTGGCGATGCATGTCCTGCCGATGCTGTTTTTCGTGCGGCAGCGGCGGTTGATGGGCGAGTTCACGCTGGGAATGATCCTGCTCGTCTGCACGGTGCACGTCACCTACATGTTCGTGCCCGGTTTTGGTCCGATTCGCCACCTGACGTTCGCACACGAGCTGCCATCAGGAATGTGGCACGACATCGTGATCAACACGGTGAACTCGGGCGGAGCGCAAAAAGACATCTTTCCATCGCTGCACACCGCTGGGCCGAGCTTCTGCGCGCTGTTCTCGTTCCGGCATCGAGACAAGCTGCCGTTCAAGTTCACCTGGCCGATCGTCACCTTCTTCGCCCTGAACATCATCGTCGCCACCATGTTCATGCGCTGGCACTGGGCAATCGACGTCATCGTTGGCTTGTCCCTCGCTTACACCTTGAGCGTGTTGGCCCCTCGGGTCAGCGCCTGGGAGCTCAAGCGCCGCGAAGCGAAGGGTCTGATGGAAATCTGGCCGCGCTTTTCGCGCACCTCGGAAGCGCATCAGACTTCGCTCAGCAGCAGCGCACGCTGATCGACTGCGGACGATTCGCGATAGCCTGCAGCAGGTGTTTCCGTAGCAGCCTGGTTTCCGTAGCAGCCTGTGTTTCCGCAGGGTACGCTTCAGCAGCCGCAACCAGAACAACCAGCACACGGGTTCCACTGGCAGCTAGAGCTGCAAAACTGCCACTTGCTCGAGCCGCAGCACTGAAAGTTCGTGCCGCTCTCGTATTGGCATTGGTTGCCGGACTTCAGCTGACACCCGCTCCAGGTGCAGTCGCTTTGACAGACCTTTTCCGAGCACTGGTCGCAACCGCCCTGCTTGGTACCTGGTGCGCAGACGCCTTGCCCGTCGCAGGCGCCGTAGGCCCCCCACTTGCAATCGTTGCCGCAGGTGCGCTCTTCACTCCCACAGTTGCCGCAGCCGCGGCTTCCCTTGGTACCAGGCTCGCACTCGCCCGGAGACTCGCAGGCTGGGATCTGCCAGGCGCCGGCATCGCTGCAGTGACGCCGAAGGACGCCGCACAGGTCACAAGGAATCGGCGGATTGGGAATGTCTTCAACGTCGCCTGGCGTGCAACTCGAGTTCCCCGTACCCGCGCTTCCGGACGCGCCGGAAATCCCGGCGCTTCCTCCGCCACTACCACCCCAAGGTGTGCTCCCTCCACCGCCCCCATTACCACCGAAGCTGCTCGCCCCGGTTCCGGATCCGCTCGCTCCCCCCGCTGAGATGGATCCGCTGCCACCGATCCCCCCCGGCCCCGCGATGGTGTCGCCGCCTGCGGAACAGGCAACCGCGCAGCTCAGCAGAGCTGCCACCGAGAGGGGACTCTTGAGCACGGAATCAGCCTAGCACGACTTGGATCACTTGAAGCAGTGACGCTTCGGTACCCGCACGCCGTGGGAGTCCAGAGTCCAAGGTGGATTGCAGCTATCGACGGCGGCTGGTCGGCTGCTGTGCACGCGAGGCACCACCACGTGTCCCGAGGTCTTCGGCTTTGCGCTGGGCTCGCTGGGTAGATCTCCAAGTTCGACGACTTCGGTCGAAGGTCGCTCTTCACCCTGAGTCGGAGACGGAGCAGAGGGCAGCTCGTCGATGCTGAGCGGTTCGTCAACGGCGGCGGTCGCAGCCACTTGAGGTGCTGAGACAGGCTCCTCGGCAGCCTTACTGCCGCCAAGCGACGCCCAGAGCACCCCTCCCCCAACCAAAAATACGAGGGCCGCCGCCGCGATCCCGAGGCGCACCGGTGCACGCAGGATGCGAGAAGTAACGGCGCTCGGAGGCACGCTGAAGCGGTCGGGAGGGAGACTGACTCGCTCTCCCACAGTTTCTCCGTGAGGAAATTCATTGACGGCGCCGACGTCCGTTCCCACGGCGGTCGCGGAGGTGACTATCGCTGACCCCAAGCCCGTCGCCGCAGTGAGCGCCGTCGCCCCGACACCGGTAGCAGCCGTCGAAAGCGTGCCCCGGGGTGACTCAGGCGCGGATGTCAGGCCCAGCTCGGGAGCTTGCACTCTCGTCAACGCCTGCGGACTCAGCCGTTCCGCAGCGTAGTCTAGGGTTCCCGCGCCGCGGCTCGCTTGCTCGGCCTGGTTCAACAACACGCCGACTGCTGCACTCTGCGGCTGCCAGCTATCTGCCTCGATGTCATAGGCTTCGATTTGGGCGACTCGCGCTGCCCTCCGCCCAAGCGCCGAACCCGCAACTTCCTGCAGCCAACGCTGGATCTCCCTTGGGGGGACCACGCCAGTGACTTGCTCCAGAGCCTCAGCCATGTCTCTCGCACTCTGGAAGCGATCCGACGCGTCCAGGGAGAGGCCACGCATGACGACCTCATCGAGCTCAGGAGGAATATCTGGGCGGAAATGTGAAGGCGCATCCAGCGCGCCCTGAGCCACCAGCTTCACCAAGTCGTTGGGGTGGTCCGCGCGGAATAGTGGGCGAAGCGTGAGCAGTTCCCACAACACGACGCTCGCGGCGTAGACGTCCGCGCGCCTATCCACCGCTTGCTTGTAGAGTTGCTCGCGCGGCATGTACTCGAGCTTGCCCTTTAACTGCCCAGTCGCCGTCACCTGGACCCGATCGTGAGCCATGGCGATGCCGAAGTCGACGACTCGCGCCAAGCCATCCTCGCCCACGAGAATGTTCTGGGGGGACACATCTCGGTGAACCAGTCCTAGCTCACGCCCGTTATCGCTCAACGTTTCGTGGGCACCGTGGAGGCCTTCCAGCGTGCCGACCAATATCCCCACGGCAACATGTACAGGGACCTGTTTGCCGCGTTGACGCAGCCGGTGCACCAGGCGAGAGATCGACTCGCTCGGGACGTAGTCCATCACGAGCAGCAGCTCACCAGGCGCGCTCACGACATCGGTGACCGAGACCACGTTTGGATGCCGCACGCGTCCGGCAAGGCGCGCTTCATCGACGAACATGCTGACGAACCGCGCCTCACGCGCCAGGTGCGGGTGCAGTCGCTTGATCGCAACCGCACGTGAGAAGCCGACCGGCCCAATCAAGCGCCCAATGTGGACCTGAGCCATGCCGCCCGACGCAAAGCTGTCGAATAGCAGGTAGCGACCAACTCGAATCGGATCCTGCAGCTGGCTAGCGTGCGGAGCGATGCTGGCGTGAAAACCTGACTGCGGATCCGCGCTCCCCGACGGCGTCGCCTGACCTGGAGGCGTGGCCTGACTCGAGGGCGTCCCCGGAGAGTGCTCCTTCGGCGCTTGACTTCCATGCCCGCTCACGCGTCGCTCCCCGCCTCAGCCATCACGAGATGGCGGGGCCCGACGGCGCCGTCCCGTTCCGCGACCGCGCGCGCGACCGCGTCGCGCACCGTTCGCAGAAGTTGTCCGACATGGCCAGGCCAGCTCTCGAAGTAGCAGGCCTCCACGAACTCCACCTGAATTCCGATCAATCCGCGAGGAATCACGGATGAGATCAACGCCGGGATGTCGTGACGCCGCTCCGCCAACCGTGGCAGCGCCACGCGTATCGCCTCGGCAAAGGAGGGGTCCGCGAGCAATGGGCTGTGCTCCGCCACCCCGAACAAGAGCCTCGTACCCGGTGCCTTGGCTTCCGCCACCAGGCGCGCCAGTTGACCCGAAGCGAGCTTCTCGCCGCGCGTGATGTAGAGCGCGCCTTCCCCCGCGCTCCGCAAGGCGCCTCTTACCCGTTGGTTCCCGAAGAGCTCCACATCGAGCAATCTGGGGGGGATGCGCGTCGGATCAAGCTCCGTCCATGCGCGCCCCTGGCGGAGCGCGAGAGCGTGTGCGTACGCGCGCTTGCCGCTGCCCGATGGTCCCACCACCAGCACGTTCGCCGTGGACTGCGCACAGCTGTCGAGGGCGAATCTTACCTCGCGGAAACTGGATCCACCGATCAGCCCATCCGCGCTGACGGCTGCGCTCAGATCATCGGGGTGCGCACAGGTCGCCAGGCTCCGCCCGATCCTCAGCAGGTCACCCGGGGTGACGAGGCAACGAGACGTGCGCTCACCGTTCAACCAAACCCCGTTGCGGCTCCGCTGGTCTTCCACCAACAGCCCTTCGCTGACGGACGTCACGCGCGCGTGCTCTCCGGAGACGTGAGGGTCGTCCAGCTCGAGACGCGGCCCGGTGTGCCTGGAGGTGCCACCTCGGCGCCCAATCCAGGTTGGCAGCACCACGGTCTCGGCTGGATGCTGCGTGCGACGGGGCGCATGCTCCTCGAATACACACTGAAAAACCCACTGTTTGGTGGGCGAAAGACGCACAGATTGCTGTCCGCGGGACGCATCCGCGGTCGCGTCGCCATCGCGCAGCAAGCTCGTCGTCAAGGTCGACAGTGTACTGTCTAGGCCAAGCTCGCGGCAACACGCGCCGGCAGCCATATCCACGCTGAAAGGCTACGGACGCGCTGGCGCGGGAGGCTTGAGACGCGCAAAACGCTGCGCAGCGAACCCGGAGAGCGGAGCGAAGCCGTAGGTCGAAGCCAGCGCAGCCCACGAAAGGTGCGCTCGAAGTGCATCCAATCCCCGCCTCCGACCAAGCACGCGCTACGCTCAAAGAGCGCGCAAATCGCACCGAAACCAAGCGGTCGGTAGAGCACTTGCGCTTGCGAAAACGTTGCAAGCGCTGACAATCTAGCGCGCTGTCCCAGCGCACTTCGTCCCATGCGCTGCCCTGTCCCACGTGCTCCCGTCAACCATGGTCGTCCCCCGATCGACACCGCCACGCCACACTATCAGCCGCTTCACGGTCCGCTGGTTGTGCAGTGCGGCGTGCGCGGGCTTCACGCTGAGTGCTGCCGTGACGAGTCACGCCGCACCAGAAGCGTGCTTCAAGGCGTACGAACTTGGGCAGCGCCTCGACAAGGACAAGCGCCCGCTGGAAGCCCGAGTGGAGTACGCCCGCTGCGCCGAGCTCTGCCCAGACTCCTTGCAGCGGGACTGCGTCGCCTGGCAGGACGCCGTTGAGACCAAGCTTGCGAGGCTCGTGCTGCGAGTCGCACACGCAGAGGACGAAGTGAGCATCTATCTCGACGGCACACAGCTCACACCCAAGCAGTTCGCTGGGCCCGTCGACCAGCGACCACCGCTCTGGGTCACAGCTGGCCGCCACCAGCTGCGCGCGAAGCTGCCAGGCTACGACGACTACTCCGAACAACTCGACCTCCTGGAAGGCGAGGAGCGTCCGGTCGTGATCTCCTTTCAGAAACACGAGGAGCCGCAGTCGTCAGGCGAACAAGTGGCGCCCTGGGTGGCTCTCGGCGTCGGCGGCTTGGGCGTGCTCGGCTTTGCGTACTTCGGCAGCCTCGGCCTGTCAGGGAAGTCGGATCTGGACTCTTGTAGAGGTCATTGCTCCGCGGAAGCGGTGGATGATGTGCGCCGTGACTTCCTGTTCGCAGACATCTCGCTGATCGTTGGCCTCGTTGGGGTTGGGGTCGGCACTTATCTACTAGTGGACAGTGGACAGGCCGGCGACGCAACAGGCACGGGAATCGATTCCGCGTGGATACAGTTGGGCACACGCGGGAGCGTCTCTGGGGCGTGGGTCGGTGCGGATGTCTGGTAGCCTTCTGCGCCGTCTCTGCTGGAGCATGCTCGGTGCGGGTCTGGCGGCATGCAGTCTCACCCAGTCCCTGGACGGCTACGAGGGCGCTCCAGTGCAACCGGGCGACGACGCGGGCGCAGACGCCGAGTTGGACGCAACGACCGACTCGAGTGACTGCGTGCTGGGCACGAAGCGCTGCGGCACAGCCTGCGTTGACGTCAACGACCCAAGCTTTGGGTGCACCAGCGACAGCTGCGCGCCGTGCGCAGTCGCCGCCCACGTTCAGGCAATCTGCGGCGCGAGTGGCTGCGAGCCCCAGGGCTGTGAGCCGGGGTTCGGCAGCTGCGACGACGATCCAGGCAACGGCTGCGAGACGCCGCTTGGGACCGCGACGGACTGCTCGACTTGCGGCGAAGTCTGCAGCGCCCCGAGCGGCGACGTCGCGTGCGACGCCTCACAGTTCCGCTGTGTGATCCAAAGTTGCCCTGCGGGAAGCGGCGACTGCAACGACGACCCAAGCGACGGCTGCGAAAACCCGCTCAACTCGCTGGACCACTGTGGCTCCTGCGCGAGTGTGTGCCCGCCGAACTTCAGCTGCAACGACGCGGGAGGCGGCTTCAAGTGCGCGTGCCCCGACAGCCCCAGCTGCAACGCAGGTAGCGACGGGAGCTGCGTTCAAGGCTTGTGCGTGTGCGGTGGAGGAACGCTGTGCGCTGCGGGGCAACGCTGCTTGGCGAACGGCAGCTGCGGCTGAGCAGCCTAGCTTCTGCGGCGTCGCAGGCCCACGAAGCCGAGCGCCGCCAACAGCCAGAGCAGCGATGCCGGAGTGTGCTTGCGTCCAGCAGCGGACACGCTGCACCCGCTGTCATCACTGACGATGCGCGTCCCCGGTCCCGTGCCCATGGATTGCCCTGCGGAACCACCGCTGTCCGCTTTGCCACCGTTCGACCAGGCGGCGTCACCGGCTGTACCGGCGCCTCCGGCGCCTGACTCAGCGCCCCCGGCTCCGGCGGTGCCAGGGTCCGAACCACCCCCGCCGCCAGTTCCGCTGCTTTCGCAAGCCACGACGCGATAGCTGAGCCACATCTCCGGACCGAACCACGCGCGACTTTCATCGACCAACTGCCAGCGGGTCACGTAGACGCCGGGGTCGCTGGGAGCGGTGCCAGCAAGATCGAACCGGGTCTTGGCGTTCGGAGCAACGCTGGCGTTCGATGCTGAATTCACCGAAACGCGATGGGTGCCCAGGAATGGATCATCCGTGTCTCCAGGGACACCCAGACGCACGGACTGTCCAGGACCGCTTCCGCTGCCATCGGTCCAAGTCGCAGCACCAATGTTCTTCAGCTCGAACCAGGAGTCCACCGCGTCCCCGGCGCAAACTTGGTAGTAGGCCTCACCGGTTGGATCGGCCTCGTTGCTGCTCCCCTGATCCACGAACTGCGCGTCCAAGTCGGGGACCTGAGGCTCCGGAGGCGTGATGCAGCTCCCGGTGGCCTGCAGGAGCTTGATATCCGAACCGTAGAAGAACTGGAGGATCTTCTTGTAGTCGTAGCCCTTCGAGTTCTCGAGGCAGCGCGCACCCCACTGGCTCATGCAGCCGCGGTTTTGACCGAAGCCGGGCGGCCCGATGTAGCCAAGCGCCGTCTGCTCGACGGAGTTACCCGACTTGCCTTCGTTGTAGGTGACCCAGTGCTCCGTGCTGCCGCTGCTGCCCACGCAGCTCGGGCCCTTCACGCCGGAGTCGCCCGCAACGTAGAAGCCGTACGTGAGCATCTGCCCGTAGCTCAGGTAGATCCCCGCGGTCTCTTTGACCGCCTGCTTATGGATCGCTGAAGGCGTCGCGCCGCAGGAGTAGACCTGGCAACCTTGACCGTCGCAGATCTTCCCTTGCGTCGCCATGTTGTAATACGCGACGGATCGAGCGGCGATCGCTTGCGCCTTGAGCGCCTCGAGGTTCGCGCCACCGTTCTCGCACTGGATGACGTGGGGGAGGTAGTTGTCCTCCATCGAGATGCTACCGGTGCCGGTGACCGTCACGTTGCAGTAAGCGCTACCGAGCGGCGCGCTGACCGCTTCGCTCTGCTCCCCCACGGGCTCATCGAAGCCGTCGGCTGGTCCACAACCAACCAGGGTCACGAGTCCAAGGCCAACCAAAACCCGATGCAGCGTCTTCACCACGCGGCGCTATCTGCACGCCCGATGCCAACGGCAGAGCGCGGGTAATCACGCTACTTCTGGCCTCCTGAGGGCGTGCGGAGAACCAGGCGCGATCAGTTGCACAGTGCATTTGCACAACGCTGCACAAGCAGCTCGCTCGGGACTCGGTGTGCACTGAACTGAGCGTCTAGCGTGTCGAGCGCCGCCGCCGAAAGAACCCAGCCAGCGCTAGCAGCGCGAGGCCCGGTGTGACGCCCCGCTCTTTCTGATTCCCCACGGCACTACAGGCGCATCCGTTGTCATCGCTGACGATGCTGGTGCCGGGCCTCAAGCCAGAGCTGCCGCCTGCGCCGGCAGCGCCGCCCTCACCCTGCCCTGATGTGCCTCCGGCGGCTGCGCCGGCGTTTCCGCCCACGGCCCCGGCGCCACCGCTCCCGCCGCCTCCAGCGCCGCCCGCGTCAGACGGAAGCGGGTCATCGACCAAGTACACCGCAGGACCACTGCCCTGGACGAGGACCGGCCGGCTACGAACGTCCGGTCCGTCGCGGAGTGCCGCGAGCTCCGCTGCCGGGCGCGTCTCGATAGCTCCCCAGTCGAAGCCCCAGCTGTCCATGACCTCAGGACTCGGCACATGGCGCTTCACGTCCGCATCCAGCAGGTAGACGGCGGAGCTCCCGTCGTCTGCCTTGACCAGCAGCGGTCGGTCTCCCACCGGGTCCGACTCGTCGTGGTCCGCCAGCGCGGCATCAGACACCGGCATGACGTCCCAGAAGTAGTCAAATTGCCACGCGGCAAATATGTCCGGGTTCGGCACGTGTCGCAGGACACCATCTGGCACGAGCGGGTCGCAGCGCAACGTCCTTGGGCTCGAGCTGAGCTGAGCGTTCTGCCCGCCGCTCGCGTCGATTCCGTAGGCGTGCACCACATGGTCCTGTCCATCATGCAGGCTCAGCGGAGAATCCACGTCGAAGCCGTGTTCACAGGAGCCAATCGCGCTGCACAGATCATCGCGATTCAGATCTGCGTTGACGGCAAACGACTTCGCATTCGCGTCGCCAGCGGGTCCGTCGAAGTACAAGTGCACGTCGATGGGCGCGCTCGCTTTGTCCTCGTCCTGTGCCCAACCAGAGACGTGGTGGCAGTCCGCAGCGTCCAGGTATCCGCGCGGTGACTTGTCCGTGTTCACGCAGCTGCCCGGCGAGGTGAGGAGCTTGATGTCCGTACCGTAGAAGAACTGCAAGATGCTCTTGTAGTCGTAGCCCTTTGAGTTCTCCAGGCAGCGCGCGCCCCACTGGCTCATGCAACCGCGGTTCTGCCCGTAGCCTGGCGGTCCAATGTACCCGAGCGCCGTCTGCTCGACGTTCGTCCCGCTCTTGCCTTCGTTGTAGGTGACCCAGTGTTCGGTGCTGCCGGTGCTGCCGACACAGCTCGGCGCTTTCACACCCGAGTCGCCAGCGACGAAGAAGCCATAGGTCAGCATTCCGCCGTAGCTCAAGTAGACACCCGCGGTCGCCTTTACCGCCTGGTAATGAAGCGCCGAGGGCGTCGCTCCACACGAGTAGACCTGGCAGCCTTGGCTGTCACAGATGCTCCCCTGAGTCGCCATGTTGTAGTAGGCCACCGAGCGAGCTGCGATGGCTTGCGCCTTCAGCGCCTCGAGGTTGGCGCCACCGTTCTCGCACTGGATGACGTGCGGCAGGTAGTCGTCCTCCATCGAGATGGTGCCCACCCCCGTGACCTTGATCGTACAATAGGCGTTTGGCAGCGGCGCGCTGACGGCCTGGCTCTGCTCGCCGACGGGTTCGCCGTATCCGTCTGGATCCGCACCGCAACCCATCAGAACCAATAGCCCAATGCAACCCAGCTGTACGCGCCTCACGCCGCGCGGCAATGCACGCCGAGTGCCAAGCCGCACGGGTAGCAAGCATGAGGGAAATGTGTCGCAATTTAGCGGCTTTGGTGGTCCACGGGCGCGGTGCCGTCTCCCCCCCAACCGAGCGGACTACACAATCCGTTGCACAAATAGCGTTGAAGCGGGAGTCGGACGAGCCGCCGCACGACCCGGCGCCGCCCTGGCGCGGCCAACTGTTTCCGCGAGGTTTAGCGTTTGCGGGGACGCGGGAGCTTGAAGCGCTCCAAGCGGTTGATCAGCGTTCGACGTGACACGCCCAGGAGCTCGGCCGCGCGCGTCTGGTTCCCCCGTGCTTGCTCGAGCGCGGTCTGAATGCGCTCGCGTTCCCAAGCGTCAGCAGCGTCTGGATCGCTCGGCCTCGAACGCGTGTCGCTCAATCGCGTAACCGCTTGGGGGCGCGCCTCTGAGTTCCCGAGCGCAGCAGCGACTGGGTCGATGTGCACGTGGTGCGCTTCGATGGCTCTGCCACCGCTCAACACGACCGCGCGCTCCACGACGTTCTTCAGCTCGCGCAGGTTGCCTGGCCACGAGTGACTGAGCAAGCGCTGGAGAGCCGACGCCGACACCGCGGGCGGCGCGATGCCCGAGCGTGCAGCGTGCTCCGTGACGAACGTCTGCACCAGGGATGGGAGCTCGTCGAGGCGCTCCCGGAGAGGTGGGATCTGCAACGTGATCCCCGCCAAGCGAAAATACAGATCCCTGCGAAAACGCCCTTCGAGGATCTCCTTGTCGAGCTCACGGTTCGTTGCCGCGATGAAACGCACGTCGAAAGACACCGGTCGCACACCGCCAACGCGATACACCTCGCGTTGTTCGATGGCCCGCAGCAGCTTCGCCTGCACCCCGAGCGGCATTTCCCCGACTTCGTCGAAGAAGATGCTGCCACCGTTAGCGCCCTCCAGGAGGCCCTGCTTCGACTGCACGGCCCCCGTAAACGCGCCACGCTCGTGCCCAAAGAGCTCGCTCTCCAGCAAGGTCTCCGCCAAGGCCGCGCAGTTGAGCCGCACCAAAGGGTGACGCGCGCGACGGGAGCGTCCATGGATCTGGCTGGCCATGACGTCCTTGCCAACACCGGTCTCACCGCACAACACGACGCTGATGTCGCTCGCAGCGACGCTCGCGATGAGCTGTCCGAGCTCCTGCATGCGCTGCCCGAGGGGGCGAGACTCCGGCGCCTGAGTCGGCGTCGGCGCCTGCTCCACCACGAGCACGACGCTGCCTAGCTGCACCAGCGCGCCAAGTGGCACCCGGATGGCCTGATTCGGAGTCAGCGAAGCGCCGGAGACGCGCGTCCCGTTCGAAGAGCCGAGATCCACGATCTCCACTCCGCTACCCGTCAACCGCACACGCGCGTGCTCGCGGGAGACGCTCTTGTGGTCCACGCTCACATCCGCGCTGCGGGAACGCCCGATCACCAGGTCGTCTCCCTGGGACAACGGACGCGTGAGTGAGCCGTTGTCCCAGAGCAGCACCAGGCGTTCTTCACCCGCGGCGGCCTGAGGAAGCACGCGAGACCAAGTGACCTCTTCGTTCATGGGACGCCGCACTATAACCAAATGCGTCACCCAAACCGCCAGCAGCGCGGAAGAACTCGCTGGCGATTCCCGCTGGTCAGACCAATCTGACTGATCGATAGCGGCTTTATTCGGCCAAATCCCAGGCTGATCTACTTCTCCAGGACGCGCGCCACGGCGGTGCCTTGCCCGGCAGCCGCACTGAGCACCGCCTTCACGGGCGTCGAGGGCAGCACCCACTTGAAGCAATCGGGAGCCGGCGCGACCACGGCATTGGGCTCGCTCGTGTTGTCGGCTGCGAGTACCGGGCTACCAAACGCGGGCAGCGCGATCTCGGTGACCAACTTGAGATCGAGGTTGGTGATCTGCCCCGTGCTCATCCCGACGAGCGTGTAGCACTTGCCCGTTTGCGCCTGGAAACGCAGCTCGAGCACCTGACCCTGAGTGAAGTTGCCACCGATGGTCCCCACGGTCTTCGCTCCTGGAGCGTGCTGCGTCATCAGCGGACCAAGTAACGGCTCTGCAGCGGCGAGCGCGGCCGCATCGAGAGGCAGTGCGTTGGGGCCAGGCTGATACATCGTGTTGCCCAAGCCACCCATTCCCGCGACGGCTCCGCTGCCACCATTCGCCATGCCCGCGCCGCCGCCCATGCCGCCATTCGCCGCGCCGCCGTTCGCCATACCAGCACCGCCGCCGTTGGCCCCGCCGCCATAGCCCGCGTCGTTCACGCAGTACTGACCGTCGTAGTGCTGCCCCGGGGGACAGTTCACGGTGGGGGGCGTCTTCGCGTCATCACCGCCACCGCACGCGGTGACACAGCCAAACAAAACCAACAAAGCGAGGGACTTGTGCATGTTGCCTTCCTTCTTGAAGTCGGAAGCAGAACGCTCGGTCCCTCGCCTTACTTACACCGCTTTCAGGTCAGCCGCCTGCGCAGAAGCCCTCGTAGTCGATGTACTCCTTGATCGTCGGGTTCTCACCGCACACTGGGCAGTTCTTGTCCTTGCGCAGCTTCAGCGTACGGAACGTCATGCCCAAGCTGTCGTAGGTGAGCAAGCGACCCGAGAGGCTGTTTCCGCGCTCGAGGATCAGCTTCACGGCCTCGGTCGCCTGGAGGACGCCGATGGTGCCGGGGAGGATGCCCAGCACGCCCGCTTCAGCACACGAAGGCGCGAGATGCGGCGGCGGGGGCTCCGGGTAGAGGCAGCGGTAGCACGGCCCTTGATGCGGGATGAAGGTCGTCACCTGTCCGTCGAAGCGGAAGATGGAGCCGTGCACGACCGGGATGTTGTGAAACACGCTCGCGTCGTTCACCAGGTAGCGCGTGGGGAAGTTGTCCACGCCATCGACGATCACATCCCACTTATCCGCGAGGATACGTTCGATGTTCTCGCTCGTGAGCCGCTCCTGGTATTTGATGATCTTGACGTCTGGGTTCAGGTCCCTGAGCGTCTGTTCGGCGCTGTCGACCTTGGGCATGCCTAGCCGTGACGTCGCGTGGACGATCTGTCGCTGCAGGTTCGACGCATCCACCACGTCGGCGTCAATCAAGCCCAGCGTGCCCACGCCCGCTGCCGCGAGGTAAAGCGACGAGGGGCTGCCGAGCCCACCAGCGCCGAGCAGCAGCACGCGCGCCTTCAAGAGCTTCTCCTGCCCCTTTTCGCCAACCTCGGGCAAGAGCAGATGCCGCGAGTAGCGGTCGAGCTGCGCAGGCGTCAGCTCCGGGGGCGTCTCCACCGGCCAGCTCATGTCCTTCCAGCGGATGAAGCCCGGGTTCACCGAGATCACGTTGCTGTAGCCAAGCTCCGCGAGGGTCTTTGCAGCAAAGGCGCTACGGGTGCCACCAGCACAGTAGACGATGACCTCCGCGGACTTGTCGGGGAGCTTGTTCTCCGCCTGCATCTCCAAGAATCCGCGCGGAATATGCATCGCGCCTGGGATGAAACCGCCGCGGAACTCGTCCTTTTCCCGCACGTCCACGAGCGTCTTGATGTCGCCCTTGTCGAAGCGCTGCTTCAGCTCCTCGAGGGTCATCAACTTCACCGCGTCGCGGACCTCCATGAACAGGTCGCTGTAGGTCTTGGCCATGCTTCGTTTGCCTACTTCTGGTCGCCCCGAAGGGGAGCCTTTCGGTCGCAGCTGCTGCCGATCTGAGGCTCAGTGCGACTCGTGATTTTTTGGGGGTGAGGAAACGCCGGGAACCAGCGAAGGGCGAGGAGACTAGCGCGAGGAACCACCAAACCGCAGCCGGCAGCGCCAATGCACAATCTTGACTTATCCGATGCAGGAATCCGACAACGCTTAATATTGAGGATCCCGCGCCTTCGTCAAGTCTGGGGGTCTGCTTGCACTCCGGGTCCTATCACATGCCAAAAAAAGAAGGGCGCATCCGGTCTGGACGCGCCCTCGGATCGGTTTCGATTCTTGACTCAGAAAGTGTAGATCCAGGTGAAGCGGCCCGTGATCTTGTCCTCTTTCTGGGCGTCTTTGACCATCTCGCGGCCCAAGAACATCAGCAGCGTCGCGCCCTTTCCGTAAGCCAGGCTCACGGCCCCGCCGAGCGGGAGGCTTTGAAGCGCCTTGTCGTTGGGCTTCGCCGCGCTGTTGAGGCCGATCGTCGCCTCGACCTGCGGCCCCACGCTGACGTCCCGTCCGACCTTGAAGAGCAAGAAGTTACGAGTGTAGGCGATGTTCGGCTCGCCTTGGCTGTGGAAGACCCCATCAGCGAAGAAGAACTGGATCCACGACTCGAAGTAGATCGGATCGCCCGCGTAGATGGTGAAGAGCTGCGGCGCAATCAACGGGTTCACGCGCTGGCCGGCGAAGTCGAAGTTCACACCGACCATGGGGGTCAGGGTCAGGTCGCCAAACGACAGCGCTGGTCCGATATCAAACTCGCCGTTGCTGCCGAGCACGTAGATGTCGGTAGCGATGTCCACGCCTCCCAAGCTGTGGGTTGCGCCTGCCCAAAACTGCGGCCCGAAGCTGTCTACATCCAGCCGGAACCAGCCGGGGACGTCAGACTCTTCTTCAGCCGCTGCCTCTGGAGCCGCGACGGGCTCCGCGGGAGGCGTGCCTTCTTGAGCCCAGACGCCGTGGGAGAACGTAAGCGCGGCCGCAGCCGCCAAGACGGAAAGTCTCTTATGGTGGTTCATGTGTACTCCGTAGGTGGTGGGTCGCTGTCACACACCGGCCTAGAGCCACCTCCAAGCGAGCCGTGCAGCGCTCACGCCCGCCTTGGCGAGCAAGAGGGAGTCTGGCCGCGACATTTTTCGCTAAGGTTTCCGTCGCGCTACGCCTGACGCATTGCGCCAAGAAGAATGCTTCAGGTCGTCACATTGGCGCTCTGGGCACGAACCAACGACGACGCGTCAGCTGAATCACCAGACCGGTGGAGCGGGCCTGTTTCGATGGGCCAACCGGCCTTCGAGGATTGCTAGACTGCCAGGCTCTGGGCTCTCGTGCGCAGCACGGTCCAGCTAAGCGAATCGGTCCCATCTCTTCACGGAGCCCACGTCCCAAGCTCCGAGACCTGCGAGGAAAATGTCTACAAGTCGTCTGGGTGAGCTACTCGTTCGAGAAAAACTCATCAGCCTGCAGCAGCTGCGACAAGCGCAGGAAGAGCAGAAAAAAAGCGGCAGCAACCTCGGATACACCCTCGCTCGGCTCGGTTACATTTCCGATGGGGAAATAACCAACTTCCTCTCGACGCAGTACCGCCTGCCCGCGATCAACCTCGACGACTACGAGATCGAAGCGGACGTCATCAAGCTCGTAGGGCGTGACGTCGCGGAGAAGCACAAGATCATCCCCGTCAGCCGTTCGGGGTCGTCACTCATCGTGGCGATGGCGGATCCCACTAACCTCCACGCCATCGACGACATCAAGTTCTTGAGTGGCTACAACGTCGAGCCCGTCGTCGCGAGTGAGACGGCGATCACCAACGCCATCGAGCGCTACTACAACGTCGGTCCAAGTTACGACGAAGTGCTCGGGGAGCTTGACCTAGAAGACGCGGACATCGACTTCGAGGGCGACGATGAGGACGTCAACGTCCTCGAGCTCGAGCGCGCCAGCGAAGACGCACCCGTCATTCGCTTGGTCAACGTGCTGTTGCTCAACGCGATCCGCAAGGGAGCGAGCGACATCCACGTGGAACCTTACGAAAAACGACTCCGCGTGCGCTACCGCATCGATGGTGTTCTCCACGAGGAAATGACTCCTCCACTGAAGCTGAAGAACGCCATCGCCAGCCGTCTCAAGATCATGAGTCAGCTGGACATCGCCGAACGCCGCCTGCCTCAAGACGGTCGCATCAAGCTGAAGCTCGGCAAGGGACGCGAGATGGACTTCCGCGTCAGCGTGCTGCCGACGATGTGGGGCGAGAAGATCGTTCTACGCTTGCTCGACAAGGGCAACTTGCAGCTCGACATGGCGAAGCTCGGCTTCGACCCGAAGCCTCTCGACGACTTCCTGTGGGCGATTCATCAGCCGTGGGGCATGGTACTAGTCACCGGGCCTACCGGTTCCGGCAAGACCACCACGCTGTATTCGGCACTGAGCGATCTCAACAAGCCGGAAGCAAACATCAGCACTGCGGAGGACCCCGTCGAGTACAACCTCCACGGCATCAACCAGGTGCAGATGCACGACGACATCGGCTTGAACTTCGCGATGTCACTGCGTGCGTTTCTCCGCCAGGACCCGGACATCATCATGGTCGGCGAGATTCGCGACTTCGAGACCGCAGAAATCGCGGTCAAGGCGGCGCTCACGGGTCACATGGTGTTGTCCACGCTGCATACCAACGACGCTCCAGCGACGATCTCTCGCTTGCTAAACATGGGCGTCGAGCCGTTCCTGATCACAGCCTCGGTCAACCTCGTACTCGCCCAGCGTCTCGCGCGCCGGATCTGCAACGACTGCAGGCGCGAGGTGAATGTCGAGCAGTCGGTGCTCGTGGACTTGGGCGTCCCCGAAGCCGACTGGCCCGAGTTCAAGGTGTTCCGAGGCCAGGGCTGCGCCACGTGTAACAACACTGGCTACAAGGGTCGCGTGGCGCTCTACGAGGTGATGCGCTTCACGGAAAACCTCAAGGAGCGCGTGCTCGAGGGCGCCTCAACCGCGGAGCTGAAGCTCGAAGCGATTCGAAACGGGATGTGCACCCTGCGCATGAGCGGCATTAAGAAGGTGTCAGAGGGAATCAGCACCCCAGAAGAGATCATGCGCGTTACCATGGCTGACTGAGGCGCTCCACGCTCCGATTTGCCTCGCGGAATCAGCACCTCTCTTTCGTGAATCGCAGGAACAGCACCCATGACCCAACAGGACGGCCTCAAGGTAAACCTCCATCAGTTGCTGCGCGCCATGATTGAAAAGGGCGCCAGTGACATGCACATCACGACGGGGTCGCCTCCTCTGCTGCGTATCGACGGTGCGATCGTACCGCTGAAGCTGCCACCGCTCGGTCCTGTCGAGACCAAGCAGCTCTGCTATTCCGTGCTCACGGAGGAGCAGAAGATCAGCTTCGAACGCACGAAAGAGCTCGACCTGTCGTTCGGCGTGAAGCAACTGTCGCGTTTCCGCGCGAACATCTTCATGCAACGCGGTGCCGTCAGCGGCGCCTTCCGAACGATTCCGTTCAAGATCCTGACCTTCGAAGAGCTCGGGCTGCCCCAGGTCGTCGCGGAGCTTTCGATGAAGCCTCGCGGCTTGGTGCTCGTGACTGGGCCTACCGGTTCGGGCAAGAGCACCACGCTCGCGAGCATCATCGACAAGATCAACACCGAGACTCGCCAGCACATCATGACGGTGGAGGATCCGATCGAGTACCTGCACCCCCACAAGCGGTGCATCGTCAACCAGCGCGAAGTTGGCAGCGACACCTCGACCTTCAAGGACGCGCTCAAGTACGTCCTGCGCCAAGACCCGGACGTGGTGCTGATCGGCGAGATGCGCGACCTCGAGACCATCGAGGCGGCGTTGACCATCGCGGAGACGGGCCACTTGGTCTTTGCAACGCTGCACACGAACAGCGCCGCTCAATCAATCAACCGCATGATCGATGTGTTCCCGCCCCACCAACAGGGCCAGGTGCGGGCGCAGCTGAGCTTCGTCTTGGAAGGCGTCTGCAGTCAGCTCTTGCTGCCACGCCACGGGGCTCCTGGCCGCGTGCTCGCGCTTGAAGTGCTCGTGCCCAACGCTGCTGTCCGCAACTTGATCCGTGAGGATAAGGTCCATCAGATCTACTCCCAGATGCAGGTGGGCCAGGCCAAGTACGGCATGCAGACGCTGAACCAGTCGCTTTATTCGCTATACGCTCGTCGCTTGATCAGCCTGGAAGAGGCGATGGGCCGGTCCAACGAGCCAGATGAGCTGCAGATGATGCTCGAGGGCAAGGGCGGAGACGATATCTCCACACGGGTGCGCGAGCCGCGCCGGGGCTGAGTTCAGGCGCCTCGCCCCTTTGGAACAGCCGTGTAACGCGCTTGGGCCTTCCCCGGTTAGCGCCGGTCGCTTTTGTTCGCAACGCACAAGCCGTATTGCTATGCCTCGGCTGCGACAGGGGGTCGCCACCACGCTTGGTGGGCGTAGCCACTTGCAGCGCAGTCACCTTCGAAGCGCAGACACCTAGAGGTTTCTTTCCATGCATCGACGCTCCCTTACCCGCTTCTCACGAACCTCGACCACCACCCCGTTGCGGCGCTCGAGTCTGCTGCGGCGATCTGCCGTCCTGGCCGGCATCGCCGGCGTGGTGCTGCTGAGCTCGGCGGCTCATGCGCAGGACGCCGACGAAGAGCTGCCTCCGCTACCCGCTCCGCCCAAGGCCGCCTGGTACGAGCTCTTGCAGCTGTCCGCGTTCGTGGATGCCTACGCCTCGATCAACTACAACTTTCCGAAGCCCGCTGGTGGCGCAAACGCGACGACTCGCGCGTACGATACCGACACCGGGTTCGCGCTCGCCTGGGCTGGCGTCGACGCTAGTTTCCCTGCGGATCCAGTGGGCGGCACGCTCAGCCTACGCTGGGGTCCAGCGGCCGACGCCTACGCCGGTAGCGAACCAGGAACCCTGAAGCAGGTGAAGCAAGCGTTCGCGTCGTGGAAGCCCGGCGGTGCAGACGGCAGCGTGACCCTCGACTTCGGAAAGTTCGACACCGTCTACGGTGCAGAGCTCGCTGAGAGCTGGCTCAACTTCAACTACACCCGAGGTGTGGTCTACTGGTTCGCACAGCCGGCTTTCCACACCGGCCTCCGCGTGGGCTGGGAGCTGAGCCCTGAGTTCACGCTGCGCGCGCTCGCGGTCAACGGCTGGAACAACACCGTGGACGGCAATACGGGCAAGTCATTCGGAGCTCAAGCAGCGTGGACCCCGAGCGACAGCTTCGGCTTGACCGTCGGTTGGCTTGGGGGACCCGAGCAGGCCGATGTGCTCGACGTCGACTGTGCCGACGACACCGCGTACGACGCCACGGCCGGTGGCTGCGCCAGCTCCCCGAACACGCCCGCCGCCACGTACCGCGTGGACCGAGGTGGCGCGAACGATC
>JBFXBK010000052.1:0-33294 GCA_050183255.1 Polyangiaceae bacterium | reverse complement strand
GTGGACCGCGTCGATCACCCCGTGCTTGCGCGGCCGACCTCCATGGGGGTCCACCGAGCTAGATCTGGACCGGCATTTTCTCAGAGCTTGATCGGGGAATCCCGCAGGTTCTGCGTTCTGGCTAGTTGCTATGCGCGTTCGGTCGCGAATATCGCGTCGCCACTCTCCCGAGCTTGCTCGCCCTCACGGCACACGCAGCGGCAGAGCGTCCACACCGGCGCCCAGATCGTGGGTCTCCGTCGACTGTCCCGGCGGCGTTCGCTCGAGGTGGACGCCGATGGCATCGCGCTCGAAGTCGATCACGTAGCGGGTGCCGTCGCTCAACGTGAGATCGACGCCCAGGCTGCTCCCGTCGCTGCGCGTGCTCCTGGTGCTGATCGCGTCGCCGCGGGTGACCAGGGTGAGGATGCGGTTCTCGGAGCCTGCGTCGGTCGATAGGTCGAGTCGGTACCCGGAGGAAATGTCCGAGTCGCTCCCCCAGTCGAAGACGCTCGAGCTCAGCGCCGCCGGGTGTACCGGAATCACCCGTAGCGAGCCCGAGCGAAACCCGTCGGGCTGCGTGCTGAAAGCGGAAGGTGCGTTGACCTGCCAGACGGCGCGGCTCGGGGTCGGCGTGTCGATGCGGTCGTAGAGCACGACGATGTCCGGCTTCACGTAAACCAGCTCACGTTCGAGCTTTTGGACACCGCCATCGTAGGCGCCGCTGGTGTCGCAGGCGGCGTAGACGAACGAAGCTTCGGCGTGGAGCGCCACCAACCGGCCTGCGGTCTCGCTCTCGCGCATGCGCAGCGTGTTGCCGCCCTGTTCGACGCGCACCAGGTTGTGCAGCTCGAGCTCTTGACGGATCCCCGAGTGCGAGGTGAGGTTCGTGTCGGCGGCCAGCCAAGCACCACCGTAGAGCATGAAGGAGCCTTGGTCCTGGTGCGCGTGGCTCTCGGTGTACGGGCCGGCGATCAGGTGCACCCACGTGGCGTCGGTGTCCCAGCTCTCGCGTAGGTAGAGCTGCCCGGTGCCGGAGGCGAAATACGCGGTATTGAGATCGTTTGGTGCCACAGCAGCCACGTCTGGCGACTGATACAGGAAGTCGTAGGCGTACATGAACTGCTGGGACATCTCCGGCACGCTGGAATGCTCCAAGAGGTACTGAGCGTTGGCCGCGAGTGGATCCGTGGGGAAGAGTCGGATGAGGAGCTGCAGGTAGTTCCGGTGGTAGTCGAACAGCTCCGCGCTGCTGTCCCGCGCGTGGTCACCGACTGGGGCGAGGCGGTCCCGCGTAGGCACGATTGCGTGAACCAGGTTCGCCATCGAGTCCCGCGCGTGGGGTGTCAGATCGGCGATGCGCTCTCCCGTCGTCTGCTCCCAGAGCTCGTATAGCTCGAAGAGCCGCATCATCGCGACGCCGTACCCGGTGCCCTCGCGTGATCCGCCTCCCACGAGGTCGGTCTGGAACGTGGGTACTAGCTGGTCTTGAATTTTTTCTTTGCGGAATTTGTCGATCCAGCCGTCGGCTTCGCTGTTCTCGCCGCGACTGGCGAGGCCCAGCAGCATCGTCGCGCGCAAGAAGGAGTAGTAGTAGTTGTTCGATGGGTTGTCGATGGACCAGCCGCTCCACGGGTAGCTGACGCCACCCCACGTCGCAGCTTCTGGGTTCCAGACGTTGTTCACCGCCCGGTTCGCGTAGGCGAGCCAGCGACTGCGCTGGTCCTCCGTGAGTCGGTCGAAGCACCAGTCGTAGACCAGGGCCAAGCTGCCGATGTGGTCTCCCACGTAGAGGTAGCTATCCGCGGCCACTTCTGCACGCTGCCCGGCGGAAATAAGAGATTCCTCGTTGGCTACCCAGCTGTCCGTGCGTGCAATTGCGTCGTCGGCGTACTTTGCCTCACCGCTGAGGACGTAGATCAGCGCGGAGTACCACGGTTGGTAGTCATAGCTGTCTCCACCAGCGAGCTCGGCATCCACTAGGTCCTTGAAGCGACTCGCTTCGGGGGTGAGATTCGCAAGGGAGCTATCGAGGCGCGCTCTGGTGACGCTGTTCAAGTAGATGCGCGGGTGATCCTCGGGGAAGACCGGCCCTTGTGCGCCACTGCCAGCACTAGCGCCGCTCCCACCGGTCGCGGAACTCCCACCCGTCGCGTTGCCAGCAGTGGCACCGCTGCCGGCACCTGCGCCGCTGCCACCCGTCGCGTTGCCTCCCTGGGCACCGCTACCTCCCGTCGACTCGGAGCTGTCCCCACAACCCCAAGCGATGGCTACGGTTAGGCCGATGAGCCCCAGCGTTGACTTCCTCATGTGGTGGAGCTTGCCAACGATATCCCACAAGGGAAACTGCAACCCTCAATGCGCGCTGTCTGGGGTTCGAACACAGCCGAACAAAACGCCGGGTTGCATGCAACTCTCCAGAGGTTGCAGTCCAAACCTGCGCGGCGTCAGCGCGAGCCCAGGTCCAGTGCGCTCGCCGTCACACGCCGCCCCGACGGGCCATTGGGGTGAGCAGGCTGACTGCATCGCCGCCTCCTCGGCAAAGCTCAGAAGGGGATCTGTTCACTCGCAAGGGGCGCCGCGGCCACGCGGTAGCCGCTTGGCCCCCGTTCGACGTAGCGAACATCTAGTCGCCAAGCTTCGGCTCCGCCGTTGTTCGCGTCGAGGTCCAGCTCGACGAACGTCACGTGCTTGGGATTCTGAGCTCGCTCGAGATCTGGCAGGGAGGGGCAGCCGAAGCCGCTGTTGGCGTAGGCGAACTCTGGGCTGAAGAGTCGTGTGCCGAGCTGTTCGGCTGGGTCGTGGGTGTGACCCATGATCACGACCCGGTGCTCCTCCCCCAAAATACTCGCGAAATGCCCGAGTCGGTCATTCATGTCGCAGTCCCATAACGCGAAGAAGGCTGGTTCACTACCATATGCTGCCGCGGGGAAATGCTTTGGGTCGCTAAAGCGCGAGAAGCAATCGCGATAGAGCTCGATGGCGGCGCCTGCGGTCAGCTGGGAGCCGTCGAGCAGCGTGATCGGGAGGTCACGCGTTTGCCCCGTCGCCTTGAGCAGACCGTCGATCACCAGCTCCGCCAGGGAGGCGTTGCCGCGCACGACATCGACCAGCAACGTCTCGAGCTCGTTCTGATCGAAGCGCCAACCCGTTGGGGATCCGGTGTCTTTCAGGTTGGCGACGCTCTGCCCCGGCTGCAGATTCTGGCTGTCCCACAGCGCGGCGAGGCGAGTGACCATGTGACCGACCGGCAGGTTGCTTGGACCCTTGGGGTCCGGTGCGTTGAACACCGAGAATAGGTGCCCGTGGGTCGCGAGCACGCGCCCTTTGCCCAAGCTCGGCGTGTACAACAGGTCGCTTTGGAAGCGCGCGTCGTTGC
This sequence comes from Polyangiaceae bacterium, assembly GCA_050183255.1. Taxonomy (GTDB): domain Bacteria; phylum Myxococcota_A; class Polyangia; order Polyangiales; family Polyangiaceae; genus JAHBVY01. The sequence goes on along the minus strand of JBFXBK010000052.1, from coordinate 29,936 downwards.
CCAGCAAGCAGCGCACGCCTGCTTCCCCGAGGAGCAAGTCGTGGTTGCCCGGGACATATGTCATGCGCTCCCTCAACGCTTGACTCACGCGACCGAAGGCGCCACCGCCGGGTTGAGTACCGAAGAGCAGTGGATTGGCTTCGCGGATGACCTCGGGCTGGGGTGGCAGAGCGCTCGGCACGTACGTCCACTGATCGACTAGGTCGCTCAGGATGATGAACTCGGCAACTTCCGCGGCATCCTGTGCGATGTGCTCGAGGATCGCCTGCAGCATTGGAGTGTGTATTTCCGTTTGGAACCAGTTTGTCGGTGCACCGACTCCGATGTGCACGTCGCTCAGAAAAACTAGCTTGCTCACGTCGCCTCCCTCTGGAAGCTAGGATCACATGCTTTGGCGGCGAACGGCTAGCGAGAGTTCGCGACTTCGGGTGCCGCGACAGGGGCGCTTTGCCCAGCCAAAGGGGTGATAGGCGTTTCCGGGAGGTTTTGAAAGGAGCGACTGGCTCGAGTTTCTTGGTCGAACGTTTGGCACGCTGGATGCTCAGGTTGCCCCGGAGCAGAGGAACGTCATTCCTCAGTGGGCGTATCAAGGGACATGCGACTTACTTCTCTGTCTCTTCTCTCAGTCGTTAGTTGTGTGTGTGTGTTTGGTTGCTCCTCCGAAGACTCGAGCGGTCAGGGGGTCGATCAGAGTGCGGCGGAGCTCGTCGGGATCTATCAGGTGACGAGCCACACGGAGAACCTCGACGCCTGCAGCGAGGGCGCCGAGATCGCTGGAGAGGGTTACCTCGCGGTATTTACCTACGACGTCCCCGCGTTTGGCGAGACGTGGCTCGGGGCGTTCAGTTGCGCTTCCGAGGCGGACTGTCGCGACTTTCGAGCCAAGTACCCCGGTGTGGGTTACAGCTTTGGCTACACGTTCACTCAAGGCGACCGCGACCAGCTCACCGATGGGCTGATCACCACGGGCTTCACCTCGCAAGAGGGGCTGTGTACCGAGCCCACCCAAGAGGCGAATCGCTTGCTGAGCCTCGGCGACGGCCAGATCCGCATCGAGTCGGAGATCACCGTCGGCGACGACTACCAAGGGAAGGACGGCTGGTGCACGACCACCGACGCGAAGCGCTCCGTCCAGGGGAAGTCGTGCTCCCGGTTCGTCGGGATCACGGCGACCCGCGTCGTCGAGTTTTGAGCCGCTGAGTCTTGATCTGCTGCGAGAATCCGCCGTGCCTTGGGGTTTTTCTGCTAGAGCATCGACTCCCCCAAGGCCCCTTGGCGGAATGGCAGACGCAGGGGATTTAAAATCCCTCGCCCTCTGGGCATCCCGGTTCGAGTCCGGGAGGGGCTACCGAACGCTAGAGTCGCCGGATCAGGCGTTGCTTACCCACCTCCACAATGCTCGCATCCTGGCGGCGACGGGTCTGCTCGACCAACTTATCCCCGCGGATCCCACCGGGTTCGACGAGTAGCCGCCGCTCCCAGCCGGGACCGAGCTCAGGCGCTGCCTGCCATTCACCGACGTGGTCGGGTAGCGGTTCACGACGCAGCCGCTTGCGCTCCATCTGTGCGAGCAAGCTGATCCCGACGGAGACGGCGAGCGGCAACGCCAGCCACAGGTACATCATGTTAGCGGCCGAGCTTCGCCGCCGCCGCGTCCATCAGTCGCGCGAGCTCCACGTCTCGCTCACTGATGCCGCCCGCGTCGTGGGTTGTCAGCTCCACCTCGACCCGGTTGTACACGTTGCTCCACTCGGGGTGGTGGTTCATGCGCTCCGCGCACAGCGCGACTTGGCTCATCCAGCCAAACGCCTCCACGAAGTCCGTGAACTTGAAGCGCTTGACCAGGCGATCGGGTCGGCGCTCCCAACCAGTGAGGGTGGCCAGTTCCGCTTCGAGGTCACTTGAACTCATGGGGAAACGCTAGTGCAGGCGTGCACCCCACGCCAGCTTCCTCACTTGGCGCGCGCCCTGTGCTAAGCCGGCGCGCGTGAAGTACGACGTGTGCATCATCGGTGCGGGGACCGCGGGAGCGGCGGTGGCCCTTCAGTGCGCCCGGCTTGGGCTCTCGGCCGTGGCCATCGACCGCAAATCACTGGAGTCGGCGGGCGCGCACTGGGTCAACGGCGTCGCGCTCACCGCGTTCGATCGCGCGGGGATCCCCCGCCCCACAGCGCCTGAGCTCAGGGGAGGGCACGGCAAGTTTCACCTGGTTTGCGGCTGGGGGCCTGAGCGCCTGAGCTTGAGCGACGAGGGCGTCGTGGAAGTCGACATGCGACACCTGGTGAGTCGCCTGCAACGTGAAGCGCGCGCCGCCGGCGCAGAGTTCAGGAGCGGTGTGCGCGCGGCGCGTGTGGCGGGCGAGACGCTGCACACGGATCAAGGGTCGATCGACGCGCGCTTCTTCGTCGACGCGTCGGGGTTGCGGGGTCTCGATGCGTTGCGTATCCCCGAGGTGCCGCGCGACGACCTGTGCGCTGCGGCTCAAGAGGTGCGCGTGGTGACCGACCGCGCAGCTGCCGAGCGCTACTTCCAGGAGCACGGCGCCGCGCCGAACGAGACGTTGTGCTTCACGGGGGTCGCCGGCGGGTACTCGATCCTCAACCTACGACTCCACGCCGACGAAGTCAGCATCCTTACCGGAAGCTTGCCTTCCCTGGGTCACGCGTCGGGCAAGCGCTTGCTGGATGACTTCGTCGCGAGCCAAGCGTGGGTTGGTGAGCGCATCTTCGGCGGCGCCCGCGCGATCCCGCTGAGGGCGCCGAGCGGCGAGCTTGCGCGAGGCAACGTCGCGGCAATCGGCGACTCCGTGAGTCAGGTCTTCGCGGCTCACGGCTCTGGGATTGCGGTGCAGCTCGAGTCATCAAAGATCCTTGCGGAAGCGGTCGCCGCGGGCGATCTCGAAGCCTACTCGCGCCGCTGGCAGCAGCGCTTCGGGCTTACGTTTCGCGTCTATGACTGGTTCCGTCGCTTCAGTCAGACCCTCACCCCCGACGAACTCGCGGGACTAATGCGCTCCGGGTTATTGGACGAGAAGAGCGTCCTCGCTGGCCTCCATCAGCAGCTACCCAAGACCAGCTTGAGTGAGCTCAGCGCCAAGCTTCCCGCGCTTTGGCAGCAGCGTTGGATCGCGGGGCGCGCTCTCAGCGTGGCGTTGCGTGAGCTTGGCTAGCGGCATGGCCGCCAAGCTTCCACATCGCCTCGTGACGCCGCGTTGCCTACTGGGAATTTGGGGGTTAGGTGCGCTGGCCTGCGCCGAGCCTCACCCCAAGGCGCCCGCACCCGTGCTGATCGAAGTGCAAGGCGACGAGAGCGAAGGCGCTGAGCCCGCGACCCCAGCGCTAGGAGACGCGGCGCTAGCCCGTGTCGAGTTTCACGCCGCGGCTCCGATTGCCCTCAGGCGTTTCCTTGAGGATTTGATGTCTGCGCTGGTGCGGCGGGACTTTCGCCGCTTCCTTGAGCAATGCGACCGGCAGAACCTCGCCGGGCAGCGAGGTCTCGGAGTCAGCGACGAGCAGTACATCGCAGAGGCGCTGGTTCCCAGCTGGTCGCGGGCTCGCATCGACAAGCAGCCAGCAGAAGACGACGCGGCGCGCTTCGAAGTGAGCGACCTACGGCGCATCCGCGGTGTGCAGATCGACCAGGTGGAGAACCGGGACTCACACCGCGAGCGCTACCAAATCAGCGGGATGCTCGAGCTCAGCGGTTCGGTGTTCTTCGTGTTTCAGCTCGACGTGCGTCGGGTCGGTGAGCGCTACTGGGTAGACCCACCGGTAGGTTGAGAGCCTTGAAAAAGCAGCGAGTGCGGCTCGGCTGGGCGCGAGGCCGTTCTCGCGCTGCAGTTTGCGCAAGGGAAAGCGCAGCCCGCCTCCGTGGCGCTTGGGCTGCAGGTGTAACAATCCTCTCTCACGGTGCTCGTGGTGAGAGACAGCGGGGGCGGCCGTTTGGTAGGTTCCCAGGATGCGCTTCAAGTCACTGCTCCTCCCCGCCCTGATTGGGCTCGGCTTCGGCCTAAATTCCGCTCCCGCGCTCGCTCAGGAGTGCAACCCTCCGAAAATCCTGTTCGTGATGGACGCATCTTCCTCGATGAACCAGACCACGACCGGCGGGATGACCAAGTGGGAGGCCGTACAGAGCGCGGCCCACGCCGTTTTCCAGGCGCATGGCGCCGCGGCGCAGTACGGCTTGATGACCTTTCCGGGCGCGACTGGCGGCTGTGCCGCCGGAGACGTCCTGGTGTCGATGGCGCCAGACACCGGCTCGACGATCGAGTCCACCCTCGCGGCGCTAAATATCCCTGCGGATAATGCGACGCCCGCGGGGCAGACGCTCGTGAAGGCCTCACAGCTGAGTGACTTGCCTGATTACGTCATCTTCATGACGGACGGCTGGCAGTTCTGCGATATCGATACCTCCGGCGCACCCGTGTGCGCGACCCAGAGCGACTGTACCTTGATGGGTGCCTCGCCTTGCCCAAGCTGCAACTCCTGCCAGGGCGGCACGTCGGACCCCGCTTGCAGCGGACAGAACGCGGACGGTTGCTACTGCGTGCGCAAGTGGCCGGTGCGCGGCGTCGAGGCGTTGGTGAACGCGGGCGTCGTGCCCTTCGTCGTAGGCTTCGGCTCGGCGACGGACGTCGTGACCTTGAACCAAGCGGGAGCGGCGAGCGGCGTTGCAGACCCGAACTGTGATCCGAACTCCAGCTCCCCAAGCTGCTACTTTCAGGCGACGAGTCCCAACGACCTGACCATGGCGCTCGATGCGATCGTGGCGAGCTTGGTGACCGAGACCTGCACCGGTGACTGCGGCATCGAAGGCACTCGCCAGTGCACCGCCTCGGGGTGGACTCAGTGCGACGCACCCGCGACGGTGGCCTGCACCACGGCTTGTGGAGACGGAACGCAAACGTGTGTCAACGGGGAGCTCAGCGCGTGTGACCCCGGTTGCCCGAGCGGTGGAGCTGGTGGCGGTGCGAGCGGCGCCGCGTGCAGCGGCGGCGCGAGCAACGGCGGTTCCAGCGCGGGTGGCGCCAGCAGTGGTGGCGCCGCCGGTTCCACGTCGGGTGGATTTGGCGGCGACGGGTCGACCAACGGCGGTACGGGTGGCGACGGCACCACCAACGGTGGTTCCGCGGGGAGCGCGGGGAGCGGCGCTGCCGGTAGCAATGGTGGAGGCGATCAGAACGTTGGCGATGACGGCGGCTGCGGCTGCCGCCAAGCGCCCAGCGCGCCTGCTGGTAGCGCTGGCCTGCTCGTGGCGCTTGGCGCCCTGCTGTTCAGCCGTCGGCGCCGCCGCGCCTGATTGGCGCTCTCGCGAGGCCAAGCGGCCGGCGGTTGGTCCCTCAGCGGGACGATCGCCGGCCGTTCTCGTTTTGTCCTGCTGTGCTGCCTCAGCGCATTCGTCACGGATCTACCAAATGCCGCGCGGCTCGAAGTTTTTTTAGCGGTGCATGAACGCTTCTCGGCCGAGCGGGAACTCCGCCATGAATCGCGCCTGAGTGCGCGCCGAATATCCCCGCTAGACGAAGCCCGTGAAGGGCTACCCAGGCTCGCCCCCTTGCACGGCGCGAGACGGCGCGCAGCTGTGCGCGGGTAGCTTCTGGGGGCCGTGCTGGCTTCCGAGTGCACTGCGCTCGCCTGCTACTCGCGTTTCCGCGAGGCGCTAGGCGTGCGCGAGGAGTAGCGCTGTGCGTCTTCACCCCCACCGACTCTCTTGCTTTGCCTGTCTGCTAATCGGTCTGACCGCCTCGTCGCGATCGCTCGCTCAAGGTGAGCCCGGGGATGACCCCCCCGACGCCGGCCAGGAGCCAGCCGATGACAAGCCGAAGGTCACGCCGCCCAAGCTCAAGCAAGGCGTCCGCGTGGAGCGCCCGGAGGGCTCGAAACTTAGCTCGCTGTGGCTGTCGCTGACGATCGACGAGTCGGGGGACGTCACCCAGGCAAGCATCGAAGACAAGGCTAGCGTCGACGAGGAGCTCGAGAGCAAGGTGCTCGAAGCAGCGTATCGCCTGGAGTTCGAGCCGGCGCGGGTCGGCGAAACTGCTGTTTCCGTGAGGTTCCGCTATCAGCTCGAGTTGATAGCGGCGCCGGACCCCGCGCCTTCCGGTGCAGCGACACCCGGGGACGCCGAGCAGCCCAAGGCGCCGAACGCCGCTCCTCCCCCCAAACAAAAGCCCGGCAAGTCCGTTCCGCCGACCCCGGCGGCCGAAGATGAACCGGTCTACGAGGCCACCGCAGAGGTGGAAGGTCCGCCGGAGGCGGTGAGTAGTCATCGCCTGGAGGCGGAAGACCTCAAGGAGATGCCTGGCACTCGCGGAGACCCGATCCGCGCGATCGAGGTGCTACCTGGTGTCGGACGCGGAGATGGTGATCCGATCCTGCGCGGATCCTCGAGCAACGAGAGCAAGGTGCTGTTCGACGGCGCCCCCGTGCCGATCCTCTATCACTTCGGCGGCATCACCTCATTCGTGCAGGGGCGCCTGGTGAGTCGCATTGACTACCAACCCGGAAATTTTTCCGCGCGGTATGGAAGAATCAGCGGTGGCCTGATCAACGTCGAGAGCCGCGAGCCGCGTTTCGACAAGCTGCACCTGATGCTCGACATCTCGATGTTGGAGAGCGCCGCGTTGGTCGAGACCCCGATTGGCCAGGACACGGCTGTCGCGGTCGCAGCGCGCCGCAGCAACATCGACTTCGTGTTCGAGAACTTCGTCCCTGAAGGCTCCTACAGCGTGCTCGCCGCGCCGGTGTACTGGGACTACCAAGCATTCCTGAGTCACCACCTGGACTCTCACCACACGCTGCGCCTCACGAGCTACGGGAGTCGCGACCACCTGTCGCTGTTGATCAGCGACCCCCAGGAGACCGACCCGTCTCTACGCGGCGAAGTCTCCGGTGGCATCGAGTTTCACCGCGTGCAGCTCGCCTGGGAGAGCACGTTCGACGACTTCGACTCGCGGGTGCAGGTGACCTATGGGCGCCAGCTCCTGGAGCAGCACCTGGGGCCGCTGACCAGCGAGTTCAAGGCCCACGAAGTGTTTGCGCGCGCCGACATGCGTTACCGTGTGGGAAATGCGTTGGAGATCCGCTCAGGCCTCGATTTCGACTACTACGTGTTGGACGGCAGCTATCAGGGCAACCGGCCGCCGCAGTTCGAGGGCGACCCGAGTGCGAACGCCTCCCTTGCAAGCTCCCAGCTGATCTTCATTCAAGACACGCCGTACACGCTGAGCCCGGCAGCGTACGTCGAAGCGGCTTTGCGACCCGTAGATCCCGTGGAGGTCACCCTGGGACTGCGCGCTGACTACTTCGAGCACCTGAAGGCGTTCAGCTTGGATCCGCGCCTCGGCGTGCGCTACGCGGTCACGCCGGAGACGACACTGAAGGCGGGTGTGGGGCGCTACACCCAGATGCCCGAGTACTACTTATCGATCCCCGGGCTCGGCAATCCGGACCTCAAGCCCTACTACGCGATCCACACGAGTGCGGGGGTCGAGCAGCGCTTCGGTGATGCGCTAGAGGTCGGCGTCGAGGGCTTCTACAAGCACCTCAACGATCGCGTGGTGGCGACGCCGGACCAGCAGGCGCCGTACTTCATCAACGATGGTGAGGGGCGCATCTACGGCGCGGAGTTCAGCGCCAAGCTCCACACCGGGGACACCAAGGGTTTCCTCGCGTATACGATCTCGCGCAGCGAGCGCAAAGACCGCGACGAGCCGTACCGACTGTTCGACCTCGATCAGACGCACCTGCTCTCCCTGGCGGTGAGCCAGGGGCTCGGCAAGGGTTGGGAAGTGGGCGCGCGTTTCCGCCTGACCAGCGGTGATCCGACGACCCCCATCGTCGGGGCTGTCTACGACGCGACCACCGGGCAGTACGTACCGCGCTACGGCAAGGTGAACTCCGAGCGACTGCCGCTGTATCACCAGCTAGATTTGCGCGTGGAAAAACAGTGGGTGGTGGGCGATATCAAGCTCGCAGCCTACCTCGACCTGATCAACGCCTACAACGCGGAGCACCGCGAAGGCACCGAGTACAGCTACGACTACACCAAGAGCCGCCCCATCACTGGCGTGCCGTTGTTCCCCAGCTTGGGGTTCCGAGGAGAGTTATGAAACCGCGAGAGGGACTCGAGAGACTAGCGCCCGCGCTGCCGCTCTCTACTGCGCTGCTATGCCTGGCGTTTGGCGCTGGATGCGAAGATCCGTTGGCTTTGCCTCAGAGCATCGAGAACCCGCGGATACTTGCTGGGCGAGCGGAAGTACAGGGGCGCTCCGGTGAGGCTTGGCCGGAACCTGGTGAGAGCGTCGACGTGAGCTGGCTCGTGGTCGCGCCCGCTGGCGAGCCCACGGATCTCGCGTGGCGCTTCGAGGCTTGCCTCGCGGCACCGGTCAACGCGGGGCCGAGCGAGTGCGTCGCCGCACCCTTCGATACGTTGTCTGGTCAAGGGGCCCCCACGTTCGCTTTCAGCCTGCCGACGCAAACCGGGGACGCTCCCCAGGTCGCGCTGCATGGCGTGGTGTGCCGTGGTGGCTCACCGACTGGCCCGGAGAGTTGTGATGCCGGTGACACGCTGCCCGCGGCGCTGAACCTCGGGATTGCGGGGGCAGACTTGCAGAACAGCCTGCCGACCCTCGAGGGCGTGTTGGTCAGCTTGGGCGATGCGAGTTGGCCAGCGCCTCCGAGCGACGAGCCAGTGGACTGCGCTGCGGACCAAGCAGTGCCCCATGTCAAAGCGAAGAGCAAGACGCGCATCCGCTTCGAGGTCGGCAGCGTGCCACGAGATGAGCTTGGCAAAGAACGTGCCGGCTTCGACCAAATCGGCGACCGCGAGACGCTGGAGCTCGACTACTACTCCGACGCCGGCAAGCTCTCGACACCCGCGGGCTTTGTCGAAGCCGATGACACGAGCACGGACCCGCTGCTCGAGGTCAGCTTCGAGGCGCCCAGGGTCACGGAGGCGAGCGGTCGCTGGGTGCGTTTTTACTTCGTCTCCAGGGACCGCCGGGGAGGCAACGACTGGCTACGGCGCGCGCTTTGTGTAGTGCCGTGAGGAAATAGACTTGTCTGCAATGCGCCCGCAGGGTGCTGAGATGTGCATGCGGCGAGAAGCCGAATCAGGAGGCTGTGATGCGAATTGAGCGAATCGTGAGTTCATTGACGGGACTTGGAGCGAGCTGGGTGCTGTGGCTCTTGGTGGTGTTGAGCTTGGTAGCGCTCGCCGTGGTGATCGAGCGGGCGGTGTTTTTCAGCTCTTCGCGAGACGACGTGGACCAGCTGCGCGTGGAGGTGCTCAAGCGGCTCAAGGCAGGTGAAGTGAAGCTCGCAGTGCGGCGCCTGGAAGAGTCGCCGTGCCCGGAAGCGAGCATCTTGCGTGCGGGGCTGGCTTCGGGACAGCGGCAAGAGCTCGAGCGCACCGCCGTGAGCGAGCGTGTTGCTGCCGAGGCCGAGCGGAGCCGCCTCGCGATGGAGAAGAACCTCGCGTTCCTCGGGACGGTGGGCAGCAATGCGCCGTTCGTTGGGCTGCTTGGCACGGTGATCGGCATCATCCGCGCGTTCCACGAGTTGGATGCCAGCGCAGGCAAGCTCTCGAGCGGGCTGATGGCAGAAATTGGTGAGGCGCTGGTGGCCACCGCCGCCGGGCTGCTGGTGGCGTTGCCAGCGATCGCGTTCTTCAACCTGTTCCAGCGCCTGATCCGCGCTCGCTTGGGCCGTGCTGAGGCGCTGTCTCGCGACGCGCTCGCAGAGCTTGGTCCGCGCATGCTGCCTGAAGGAGCCGAGTGATGGCGGGCGCAGCGGCTTCTGGCGGAAGCAGTGGAGGGGGACGCTCGTTTGCGCGCGGAAGTGACGAACTGCTGGTGGGCATCAACGTCACTCCCCTGGTGGACGTCGTCCTGGTGCTGCTGGTCGTACTGATGGTCACGGCGAGCTACGTTGTGAGCCATAGCCTGCCCCTCGACCTGCCCAAGGCCAAGAGCGGGGCCGCTCAAAGCGGGATCTTGCACGTCTCCATCGAGAAGGATGGCCAAGTGCACTTGGACGATCGCGTCGTCTCGGACGCCGAACTCAGGCAGGCGGCACAGGGCGCGCTCCGAGAGGACCCCGAGAGTCGCGCGTTGATCGCCGCGGACGGCAGCACTCAACACCGCGCGGTGGTTCACGTCGTAGATCTGTTGCGCGAGTCTGGCGTCGACCATTTCGCCATCAACGTGAGGCAGGCTGACGGTGCACCTCTCGAGTGAGCGACGCAGGCGGCTCTTCGGCGTCGGACTGAGCGTCGCGATACACGGTTTGGCCTTCTGGAGTCTCGACCGCATACCCGTTTCGAAGCTCGAGCCCATTCGCGTGGCGACCGTCGATTTCGAGGTGGTGGCGGCCAAGCCCCCACCGGAGCCGAAGCAACCCGAGCCGAAGCAACCCGAGCCCAAGCAACCCGAGGAGCCCAGCGAGCAAGCTCCAACCCAGCCCACGGCATATCATCCTTCACCCGCTGGATCGCCGCGGCGATCGCAGGACGACCGAGCGCCCCAAGCCGAAAGGCCTGCAGGCCCCATCGACCTAGGAACGCTGTCAGCGAGCGATCTGGGAGCCGGAGAGGGGGACGGAGTCGCCGTGGGCATTCCAGGGACAGGTAGCGCTGGATCAAAAACTCCACGCGGAAATATACGCCCGCGAGCTTCGAGCAAACCAGCACGACCTGCGCCTGCCTCGCCCAGCTACGTTGCAGCGAAAGACCTCGCGCGTCCACCTCGGGCGCCGGGGCTCGATGGCACGCTCGCCCGTTACTACCCAGCGGCCGCGCGGGCAGCCGGGATCAGCGGGCAAGCTTCAGTGCGCGTGGCGATCGACGCGCAGGGAACGGCTCGTGTCCTGGGCGTCCTAGGGGAGAGCTACGCCGGATTCGGCAGCGCTTGTCAGCGCACCGTCCAGGGCTCGCGTTGGTCAGCGCCGGTCGACAAGGATGGCCGCGCGGTCTCCACCACGCTGGTCTATCGCTGCAGATTTCGCGTCGATCGCTGAGGCCGGTCAAACGACGCCGCGCTCGGTCCTACAGGGATAGGCGGAGCGCGCCGCTAGAGCTAGGCTGCGCGCCATGGCGACCTTGAGTGCCCAGTCCAGCCAGCGTGAACTCCTCGGCGAGCTCGCGCGGGAAATCGAGTACCACGAGAAGGCGTACCGCGCTGGCGCTCCGGAGATCCCCGACAGCGCGTTTGATGAGCTGTTCGAGCAGTACCAGGAGCTCGCAGACGAGCTCCAGATCCCCGAGGATGAGCGCATCGACAAGAAGCCGGGCAATGACCACGCAGAGGGCTTCGAAGAGGTCGTGCACAGCGTGCCCATGCTCTCTCTGGAGAAGCTGTCGAGCGCGCGCAAGGACAGCAAAGGCGAGTCGATCTCCCTCGGAGAACAGCTGGAGAACTGGGTCTCGCGCCGTCGCCAAGATCTGGAGTACTCGGCAGAGGACGCGCTCAAGCTGATCGTCGAACCCAAGATCGACGGCATCTCAGTCTCGCTCCACTACAAAGCCGGTGCGCTCAAGCGCGCGGTGACCCGCGGCGATGGGAAGCAGGGCGACGACATCACCAAGCAAGTGATGCAAGCCAAGGCGGCCCCCGCGAAGCTCAAAGGCCTGAAGGGCGATGTCGAGATCCGTGGCGAGCTCTACTGGCCCCGAGCGGCCTTCGAGCGCTACAACGCGGCTCTGCGCGACGCCGGGCAAGCGACGATCATGAACCCGCGCAACGGCTGCGCCGGCCTGATGAAGCGCAAAGAGCCGGTCGGCCTCGAGCGCGTCGGCATCACGAGCTTTCTCTATCAGATTGTTACCCCGGGGAATAACAGAGTCCCACCCACCCAACACGAGGTGCTCGAGTGGTTGGCTGACCTCGGCGCGCCGGTCTACCTGGATGGCATCAGCGTCGCGGAGGACGCCGCCGGCGCGCTGGCGTTCTGCGAAGCGTTTGGCGCGCGTCGCCCGACCCTCGAATACGAAATCGACGGCATGGTGATCAAGCTCGACGAGCTACGCCTGTACGATCGGCTGAGCGGAACCGGTCACCATCCTCACTGGGGGATCGCTTACAAGTTTCCGCCCGAGCGTAAGGCGACGAAGCTCTTCGGGATCACGGTCCAGGTGGGCAAGTCAGGCAAGCTGACCCCCGTCGCAGAGCTGGACCCGGTATTGGTCGCTGGGACCACCGTGAGCCGCGCTTCGCTTCACAACTTCGTCGAGCTGGAGCGCAAAGACGTACGCATCGGGGACACCGTGTTCATCGAGAAAGCGGGGGAAATCATCCCTCAGGTCGTCAGCGTCGATCTGAGCAAGCGGCCATCTGGCACCGTCCCGGCAGCCCGTCCCACTGCTTGCCCCAGTTGCGAGTCTGAGATCGTGGCGGAGGAAATCTTCCTCTACTGTCCGAACCCCACATGCCCCGCGCAGGTTACTGAGCGACTGCGCTTCTTCGCCAGCCGACAGGCCATGGATATCGATGGGCTCGGCGCGGCGCTCGTGGTGCAGATCGTGGAAAAGCTGGGAGTTTCCTCGCCGGAGCAGCTCTTCAACCTGAGCGTGAAAGACCTCTCTGGGCTCGAGCGCATGGGTAAGAAGAGCGCCGAGAACGTGATCGCCGGCTTGGAGCGGGCGAAGGGCCGCGGCCTCGCCCGTGTGCTCACGGCGCTGGCGATCCGCCACGTCGGAACGACCACGGCGGAAGACTTGGCTAGTCACTTCGGCTCTGCCGAGGCACTACTGGACTTTGCCGCGCGGTATTGTGCGGGTGACGAAGCCGCCATCGAGAGCATCGCACCGGAGAAGGGTTCTGGAGCGATCGAAGGGCTCGCGCGGAAGAGCGCGGACGCGATCATGACTGAGCTCAACTCTGAAGGCGTGCGCCGCGTGATCGCCGGCTTGGAGCGCGCCGGGGTGCGCCTCACGCAGCTCGAAGGGCAGCGTCAGGAGGTCGCAGGTGTTGCGGGCAAGAGCTTCGTGCTCACAGGGACCTTACCCACGCTCAAGCGCAACGACGCGGCTGACCTAATCAAGCGCGCTGGGGGAAAGGTGTCAGGCTCTGTCTCGAAGAAGACCGACTTCGTGGTCGCCGGTGAAGAAGCCGGAAGTAAGCTCGAAAAGGCCCAAAAGCTGGGCGTCAACGTGATCGACGAAGCCGGCCTGTTGGCGCTGCTGGGCGCAGGCTGAACACTCTGAGGCCGAGCGGGAACAGAGCCGCATCGATGTCAGCGTTCGCTTCTTGTAGAGCCACCCGTCGCCGGCTGTTTGTCGCGATGTTGATCGGCGCTCAGCTCGTCCCGAGCCTCGGACTGGCGCAGGTCCCCGACTCTGCGCCCGCAAGCGAGGCCTCGGTGCAGGCACGCACGGTGCGTTTGGTATTCAAGCCGGGGAACTCGGGGGTCGATACCGCCAAGCTCGTTCAGGCACTGAGGAAAGAACTCGGCGTCGCGATCACGACGGACCCTGCCGCCAAGGCGGGCGGGGGAACACTGACGCTCGATCTCGAGGCGAGCCAGGGCTACGTGCTCGGCGAGTTCACCGCGGTCGATGGCAAGAAGACGGTGCGCTTGCTCGCCCGACCTGATGACGCGGATCGCAGCATCGAAGTCATGGCGCTGCTCGCAGGCAATCTGGTGCGCAACGAAGCCAGTGAGCTGCTCGAGGCGCTCGCCAAGGCGCGGGAAGCCGAAGCCGCGGCGAGCGCGGCAGCAGAGCCACCGCCGCCACCCAAGCCCGAAGCCACCAAGCCCCCCAAACCCAGCGCCAAGCCAAAGCCCGCTACCAGAAAAGCCGCAGGGAAAAAAACAAAGCCGGAGCCCAAATGGCAGCCGAAGCATCCGCTGAAGGATGGCGGCTTCATCAACCTCAGCCTGGCTCACCCCATCACCCTACAACCGAAGAGTGAGCACCTGAGCGTCGTGATGGAGCTCGGGCTATTCTACTCGCGTATCGGGGAGACCAGGGCCTTCGCGCTGAATCCCTTCGTGCTGCGCAACGACGAGCGCGCTCAGGGCGCGCAGCTGGCGGGAATCTTTGCGTACGCTGAGCGCCTCGAGGGTGCGCAGCTGAGCGGCGTGGTGGGCATGGGGCGCCACATCGAGGGCGCGCAGCTGGCTGGCGCCGTGAACCTGAGCCGCGGGCCCATGTATGGTGCCCAGGGGGCGGGCGCGGTCAATGGTTCCCTGGGGAAGGTAGAAGGCGTGCAAGGCGCCGGTGCCGTGAACTTCGCGACCGCGGATCTCGATGGCGTCCAGGTTGCTGGGGCTGGCAACTACGTGCGGCGAGATCTCGAGGGTGTGCAGCTCGCCGGTGCAGCCAACGGCGTCGGGGGCGTCGCCGAGGGAGGCCAGGTCGCTGGTGTCGCCAACGTGGCCGACGGCGTGGAGGGCTTTCAGACCGCAGGGATCCTGAACCTGAGCCTCGGCAAGCTCGACGGCTTTCAAGCGGGCATCGTCAACACGGTGTTCGGTCCGATAGAAGGCGCGCAAGTCGGCCTGATCAACGTCGGAGGTGGCTCCGTCAAGGGACTTCAGCTCGGGTTGGTCAACGTCGCGGGGGAGGTGAAGGGTACTTCCATCGGGCTTGTCAGCATTGCCAAGAATGGTCGAGTACAGCCGACGTTTTGGGTTGCCTCGGGGAAACGAATTAACGCTGGCGTGTCCTTCGAGGTGGGCCCCGTCTACTCACTTCCGTTCTTTGGCGCGGACGCCTACGGTGACCGCCGCTACGAATGGGGCGTCAACCTCGGCTTGCGTGCTCGCCTGGAGCGGGTGTTTGCTGGTCTCGAAGCTGGCTACTCCTCGGAGCAAAAGCAGTTCGATCAGGCGATTACACCGATCGAGCGGGGGCGCCTGCTGGGCGGCATCGAGCTGATTGAGCAGACCCTGTCGATCTTCGGTGGGGTGGGGGTGAGGACCAGCGAGCTCAAGCAGGCCAGCGTCGAGAGCCACTTTGGCGTGTGCTTCTTCTGAACTCCTTCGCTTGCGCAGCGCCGGTTCAAAAGTGTTGAAAATCAAACGGGTTTGTGGGACGTGCGGTGACGGCTTCGGTTTTTCTTCCGACGGTTGAACACTCTTTCGCGCGGCGGGCACTCAGTACCGCCCGCATGAGTTGGTCCAACGTGAGTCTGCGTCTCGTCCAAACAGCGGGTGATGATCCGTTGGTGGAGCGCCTCGTGCGAGGTGAGCCAGCGGCAGTGGGGGAGGTATACGACCTCCACCACCAGGCGGTGCGTGCCTTTGCGACGCGCCTGGTGGGTGACGCGAGCTCCGCGGAGGATCTGGTCCACGAGGTCTTCGTCAGCCTGCCCAAGGCGATGCGAAACTATCGCGGGGAGTCTTCGCTGCGTACGTTTCTGATTTCGATCGCGGTCAACCACGCGAGGCACCACGTGCGCTCCGCCGTGCGCCGCCGCTCCGCGCTGGAGCGCATGCACCGTGAACCCCGCAACGATTCGGGCGATCCCGAGCACGACGCGCGGCGACGTGAGCTCGCGGAGCTGCTGAGCCGTGCACTCGATGAGCTACCACTCGATCAGCGCGTGGCCTTCGTGCTCTGCGAGGTCGAGGAGCGCACCAGCCGCGAAGTAGCAGAGATCGTCGGGGCGCCTGAAGGCACCGTGCGTACCAGACTATTTCATGCCAAAAAGAAGCTGCGAGAGATGCTGCAGCCGCTTCACTCCGGGGGGAGTGAGTCATGACCGACGACTTGCTGAAAGAGGCGACTCGAGCGCTGCGTGAAGAGGGAGAAGAGCCCAAAGGCAGTGATCTGACTCGCGCCCGAGTGATGCTCAGCCTCCACGCCGCCAAGCGTAGGCGCCGCGGTCGCCTCGCGTTTGGAGTGCCGCTCGTGGCCGTATTCGTGGCTGGCGCCGCTGCTGCGCAGATCAGCGGCGCACTCCCACGCGCCGTCGATCGCGTGGTCGAGGTGTTCTCCAAGCCAGCGGATGATACGTCGCCCCCTCCGAACGAAGTGCGCCAGCCTGCTCAGGGCGCGCCGCTCGTCAGCGCGCACCCCGAAGAGCCGGATCATGTTCCGCCCCTCGACGAGGTGGACCCGGAAGCCGAGCCCAACGAACTCGAACAGCGTGCCGACGTGCTTGACGACGCTCCACCGCCGGATGTTGCGCCAGACGTTACCGCGCGGCAGAAAGTGGGGGAGCCGCAGCGACCTGCGGTTGCGGCTCCGACGCCAGCTGGCAAGGTCCCCACCGCGATGGCTGACGGGCCCAGCAGGGCAACCGCGCCTGAGCGCGCCGAAACCGGTGCAACACCAGCGCCAAGCGCGGATCCGGCCCCGACGGATCCGTCTCATCGCCGCTACCTCGAAGCCCACCAAGCTCACTTCGTCGCCCACGACTACGCCCGCGCGCTTGCGCTTTGGGAGCGCTACCTGCAAGAGTTTCCGCGGGGAAGGTTCGCGGCGGAGGCGCAGTACAATCGCGCGCTGTGTCTGGTGCGCCTCGGCCGGAAGAGCGAGGCCAAGCAGGCCCTAGAGCCCTTCGCCAATGGTCGCTACGGCGGCTATCGGCAGACCGAAGCCCAGGCCTTGATCCAAGCCATGGGCGGCTGAGCTCGACCTTGCGAACCCCAGGACTCGCGTTGCCGCCTCAGTTGCTCGGAGTGGGGGGCGCCTTCGCCTGGCTCTCGAGGTGCTCGATCATCGCCTCGGCCTGAGGGTCGTGATACTCGGCGTCCGAGAATTGATCGAGGCCATAGGGCTGTGTCTTGTAGTCTGGAGGGGGCTCCATGGTCTCTCGATCCGGGTAGGTGCCGCTCAGGAGCCGCCAGCCCTCGATGTCCCGGATCGTGTACGGCCCCTCGGCACCTTCGTCACGGAGCAGCTTGCCGAACGCCAAGAGGCGCGCCTTTGTCTTGCCGGCCTCGAGCTCCTGATTGAAGTTCAGCAGCGCGATGGGTTCGTCATTCTTATCGTATAGCCTCGCGCGGATCTCATAGCGTCCCGCTTCCTTGAGCTCGAGCCCGAAATACAGGGCGAGCGAGCCATCCTCGACCGCTTCAGTCACTTCCCCGGTGAAACGGCCCGGTTCCGCGCCGGTGTACACGTACTGGATGGTTGCGGCGCCTTGCTCGCCTTCCGCTTCAAGCTTCAGCATCACGCGCACGTTACCGCGATACTCGCCGAGGCGACTTTGGCTGGCCACGAAACCCCCCGATGGTACGCCGTCGCCGCCGATTTCGTCTGGAGGGCTGCCGTCGTCGCTCACGTTGACCGGCCCGAGGGATCGGGCGGGTGTGCCTTCATCCGGCAAGGTGACCAAAGTGGCCTCGACCACGTTGATCGCAACGGGCCCCTTGGCGGTGCTTGCCCTAACCTGAAACGACGCCGTGTCGCCTTCGCGGAGGTACAGCTTGTTCTGACGCAGCTCGATTCGGACCTCGCCCTTCGCGTCTCTCTTGAGCGGCCGGAACTCGGGCTCGACGTGATCTCGTAGTAGAACGTCTTCGTTGTCGGAGATGGGCCGCGAACTCGGAGGATATCGGTAGTAGTGGCGCCGACCTTCTGCGGCCTTGCGCAGCCGCTTGGCCCGCCGCGCCGCGATTTGCTCAGGTGTCAGCGTGGCGGGGTCGACCCACACCAAGTCGTCCTCGTCATCGCTTGACGCCTGGAGGTTGGCGCCCAGCTGACGCTGGTCCTGTTTCGCCCGCGCTGTCGCTGGGTCCGAAGCGCCGCGGCCGGGGGGAATTTCGTCAGGGTGGAGCCCACCACCCGCCTCATGCTTGGCCGCGTTCGGGGCTGGCTGTTTCGATCCTGGTCTGAGCCAGAACAGACCCAGGCCCAGAATCAGGATTCCCCCGATGACAAGCAGCCAGAGCCGCAAGGGTCCAGCGCTTGGACGCTCGCGGCTCATGCTGTTTCCTCTCCGGTTGCCTCAGTTCGCGCAGGCAGCCATATCAGAGAACATCGGAGAAGGGATCCCCCCGGAACCGCTACCGACGTAGTGGTCCTTGCTCTCTGCGTCATCGCGGTAGTAGACATAGTGGTAGCTGAAGCGACTGCCGGTGCTGGTCCCCATGCCGACTTCGTTGCAGCGGTCCAGCCACCAGTCGTCACCAGGGTTGCAGAAATCACCTGTAGTGCTTCGGCCCAGCGCAGAATGGTAGCCCACCACGCCATCGTCTTGACCATCGACGATCCACGACGTCGCCTCGTCGCTGCCCCCTGCGAAGTTGTACTCCCATACGCCGCGCAGGTTGTTGTGGTTGTACATCCCACGCACGGTGCCGGTCTTTAGGTCGTCTGCGAGCGCGTCCCCGACGGCCCAAGAGCCCACGTCGGACAGTTCCGTCCCGCCTTCCGCTGAGCCTGCTGCATTGATCCAAATGATGTTGTACGGACCGTACTTGTCGATGGCGTACCCGAGGTGGGCGCAGCCGGCGCTGTGGCAGGCCACGTAACAGGAGTTCGAGCCCGAGCAGTATGTGTTGAGACCCGCGCGAACCGTGGGGTTAGCGGTGGAGATGTGTGCCCGCCCGTCGTAGTTGACTGCAACCGCGTTGATCCCTGGCCGTACGACCCCGCCCCAGTAGCCCCAGCCAGACGGCGTGCCGTCCGTGTTGCGCCCATGTAGGTAGACGCTGTAGGTGGTGGCGCTCGCTTCGCTGGTGAACGCGAAGCTAGCGAACACACTGGCGGCGGCGGTGAGAGCGGCGAGGAGGGTGCGAGCCTTCATGCCCACGCCTTGAGCAGGCTTCGTGCCAGAACCTCGACCGAGCACCCGGTGCCACGAGTTCGGCTGTTTCCTAGGTTTTCTGCCCTATGACGCTCCGCGCCGCGGATCCGCGAGGTTCAGTTCTTTTACCATCAGCGAGTTAAGGATTTGAACTCGAGTTAGGTTTCTGAACTACCTCCCACCTATCCCACACGGGAACGGTGGTGCGTCCCCCCCGACGTCGGCTGGGGTGTTTGGGGGGGAGGGCCTTCGCTCCCCAAGACTCCATATGGGAACACGTCAGGACATCCCATACGGAATAGTTACTGGCAGTCGGCGTCGCCTGCTTCGCAGCGCAACGCTACGAACAGGTAAGCGCCCGCTTGCTCCGAACCGGAAGCCACGAACGTGTCGGCCGTGATCAAGTAGCTGCCAGGCTCCAATGTGAGCTGCAGCGCGCGGTCGCTACGAGCCAGGCAGCTCGCCCCGTCACTGGCGCTCAGCAAGTGCAGGTCCACATCGACCCCCTCGCGGTCGAGTAACAGCAGCCGCAGTGAAGTGCGCTCGCTGAGTTCGAGTCGGTAGAAAATTTCCGGTCCTGACTCGTCTTGGTTGGCGGCGCACCCCGGGTAGGTGTCGATCGTGCGGGCGCCCTGGCTGGTGTCGCCTGCGTGAGTGAACGGCAGCCGATCGATCTGGATGGGGTTGCTCGCCGAGCCACTGCCGACGTACCCACTGGGTGCGATGTCTTCTGCGAGCGCGCCGTCGACGACGCCGACTTTGAGTCGGTCGAGTAGCCTCATGCTGAGCAGGTTGCGCACGTTGTAGTTGTACTGGAGCGCCGGGTCGCTGAAGACGCAAGGCTGGGAGCCGCCATCGCTGAACGCGTTGCCGTGGAGGCCGTCAGAGAGCAGCCCTTGGTTCGGCAAGTCCTTACTCGCGAGGTACAAGCTCAGGTAGGGCAGCTGTCGAGCCTCCGCGAGGCCGCGGGTGACGGCATCGTAAGTGGGCACCCACAGCGCCGCGCCATCGCTATCTCCCCGCGGATTCAGACCGGAGATGATGCTCACCACGCCGTGCTCGGCGAGCTGGTCGAGGAGGCTCGAGAGATTTCGGTAGAAGGGGAATAGCGCACTCAAGTACGTCGCCCCGAGGCCCATATCGTTGGTACCGTAGTTGACGAACGCGAAGCGAGGATGGAGCAGCGTTTGTTCTTGCTCGAGCGGGGAAGGCGAGCCGGAGATGGCCCAGCTCGCGCTGCGTCCAACGACCGCAGCGAGCGTAGGTCTGTCGAAGGGCGTCGAGCCTGCCGCATCACCCGCGCGGAAGTACTCGATACTGGGCAGCAGCTCATCAGCGGCTTCCACACGGTAACTCGGTTGCGAGTCTCCCGCGAAGCAGTACAAGAAGCTCTTGCTGACGGTGCCCGAGGCACCGACCTTCATGAAGACGTTGCTGCTCGCCTCCGGGTCCGCCAGCGCAATCTGTCGCGCAGCTGCTAGGACGTTTTCGCTGACCGGCGAGACCTGAGCGGTTGGATCGTAGCGCGTGAAGCTGGGGGTTCCCCCCGCCACTCCGCCGCTGCCAGCGGCACCGCCTGTCTCCGAGCCTGCGCAGCCCGCATTTGCTGCGCCGCCCGCATTCGCTGCGCCGCCTGCGGCGCCGCTGCTTGTTCCGGCGCTCCCGGCGGCTCCACCAGCGCCGCCAGGACCACCCGCGGCTTCGCTGCACGCCAGGCTCAGCAACGGGCCGAGCGCGATGAGGGCGTGAGCGCACGACCTCGACGAGCGACCCCTTGACGGCGGAAGCAAGGCTTTTTCGATCACAATCGAGAGAATATCACGCTGCGTCTGGCGCGTTCCGCGCCGCTTGATCCGCGCGGAGCGCTTTTCGCGGGCTAGCGGGGGAGACTGTGGTATGCCGAACCTGCTGAGTCGATAGCGCCCCCGAGCTCGGTGGCGCTGCTTTCTTCGGGCTTCGGTCCGGACGGCTCCAACTCAAGGAGGTCACTTGCGCACAAAAAATACCTTTGCCAAACGTCAACGCGAACGAGAAAAAGCCGAGCGTAAGCGCGAGAAGGCGCAGCGCCGTGAACACCGACGCCTCGACTCCGGGTCAACTGATGCGGAACCACCGGCGGGCGTCGATCCAGACATCGCTCACATCGTCCCTGGCCCCCAGCCCGTGCTGGACGAAGAGTAAGACATCACTCTGAGTTCAGGTGTGCAGTCGCTCGACTGCGCCGTCAAGCAACGCACGGCCGCCGTCGTATCCGTGCGATAACGAGCTTGACAGAAGCCCAACTCAGTCAAGAGTCCGCCCGAGCCCTCGCTCGGGCGCTCTTCTTTTGTCCCACCGAGAGCGCGCGCGGGCGGGACCACCTGCGCCCTTGAAGCGTCTTGAGAATGGTGCCACGAGCCTCGCCATGAGTGCTCCTGCGTTGCGAGAGCTTGGCCTGCTCGAGAAGCGCCTCCCGGAAGGCGTCGCGGATGCCGACGCGTTGCTCGAGGCCTTTCTTGCTTACGTAGAGGAAGCTGGCCTGAGCCTCTACCCCGCTCAAGAGGAGGCGGTTCTCGAGTTGTTCGCGGGCAAGAACGTGGTCCTCAACACGCCTACTGGATCGGGGAAATCGCTGGTTGCCTTGGCGGCCTGCTTTGCGGCGCTCGCGCGTCGGGAGCGCGCGTTCTTCACCGCGCCGATCAAAGCGCTCGTGAGCGAGAAGTTCTTCGACCTGTGTCGGCTGTTCGGGCCGCATCAAGTCGGCATGCTCACCGGCGACGCGAGCATCAACCACGATGCGCCGCTCATCTGTTGCACGGCGGAGATCCTCTCCAACATGGCCCTGCGTGAAGGCGCAGACACCGACGTGCAGTGCGTCGTGATGGACGAGTTCCACTACTACGGGGACCGCGATCGCGGCGTCGCCTGGCAGGTGCCGTTGCTCACCCTGAGCAGTGCGCGCTTCCTGCTGATGAGCGCCACGCTGGCTGAGCCGGAGCGCTTCGTGCGTATCCTGGAGGACCTGACGGGTCTCGACACGGCCTTGGTGCGCACCACGGAGCGCCCGGTGCCCCTCGACTGGACTTATACGGAAAAGCCGCTGACAGAGACCATCGGCGAGCTCCTGAACGACGGCAAAGTGCCTGTCTACATCGTGCACTTCTCACAACGCGCAGCGAGTGAGCAGGCGCAGGCGCTGATGAGCCTCGACTTCCTGAGCAAAGAGCAGAAGGTCGAGCTGAAGCAGGAACTCAAAGGCTTCCGTTTCGATAGCCCCTTCGGTCGCGAACTTGGGCGTTTCATTCCTCACGGAATCGGAGTGCATCACGCGGGGATGCTGCCCAAGTACCGGCGCCTCGTGGAGCGCCTTGCGCAGCGCGGCTATCTGAAGCTGATTTGTGGAACCGACACGCTGGGAGTCGGCATCAACATCCCGTTGCGCACGGTGCTCTTCACGCAACTCTGCAAGTACGACGGCGAAAACACCACGATCCTGAGCGTTCGCGATTTTCAGCAGATCGCTGGGCGCGCTGGACGCCGCGGTTTCGATACCCAGGGTAGTGTGGTCGTCCAGGCGCCCGAGCACGTGATCGAGAACCTGCGCATCAAGGCCAAGGCTGCGGCCAACGCGAAGAAGAACAAGAAGCTGCACCTCAAGAAGCCCCCGGAGCGTGGGTTCAAGAACTGGGAAGCGACTACCCTCACACGCCTCAAGGAGAGCACCCCGGAGGCGCTGGTCAGCCGCTTTGACGTCAGCCACGGAATGCTGTTGAACGTGCTGTCCCGTGAAGATGGCAGCGGCTGCGCGGCGATGAAGCAGTTGATCCGGGACTCCCACGAGCCAACCCGCAACAAGCGCGCGTTGGGTCGCACCGCGATCGCGATGTTCCGCTCCCTCGTCGAGGCGAAGATCATCGAAGTCGGTCCCGACGGGGTACGCATCAACAGCGACCTACAGGAAGACTTCTCTCTCAATCGTGCGCTTGCGCTGTACGCGGTGGAGGCGATTTCGTCGCTCGAGCCCGACGAGCCAGGCTACGCGCTGACCGTGCTCAGCGTCCTCGAGGCGATCCTGGAGCCGCCCCATCAAGTGCTGCGTCGGCAGGTCGACACGCTGAAGACCCGCCTGATGAACGAGCTGAAGGCGGAGGGCGTGGAGTACGAAGAGCGCCTGCAACGCCTGGAGAAGGTGGACTACCCAAAGCCGGAGAAGGAGTTCATCTACGGCACGTTCGACGCCTTTGCCGAGCACCACCCCTGGGTCACTGGCTATCGCATCTCGCCGAAGAGCATCGCCCGCGACATGTACGAGCAAGGCGAGACCTTTCACGGCTACATCAAGACTTACGGCTTACAGCGCGCTGAAGGAGTGCTGCTCCGGTACCTTTCCGACGTGTACCGTGTGCTCGAGCAGACTGTGCCAGAACAAAGCCGCACGGAAGAGCTAAGCGACTTGACGGAGTGGCTGGGTGCGGAAATCCGTCAGGTCGACGCCAGCCTGCTCGACGAGTGGAAGGCGCTTCAGGACCCTTCCCACGTGCTGCGAGAAGCCGAGACCAACGAACAACCCGACATCACGAAAGATCGGCGCTCTTTCCGTGTGCTCGTTCGCAACGCGGCGTGGCGCTTGCTGCAGGCGTTCGCCAGCCAGCGCTACGATCGAGCAGTGCGCGAGCTGGATGAGCTGGCCGGGGAAGGGAACGTCGCGATCGACGAAGCAGGAGAGCGCTGGAGCGCCGACCGCCTCGAACTCGCGATGCAGGGCTATTGGTCGAGCTACGAAGAAATCCGTACGGATCCGAGCGCCCGTAGCCCGAAATACCTCGAGCTACAGGAGAGCGGCCCGACCTGGTGGCTTCGGCAGGCGCTCGTCGACCCAGAGGACTACCTCGAGTGGGGTCTCGAGTGCGAAGTCGATCTCGACGCGAGCAGGGAAAGCGGGGCGCTGGTGATGAGGCTCCTCAGGCTGGGAGTCGTCTCATGAAGGATCCGGTCGCACTCTACCTGGGTCACTACCCAGAGACATTGCTCTCGAGCGTGCGTGAGCTTGCCGCCCAGGGGACGCTCGGACAAAGCGTGCTGGCGCGCTACCCGGCTGAGCCGGAGATCACCACGGATCAAGCGCTACAGGGCTACGTGGCGGAGCTGAAGAACCGCTACCTGAAGCGCTCGGCTCCCCTGAGCAAGATCTGCTTCGATGACAAGCAGACGACGCTGCATCGCGCGCTCGGGCTCCACACCAAGGTTTCGAGGGTGCAGGGCGGCAGGTTGAAGGCCAAACAGGAACTGCGGGTCGCGAGTCTGTTCAAGCAGACGCCACCAGAGTTCCTGCGCATGGTCGTCGTCCACGAACTCGCCCACCTGCGCGAGAGCGACCACAACAAGGCGTTCTACCAGCTGTGTTGCCACATGGAGCCCGACTACCATCAGCTCGAGTTCGACCTCAGGCTGTACCTGGCGGCGCGAGATCTCGACCAGCTGGCGTGAGAGCCAAGCTGGCCCGGCGCGGCGTGCTCTCCCTGCCGCCAGCAGAATCAGTCCAGCCGCAGGTTCCTCGCGCGCTTCGCGCGCTTCTTCGAGAGCTCCACGCCGATCGCGTCCAGGCCGTGCTGATTGGCGACGGCGAGCACCGTGCCTTGACCGCAGAACGGATCGACCACGGTACGACAAGGGGTGCGTTCCAGGAGGAAACGGCACACGAACTCACACGCCTCCACGCCCATCGCTCGCGACCACGGCATGCTGCCTAGGTTTGGCAGTACGTCGGGGCTAGAGGCGCCGGGGCTGATACGTAGCGCCTTGGAGAAGCAGAGCAGGTGAGCATAGGCGGGGCGCCCAAAGCTCGTCGTGCCGGGCGGCTTGCGGCATACGAGCTTGTGCCACAGCAGCGACACCCCTGCCGCCTCCGCCCCGCGCTGGACCAGATACGCCTTGTCGACCCAGGTGCCGTCGCGCTTGATGTCGGTCTGAAAGAAGATGCTGACCGCGTCCTCGTGAGTGTGTTCGCACACGAGGTGGCTGGTGTCGACGAACCACTCCCGCCAGCCGTCGAAACCGAGGTGTGGCAACTCTGAAACGTCCGGCAGGGATGTCACCAACGCGTGCGTTGCCCCGAGGGTTTGCTCACGAAGCCACGTTATCCCGTCTCCGTGGTGGATCTCGCGCTTGGGAGCTTGGAGAGCCGACTCTCTGGTGAGTGCACGGAGCATCGGCCGCCCATAGCACGCTCGCCGCATGGCCGCAGTCGGTCGCCTCGCGCGGCGTAGGCCGAAGCCGACGAGATCTGGCATAGTGTGCCTAAGACGCCACCCTCGCGTCCCTTCTCCGAGGTGCTAGATGCTTGCCCGGCCTGTCTTCGTTGCTTCCGTTTCAGTGTGCGTGCTCTTCACGGCGTGCGGCGGTGAAGAGTTCTCGGCGCAGAGCGGGCCCGGGGGAGCGGACGCGGGCGGTGCTGCGGGTGCGGCCGGCGACGGTGGGGGAGCTGGAACGAATCCAGGCGGAAACGGTGGCAGCGCCGGCGCTTCCGTCGGCGGTGCGGGCGGCTCCGACGCCGGCAGCGGCGGAGCGGGAGGCATGCGAGATGGCGGCGTGGCGGGCAGCGGCACCGCGGGCAGCGGAACCTCAGGCGCCGGCGGGCAAAGCGTCGACGCTTGTGCGCTCCAGGAGTGGTTCCCCGACGACGACCAAGACGGATTCGGACGCTCGTCGGGCGCCGTCCAGAGCTGCACCAAGCCCGACGGCAAGTTCGCCGAGCACGGCGGGGACTGCAATGACGACAACCAAGACGTCTTCCCGGGCCAGACGAAGTACTTCGCTCAGCCTTACCAGACTGGCGCTGGTGCCCAGAGCTTCGACTACGACTGCAGTCAGACCGAAGAAGGTGACAGCAGCCAGTACGGCGCCGCGCCGAACAACTGTACGGTGCTGATGGCTGGCGGGTGTGCGGGGCAAGGCTTCGTGCCGGAGGGGCGCAGCGGCGGCGGCATCAACCCGTTGTGCGGCAGCGCGACGCTGCGCAAGTGCACTTGGAACACGATCATGTGCGACGCGGTGGAGCAGGACGTCGAGCCCAAGCGCTGCCACTAGACTGAGTCATGGCCGATAAGATGCGTGTCGCGTGTGTGTGCGGTAGCCTCCAGTCAGAGTCGGGGAACTTGCGACTGTTGAAGCTCGCGCAACAGCTCGCCCCTCACCCCCTCGTGCTCGAGATCTTCGATGGACTAGGCGCGCTGCCCCACTTCAACCCAGATCTGGATGCATCGACTCTCGAGAGCGTTTCCGCGTGGCGACAGTGTCTGCGTTCCAGCTTGGTGGTGCTGATCGCGTGCCCGGAGTATGGGCACAGCTTGCCTGGCGTGGTGAAGAACGGCGTCGACTGGGTGATCGGCAGTGGAGAACTCGAGGGCAAACCCGTGGCGGTGACGGCGTCCACCCCCAGCCTCGAGCGGGGGAGGCGCGGCATCCAGGCGCTGACCGGCACACTGGGCGCCGTGAGCGCGCAGCTGCTCTGGGATACACCCATCGTGCGTGGCGACGCCGAGGTCGCGTCGGTGCACGAGCTATTGAACTGCGTGCTCGACGCGGCGCGCCGGGAACAGGGGAGCCCCGGCGCGCTCTTGAACAGGCTGTGATCGCGGTGCCGACTAGCTCTTGGGGGCTCCTGCGAGTCCATCCCACAGCTGCTGCAGCGCCTGCTCGTACTCTTCGCTGAGCTTCTTCAGGCGCTCGTCCACGGTCTTGAGCTTCTCCGTGGCGGCTTGCTTCTGCGTTTCGAGCTGGCGCTTGGCCTCGCGAGCTTCGATCGCGCGCTCCGTAGCTAGTTTCCGCTCGGATTCGTCCAGGGAAGTGTCTTCGGAGCGCTTGGTGTAGGCTTTCTCGCTCTCGTCGAGGGTGCTCGCGACCTGATCCGCCTCGGCGAGCTTGGCTTCGATGTCGGCCTTCGCCATGGGTGCAGCGACGTACACGAGGTAGCTCGTGCGGCTCAGCTCGCGTGCCTGTTCCTTGAGCGTGTCGTGATCCTCTTTCAGCGCTTTCTCGTTCTCCTCGATGATGCGCTGCGCCTCGCTGTGCCGGTCCAGGCGCTCTTCGAGAGACTTCTCGACGTGTTTGTTCAGAGCGTGCACGGTGGCCGAGGCGACGTCCGCTTTGCAGCCGGCTTGCTTTGCCGTGTACTGAGCGGCGCCTCCGACCTTCTGCTGGAAGCTCTGTTTTTCCTCATCGAAATACTTGGCGATCAGCTCGGTTTCGTACGCGGCCTTGGCGTAGTCCGCGCTCTTGCCTTCTTCCGCTGCGACTTGGAGGATCTCCTTCGCCTTCGCGTGATTCTCTGGCTTTAGCTTGCCGGGGTACTCGGAGAACTTGCCGAACGCCTCACGTGAGGCTCGCTCGCGCTCGTCCAGCAGGTTCTGGGCCTCATGCAGCTTCGTCGGCTGATCCAGGGCATAGCGCGGCTGGTTCGCCGAGCTGGGGAGCGTGGAGCCCTTCTGCTCCTTGCTGCAGCCCAGCAGCAGCAAGCTGCCGGCGAGCACCATCGCGCCAACACGCAGCAAACGTGCAGGTGTTGGCTTGGGCCGCAGATCGTGAGTGGTTGAAACGTAAAGATTTCGGGTCACGCGTGCTTGGATATCACGTCCGTTTCGCGGCTTGAACTTTGCGGCCGTGAGGCGTTTGCAGACGCACGCTGCGTACGATTCACCCCACGCCGCCGTGACTGGCTCCGGCCTTCTCGCCCTTTGGACCATCAACCGAAAAACGTCTGTTTGGCGTTGCAACCTTGCCGCGTGGCTAAAAACCCGGCTTTTCATGGCGATTACCCACTGGTCGTCGGTGGGGGATTCTGTAAGACCTTGGGTGTCACGCTCCCTCGAAGCTGAAGTTGCCACACTCGAGCCTGGAGCAGTCGCGCGACGCATCGAGCCACTCGAGCTCTCGCGCGAGTCGTACCCCTCGGCCCTCGGTGGAATGGATCGAACGATGAGCGATCTCGACTCTGCGTCTAACGATGAACTGTTTTCAAATCTCAAGCCGCGGGAGTCAAGTCCTGGCGCGTCGAAGGTTTCCAACGCTGACGCGGCGCAGATGCTGCTCGGCAGCGCACCGAAGCTAAAGGGTCCACCGCCTGCGCCGCCGAGCGGGAAGTTCACTGCGACTGGTGGTCCCGTTTCCAAGCGTCCGCCGCGTCCGCCGCGCCCCGGTGAAGCTGGCGCGCCCGCACCGCCGCCGTCGATTCGCACGGGTCCCGTCACCCGCAGCACGCCGCCGCCGCCAAGCCAACGGGCGGCCTCAGCACCGCCAGCGAGCAAGCGCAGCGCAGCGCCGCCTCCGCCCAGCATGCGCGGCGCACAGCTACCGAAGAGCGCTCCCCCGCCGCCCAGTCGGCGCGCCCAGGAGCTCGATATCGCGGTCGAGGTCGACGCGGTGAGCAGCCCCGCAGCGAGTGCGCCCGCCGTCGAGCCGCCGAGCTCGCCTGCTCAGGTCATGGGACCGGTTCCGTCTGGAAACCCGTTCCTGGAGAGCCCTATCGCCCCATCCGCGAGTGACCCATCGGCGCCTGACCCATCGGCGCCAGGCGCCGCTCCGACGCAGCCCACCGCGGCTCCGACCCAGCCCATGGCGGCGTCTGCTCCCGTGGCAGTGCCCTCTGCTCCTGTTCCCACTTTGCCTGTTCTCACTGCGCCTGTTCCCACCGCGCCCATCGCAGCGACCCCGGCGTCTGCGCCTCAAGCCTCCGCGCCTTCTGCGCCGATGATGTCCGGGCCCTCGGTCACTTCGGGTCCCGGCCCGGAGACGCGTGCTCAGATCGACGAGGCCGCGAAGGAGTTCCTCGAGGAAACAGCCCAGGCTCGTGAGGCTGAGGATGACTTCGGCGTTTGGGACGCGCCCACCCGGGAAGTTCCGACTACTGAGTTCGAGGCGCCAACCCTCGAGCGGCCAGCGCCGGTTCCCCCAGGTAAGGGCACGCTCTTGCTCCCGAACCTGCCCGCGCCGCCGGTTGCAAAGTCGCCAGGGACGACGCAGTCGGCCGCGCTACCACCGCCGCCCGCCGCCCCTCGCGCGGGTATGAAGACCCAGCTCGGGCTCGGCCCGGTGGGCCCTGGGGCACGACCGCCGCTGGCCGCGACGGTGGAAGCAGCGCCGGCGCTTCAGCCCATCATGCCTCTCGACGACTATGACGAGGCAGACGACGCACCGACGCGCGTGGTCGATGCAGCGGCTGTTCACTATCCTCCGGCGGACGTCGCGGCGCAGAGCGATCTGCCCCCGGTGCCGCTCGCGCCCCGCGCCCCCTCCTTCCAAGTTCAGGATCACCACTCTCAGCCGCCACCCCAGCAGACGAGCTTGGCTCCGGTGGCTGCGGAGCAGATCACGCTGCCGCCGATGCGTCAGCGCAGCGTGGGCGGATGGATCGCCGCTGGCGTGCTTGGACTCGCGGCCGTTGTCGGTCTGCTGTTCTTGGTCCCGCAAACCGGTCTCGCGGGTGGGGGTGAGGGTGAGCTGATCGTCACTGTTGCCGGCCCCGGTCAATCCGCGGTGGCGATGCCGAAGGTGCTGATCGACGGCCAGAACCGCTGCGAGACCTCGCCGTGTCGCGTGAAGGATCTGGACCCGGGTCCCCACTTCGTTCGCGTGTCGGCGCCGGGCTTCAAGGCCACCACGGATCTCGCCGTGAGCGTCGTTGCGGGTGAGGAGGCGGTGCTTCGCGTCGACATGGTGCCTGACGCAGAATCGGTCGCCGCGAAGGCGGAGAAGCCAGCAGACGAGTCGGCCAAGCCAGAAGAGCTCGCGAAGGCGGACGAGAAGAACTCCGAGTCGCCTGCCGACGAGGCGAAGTCGACCGCAGACGAGAAGCCGAGCGCCGCGCCGAAGAGCGCTGCTGCGCCGAAGCCGGTGAGTGGCGGCTTGCCCGGCACCGGCAAACCGGCTGCTCCGACGGGCAACGCCACCCTACGAATCTCATCCATTCCGATCGCGAACGTGGTCGTGGATGGTCGCCCGTTGGGCAGCACCCCGAAGATCGTGAAAGTATCCCCGGGGAACCACAGTGTGGTGTTCATTTCCCCCACTGGGCGCAAGACCCGAGGGGTGAAGGTTGGCGCCGGGCAAACTCAGGTCGTCGCCGTCAAGTTCTGAGACGCTACTCGGCAGCCTGCGCCAGGGCGTCAGCCCTGGCACGGCGCGTGCCTGTAGTCAGATCGATTTCGTTGCTGCGCACCGTTTGGTAGCGAGGCGGCTCGCTGACGCCGAGCTCCCGTCGCACTTC
>JBFXBK010000051.1:0-33452 GCA_050183255.1 Polyangiaceae bacterium | reverse complement strand
TGGTGGTGAGCGCGGTGGACAGCGTGATGCCGCAGACTCGCGAGCACGTGCTGTTGGCGCGTCAGGTAGGTCTGAACCACATCGTCGTGTTCTTGAACAAGTGCGATGCGGTCGAGGACGAGGAGATGCTGGAGCTGGTGGAGATGGAAGTCCGCGAGCTGCTCAGCAAGTACCAGTTCCCGGGCGACGACGCCGCGGTGGTGAAGGGCGCTGCTCTTCCCGCGCTGCAGGGCGAGGCGAAGTGGGTCGACACGATCACGGAGCTCGTTCAGGCGCTGGATGACAACATCCCGGAGCCGGTGCGGGAGATCGACAAGCCGTTCCTGATGGCGATCGAAGACGTGTTCTCGATCAAGGGCCGCGGCACAGTGGCGACTGGTCGTATCGAGCGCGGCGTCATCAAGGTGAACGAAGAGGTCGAGATCATCGGCTTCTCGGACACCCGCAAGACGGTGGTCACCGGCGTTGAGATGTTCCGCAAGTCGATGGATCAGGGTCAAGCTGGCGACAACGTCGGCTGCTTGCTCCGCGGCATCGACAAGGACGAGATCGAGCGCGGCCAGGTTCTGGCCAAGCCGGGCTCCATCACGCCCCACACCAAGTTCATTGGTGAGGTGTACGTGTTGAAGAAGGAAGAGGGCGGTCGTCACACCCCGTTCTTCACGAACTACCGCCCGCAGTTCTACATCCGCACGACGGACGTGACTGGCGCGGTGAAGCTGCCCGATGGCGTGAAGATGGTCATGCCGGGGGACAACATCACGATGGACATCGAGCTGATTGCGCCCGTTGCGTTGGAGGAGCAGATGCGCTTCGCCATTCGCGAAGGCGGCCGCACCGTCGGCGCAGGTGTCGTCACGAAGATCGTCGAGTAATCATGGCTGACAACAAGATCCGAATCCGCCTGAAGGCGTTCGACCACCAGCTGCTGGACAAGTCCACCACGGACATCGTCGACACCGCTCGCCGCACCGGCGCGCGCGTGGCTGGCCCCATCCCGCTCCCGACGGCCATCCGTCGCTACACCGTCCTTCGCGGACCGCACGTGGACAAGAAGTCCCGCGAGCAGTTCGAGATCCGGACTCACAAGCGTCTGATCGACATCCTCGATCCGACCCCCCAAACCGTTGACGCCCTAATGAAGCTCGATCTTTCGGCAGGCGTGAACGTCGAGATCAAAGGCTGAGGACGCCATGAAGGTAGACGTCTTTAACCTCAAGCGTGAGAAGGTTGGCGAGCTCGAGCTAGCGGACGAAGTGTTCGCAGCCGACGTGAAGGAGCACCTGTTGCACGAAGTCGTCGTGTCGCAGTTGGCCTCTCGCCGTGCCGGCACGCATGCGGCAAAGGAGCGCTCCGCTGTGAGCGCTTCAAAGAAGAAGGCTTACAAGCAAAAGGGCACTGGTCGTGCTCGTCACGGTCAGATCAGTGGCCCCACCTTCGTTGGTGGTGGTCGCGCTCACCCGCCGCGTCCCCAGGACTGGAGCCATCGCCCGCCGCGTCGCGTTCGCGCGAGCGCGCTGAAGAGCGCTCTCAGCCTGATCGCCAAGGAAGGCCGCTTGGTCATCGTCGACGAGATGAAGCTCGACGAGATCAAGACCAAGGCTCTCGCTGGCGTGCTGGATGCACTCAAGGCCCCGACCAAGACGCTGATCGTCGACGACAAGGGCAACACCAACCTCCAGCTGTCGATCCGCAACATGGAGTCGAACCAGTTCCTGCCCCCCGAGGGCGTGAACGTGTACGACCTGCTGCGGCACGACACCCTGGTGGTGTCTAAGGACGCGGCCAAGGCACTCGAGGCCCGTTGCATTGGGAGCAAGTCATGAACCTGGCCCCTGAGCACATCATCAAGCGCCCCATCGCTCTGACCGAGAAGGCCGCTCGCCTCAAGGAGGACA
Source organism: Polyangiaceae bacterium (assembly GCA_050183255.1). Taxonomy (GTDB): domain Bacteria; phylum Myxococcota_A; class Polyangia; order Polyangiales; family Polyangiaceae; genus JAHBVY01. The sequence continues at coordinate 31,554 of JBFXBK010000051.1, read as the reverse complement.
ACAAGGTTGTCTTCGAGGTGGCCTTGGGTGCGAACAAGATTGAAATCAAGAAGGCCGTCGAGGCGCTGTTCGACGTCGAAGTCAAAGACGTCAACACCCTGATCCAGCGTGGCAAGGTCAAGCGCATGGGTCGTCGCACCGCGAAGCGCCGGAACTGGAAGAAGGCGATCGTCACCCTGCGTGAAGGTCACGACATCCAGTTCTTCGACGAGTCGGAAACCGCCGACCAGGACGAGGAATAGACCGATGGGAATCCGTAAGAGCAAGCCGACGTCCCCTGGCCGTCGCTTCTACACGGTGAGCGACTTTGCCGACGTCACCCGTGACGAGCCCGAGCGCAGCCTGCTGGCTCCCGGCTCGAACACTGGTGGCCGCAACAACTACGGGCGCGTTACTTCGCGTTTCCGTGGGGGTGGGCACAAGCAGCGTTACCGCATCATCGACTTCAAGCGCCGCAAGGTGGGCGTGCCCGCGGTCGTGGCTCACATCGAGTACGATCCCAACCGCACCGCTCGCATTGCGCTCCTTCACTACGCGGACGGAGAGAAGGCGTACATCCTGTGCCCCGACGGGCTGAAGCAGGGTGACACCGTCATCTCCAGCCGCAACGCGGACATCCGTCCCGGCAACTCGCTGCGTCTGCGGGACATCCCCGTCGGCACCGCGATCCACAACCTCGAGCTCCGCAAGGGCAAGGGTGGACAGCTGGTCCGCTCCGCCGGTGTCGCCGCTCAGTTGATGGCGAAGGACGGCGAGTACGCTCAAGTGAAGCTGCCCTCTGGCGAGGTGCGTCGCGTTCACCTCGAGTGCCGCGCCACGGTGGGCACGGTGTCGAACTCCGAGCACCAGCACGTCAACCTCGGCAAGGCCGGGCGCGCGCGTTGGCTCGGGCGTCGTCCTCACAACCGCGGCGTTACGATGAACCCCGTCGATCACCCGATGGGTGGTGGTGAAGGCCGCACCAGCGGTGGTCGTCACCCCTGTTCGCCCTGGGGCCAGCTTGCTAAGGGCCTCAAGACTCGCAAGAACAAGCGGACCGACGTGATGATCGTCAAAGGCAGGAAGCAGAAGTAATGCCCCGTAGCGTAAAGAAGGGCCCGTTCATCGACGGGCACCTGATGAGGAAGATCGTGGAGGCGGTCGAGGCCAACTCCAAGAAAGTGATCAAGACCTGGTCACGCCGCTCGACCATTTACCCCGAAGCGGTGGGCCTGACCTTTGCCGTCCACAACGGCCGTAAGTTCGTTCCGGTGTTCGTCACCGAGAACATGGTGGGTCACAAGTTCGGCGAGTTTGCGCCGACGCGTACCTTCAACGGCCACGCCGGTGACAAGAAGAAGAAGGGCCGCTGAGCTCCTCTGCTTGATATCCGCAAAGAAAAAAGCCTCCAGGAGACTGGAGGCTTTTTTCGTTTGTTGGAAAAGGGGGGTGAGGAACGCTGGGCTCGTCTCCGAGCTACTGCTCTAGCCCGCCGGTGGGCTCGGCACGTTGCGCGTCCAGACCGCCGTCTGCTTCGAGGTGTAGAGCAGCTTGCCAGCCTGCTCGAAGCGGAAGCTGTAGCGACCAAACGTCTGGCCGCGCAGCGTCTTCACTTTGTCCGCGACCAGCTCGAGCTCGATGGGCGGCCCGATTTCCCCGAGGTTACGAAAACTGGCCTCATGGATGTGAGTGCCGAAGCCGACCCAGCCTTCGGTCATCTTCAGTCCGAGCCCGTACACCGCGTGGATGTTGCCGAGCGTACCGGTGATCTGAATCATCAGAATTCCCGGCACGTGCTTTGGCTGGCCCGGCCACGGCTTCTGGGCGGCGACCACGGCGCCCATCTTCGACGTGTCCGTGATCGCGCGGACGCGTTCCTTCGTCACCTCGAGCACATCATCCACGTACCACTGATCGGGGGTGTAGAGACTCTCGACCTCGAAATCGTCGGGCATCGCCATGGCGGCGAGAGTTGCGCCCAAACGACGCCGAAAATCAAGCCCGCGAGCGCATCGGCGCAGAGCGCATCAGAACAGGGGAAGTCCGTCGACCGCACGATCCACAGCAAGCGGCTGGTTAGCGGAGGTTGGCGTGCGAACTTCGGGGCCGCAGTAGCCGTAGCCGGTGTCGCCATACCAGCACAGGCACTGCGAACTCCCACAGTAGGTTAGCGGATCGAACTCCAGCGTCGCGTCGTACAAGTGATACCCCACGGAAACTGGTCCGTACAGGTAGCGTGCAAACCAGTTCTGGTTCGCTGTGACTTCATCCTCGGCGTACACCAGGACCTTCGGCGCGATGTACGCGACTTGCGACTCGATGCGCTGGTAGTCGAGCATTTCGCCCACTCCGGGATAGAGCGCCACGATGCTGGTCGGCACGACCCTGGGGCCGCCTTTGTCATACTCATCGCCCCACAGCTCGGCGACCTCGAACGTCCCTGGCGGTGGCGCCGGCACGTGGAGCGTGAACGTGCCACCGCCGCCGGCGGCGGGGATGATAGGGGTGCGCGCCCCGACGAACGGCACGTCCTCTTCGCAGCCGGAGTTCTGTGGCTGCAAACTGAAGCCGCTCCGGAACACCACGGCGACCTCACCCTCCGCTAGTGGCGTCGTTCCGCTCAGCGTCAGGACGGGCGCTCCCGGCGTCGCCTCCCAGGCGCACACCGATGTCGTTTCCGTACTGGGACTTCCGGGGAGCCCAACTTTGCCTGAGTCATCTCCCGTGTCACTGCTGCAGCCGGCGGCTAGGAATGAAATCGAGGACACCAGCGCACCGACGAGCAGCTTCGACATGCGCTGAGGATAGCTCAAAGTGCACCCTGCCGGTACTCCACCCCGGCGCCCGAGTTGTTTCAGCCGCCGGAGGTAGGTGCTTGTGGGACCGCGTGGCAACGCTTTGGCGTTTCCCTTTTGGCCGTGCTGCGCGTGCTGCGAGGGCGGTGCTGCGCCCTGTGCCTCAGTTGAGCGCTTCGGTCGTCGTCTCCGGCTCGACCCCAATCGCCTCCGGGCGGCTCTCCGCGCTACTCTTGCGATAGCCCAGGCGATAGATTGCCTTCACGAGATGCATGCTCAGCGCCGGTGCTGCGCGGCGCAGCCAGTCGGTGAGGTGCGCCTCGAGCCCAATCATCTGCCGCTGACGTCCGTGGCGGATGGCCTTGACGATGTACTTCGCCGCGCGAGACGGCGGCATACCCTGGCTCTCGAAGCGCTCGACCACCTTTGCGCGCTGGTACTCCTCTCCAGCGCTCATGCGCCCTGAACGCACGATGTTCGTCGCGATCATTCCTGGATGCACCGAGGTGACGCCAATCCCGAGCGGACTGAGTTCTACCCACAGCGACTCGGTGAACCCGCGCACCGCGAACTTGGTCGCGCAATATGCGGTCTGAGTTGGGATCCCTGTCAGGCCAAACATGCTCGAGATGTTCACGATGTGGGCTTCGTCTGCGCGCTTGAGGTGGGGGAGGAACAGCTTGCAGCCGTACACGACTCCCCAGAAATTGATCCCGACCAGCCACTCGTAGTCGCTCAGGCTCTGCTCTTCGAAGGCAGAGGTCGCCGCAACCCCCGCATTGTTGATCAGGATGTTCACTCCCCCGTGCGCCGCCACGACCTCGTCTACGAAGCGCTCCATCGCTTTCAGGTCAGCGACGTTCACTCGGTGGGTCGTCACGCGGACACCGAGGGCCTCGGCTTGTTTCCTTGCGGATTCGAGGCCAGCTTCGTTCAGGTCAGCGAGAGCCAGGTGGCAGCCTGCAGCTGCGAGCTCCAGCGCGGTAGCGCGCCCGATTCCGCTCGCTGCTCCAGTAACAACCGCGACTCTGCCTTTGAACTGCTTCATACGGACCCCGTTTCCCTGCTCTGGTGCGCGGCGTGGTGGCGCGCGCCGGTTGGCGAGGTGAGCCCTCGCTCCGGGAGTCTGGGTCGCTATCGAACGAGGGTCAATAGGACTTGGATTTTTGGGGGAGAGGTCCGCTGCGAACCCAGCCTACAAAACGCCGCGAGGCGCCCGACTCAGGGGCGCCTCACGTTGGGGCAGGGCCCGATCAGTTCCCGCTGACGGGCTCCGCCAGACAATCGTTGAAGTCCTTGGTGCACTCCCCAGTGCCCGCGTTGAAGCACTGCGCGATCTTCTCCTGGGCGTCCAGCGTGTAGCCACTGATCAGCGCGTCGCAGGTACTCTGCAGACCTGGGCACGCCGCCTCGTAGTCCGCGCAGGTCGCTTGGGGAAGCTCCAGTGTGCACGCGTTGCCAAACGCGGTGGCGTAGCAAGAGTCTGCGGCTGCGTCGTGGCTCACACTGCAGGCATCCCCGCCAATGGCATTCAAGCAGTTGTAGACAGACTCAAACACACCGGGACGGCCGTAGAGCTTGGTGTACGCGCAGACGATGTTCCCGTAGGCGGCGACCGTGCTGCCGTTGTCGTCGCACTGGGTCGAGGCGTAAGGCAGGTTCGCGCAGTCGGGTGTTGTCGTTGCGGTGTCGTCCAGGCACGCCGCGCCACCGGTGCCGCCAGTGCCGCCCGTGGTCCCGCCAGCGCCGCCCGTGGTCCCGCCAGTGCCACCGGTCGCACCAGCCGAGCCGCCAGTTGCGCCGGTCCCCCCTGTCGCGCCGCCTGTTCCCGCAGTGCTGCTTCCACCAGTTCCTGCGGTTCCGCCCGTGGCGCCGTTGCCTCCAGACCCCTTACCCGCGACACCACCGTCAGTGTTGTCGACGTTCTTGTCCTCCTCGACGACGCACCCCACGAGTGCGGACGAGGCGATCAGGGCGACTGCGGACCAAGCGAAAATACCGTGCTTCATGCTGATTCTCCCAAGCTAGTGGCTTTGGCCTAGAGTTGGTGGGCGCTGGGCCCGCTCTGCGGTGTTAAGCAACCTGCGTGCCTCGCAAGTCACTCTCGGCGCGGCCAGACCGCACGTCTGACGAAGTGATACGAGCGTACCTTCATCGCATTCCCTCCAAGTGGCCAAGCCAGTGATGCAAATGGAACCGGGTGCGTCCGTCTCACGTCTCTCGCTGAGTCCGCGAGTTGGGTGGCGGTGCAGCGCGCGCTTGCCTGCGCGCGCGGGCTGCACCTCACCCCCAAACCCAGGAGAAGCGGCCCCAACGAGGCGCCTCGATTGAGCACGGACCCAACCAAACGCCGTGCAATCCATCGATCGCGGCTAAGCGCGGAAAAATAGCCGCGAAAGATCTTGATCCCCTGACCGGATGGAGGCAGATGCGCCCGCCATTCTTCTGACCGGGCCAGCTCCCTTCGAGCTGTCCGGTAGCGCAGCGAAGGATCCTCGAGCCGCCAGGTCATCGAGTTTCCCCGCGGCGACAGCGGAAGCGCGACCTGAACAGCTGTTCGGGAAGTCGTTGTAATCAAAACGAATCATCGCGCTTGCACGGTCGGGGTCTGTTTGCTAGTAAGGCGACCCCTTTTCGGAGGCCCCGCCAATTGTGGTTGGACCGCCTCCAACAGCCGCCCTTCGGCGGCGCGCAAGTGGCCCTCGGGCCCCCAGCGTGCAACCGGGACCTGGCTGTCATGTTGGGGCACCGGTTCGCCGGTACCCAGGGTCGACGTGTCTCTCAGAGGAAACTGTCGAGATGATCAGTGAAGCTACAGCGAGATTTCAGCGTATCAGTCCGCGTAAAGCGCGGATCATCGCTAACCTCGTCCGCGGGCGAGACGCAGCCGAGGCACTCCAGATGCTGGAGTTCACCCCGAAGGCCGCCGCGCCGATCGTAAAGAAACTGATTGCCAGCGCCGTTGCGAACGCGCGCGTGAGCGATCCAAGCGTCGACGCCGACTCGCTGTTCATCAGCAAGGTGACCGTCGATAAGGGGCCAACCCAGCACATGCGCCGTTGGCGTCCACGTGCGATGGGTCGTGCAACCCGCGTTGAAAAGGGCGTCAGCCACATCCACGTCGAACTCGACGCGCGCTGACCGAAACTGGCCTGAACCAGAGAGCAACGAAGCGTTATGGGACAAAAAACGCATCCGTACGGCTTTCGTCTAGGCGTCATCAAGACGTGGACGAGCAAGTGGTACGAGGACAAGAACTACAAGCAGTGGCTCCATGAGGACGTGCGCATCAAGCGCGCCGTCAAGGACTACCTCTACAACGCCAACGTGGCGTCCGTTGAGATCGAGCGCGCTGCCAACAAGGCCAAGGTCATCGTCTATACCGCTCGCCCTGGAATGGTGATCGGCAAGGGTGGCAAGGGCATCGAGATCCTGAAGAGCGGCAACCTCGACTCGGCTCAAAAGGGCGAGACGAAGTTCCCAGGTGTTCAGGCTTTCACCGAGAACGAGGTCTTCATCGACGTGCAAGAGGTGCGCAAGATGGAGACGAACGCCCAGCTCGTCGCAGAGAACATCGCGACCCAGCTCGAGCGCCGCATCGCTTTCCGCCGGGCAATGAAGAAGGCCCTGAGCACCGCGATGAAGTTCGGCGCCAAGGGCGTGCGCATCCGCTGTGCTGGCCGTCTCGGCGGCGCGGACATGGGGCGTATCGAAACTTACCGCGAGGGCCGCGTGCCCCTGCACACGCTGCGCGCGGATGTCGACTTCGGCTTGGCTCAGGCCAAGACCACTGCCGGCATCGTGGGCGTCAAGGTCTGGATCTTCAAGGGCGAAGTGCTTCAGCGCAAGGCTCGCCGCATCCCCCAGTGAGGTAGACGTGCTTTCTCCGAAGCGCACCAAGTTTCGCAAGCAGCAGAAGGGCCGCAACCGCGGTACCGCGTGGAAGGGCAGTGACGTGTCCTTCGGCGACTTCGGGCTGCAAGCAGTAGGCGCCGCCTACCTGACCGCGCGTCAGATCGAGGCTGGCCGTATGGCGATCACCCGTCACGTGAAGCGCCAAGGCAAGCTCTTCATCCGCGTCTTCCCTGACAAGCCCGTCACGAAGAAGCCCCTCGAAGTCCGCATGGGCTCCGGTAAGGGTTCCGTCGATCACTGGGTCGCTCCGGTGAAGCCGGGCCGCGTGCTGTTCGAGATCAGCGGCGTGCCGGAAGACATGGCTCGCGTGGCGTTCGAACGTGCAGCCTCCAAGCTGCCGGTCGCGTGCCGTTTCCTCGCTCGTGGGGTGCTGTGATGAAGGCCAAGGATCTGAGAGAGCGGTCAACCGAAGACCTCCTCGAGCTGAAAGCTCAGCTCAAGAAGGACGGCTTCGGCTACCGCATGAAGAACCACACCAGTCAGCTCGACGACACGAGTCTGATTTCGAAGACCCGCAAGGACATTGCCCGCATCGAGCTGATCCTCAGCGAGCGTGCGGCGGCGGGTGAAGGAGCAGCCTCGTGAACGCAGAAAACTCAGCTGCACACCAGCACGACCCGAACCGCGGCTTTCGGCGCAGCCTGATCGGTCGCGTCACCAGCGACAAGATGAACAAGACCGTCGTTGTCGAGGTGACCCGTTTCAAGATGCACCCGATGTACAAGAAGTACGTTCGCGTACGGAAAAAGTACAAGGCCCACGACGAGAACAACGAGTTCAAGACCGGCGATCGCGTCGAGATCACTGAGCACCGCCCGCTCTCCAAGGAGAAGCGCTGGAAGGTGAGCAAGCTGATCGAGCGCCCCGTTCAGGAGTAGGAGGCGTAACGTGATTCAGGCACTCAGCATTCTCGACGTCGCCGACAACTCTGGCGCCAAGCGCGTCCAGTGCATCAAGGTACTCGGCGGCTCCGGTCGTCGCTATGCCAAGGTGGGCGACATCATCGTGGTCTCCATCAAGGAAGCCATGCCCGGCAGCAAGGTGAAGAAGGGTGATCGCGCAAAGGCGGTCGTCGTTCGCACCGCACGCGAGCACCGTCGTCCCGACGGCAGCTACATCAAATTCGACGGCAACAGCGCCGTTCTAATCAACGCGCAGAAGGAGCCTGTTGGCACCCGTATCTTCGGACCGGTTGCTCGTGAGCTCCGTCACAAGCGCTTCATGAAAATCATCTCCCTCGCTCCGGAGGTGCTGTGATGCAGCGGCTCAGAGTCGGTGACGACGTGATCGTCACCAGCGGAAACAACAAGGGACGTCGCGGTCGCATCAAGCAGCTGCGCGGTGATCGTGTGGTGATCGAGGGAGTGAACCTCATCAAGCGCCACATGAAGGCCACCCCCAACCAGCCCGGCGGCATCCTCGAAGTCGAGGCGCCAATTCACTCCAGCAACGTGATGCTGATTGACCCCGAGAGCGACAAGCCAACGCGCGTCCGCTCCGTGGCTCAAGAAGGCAAGAAGGTTCGCGTTGCGGTGAAGAGCGGCAAAGAGATTGCGGAGCCAGTCAAGTCATGAGCGAGCAAGCGACAGCGGCGCGCCTGCGGACCAAGTACGACAAGGAAGTCGTACCCGCGTTGATGAAGCGCTTCGAGTACAAGAACATCCATCAGGTTCCCCGCCTCGAGAAGATCGTGGTGAACATGGGCCTGGGTGCGGCAGTCGGTAACCCCAAGGTGATCGACTCCGCAGTGGAAGAGGTTCGCAAGATCACCGGGCAGCAGCCCGTCGTGACCCGCGCCAAGAAGTCCATCGCCGGATTCAAGCTCCGCGAAGGCATGCCGATTGGCGTCAAGGTTACCCTGCGGAAAGAGCGGATGTGGGAGTTCATGGACCGCCTGATGAGTTTGGCGCTCCCCCGCGTTCGCGACTTCCGCGGCACCAGCCCGCGCGCCTTCGACGGCGCCGGCAACTACACGCTCGGTCTCAAGGAGCAGATCATTTTCCCTGAGATTGATTTCGACAAAGTGGACTCTGTTAAGGGCATGAACGTCACCTTCGTGACGAGTGCGAACACGAACGAGGAGTGCAAGGAACTCCTCGACCTGTTCGGCATGCCTTTCCGGAAGTAAGGCCTCAGGAGCATTAAATGGCACGCGCTAGTCAGTGGGCAAAGTTGAACCGCGAACCAAAGTTCAAGGTGCGGTTCGTCAATCGTTGCCGCGTGTGTGGACGGTCCAAGGCGGTCTACAGAGACTTCAACCTTTGCCGAATCTGCTTTCGGCAGATGGCGCTCCGTGGGGAGCTGCCGGGCGTAACCAAGGCAAGCTGGTAAGGAGCGGAACGAAATGGTTTCGGATCCCATCGCAGATATGCTGGCACGCATTCGCAATGCTGCCCTCGCGCATCACGAGACGACGCGCATGCCCCTCTCCAAGATGAAGAAGAGCATCGCCGAGATCCTCAAGCGTGAAGGCTACATCGCCGACGTGCGTACCGAAGAGGTGCTGGGCAAGCCCTCAATCATCTTAGCCCTCAAGTACGACCGTGATCGCACGCCGGCTTTCCGTAAGCTACGTCGTGTGTCTCGGCCCGGTCGCCGGGTGTACGTGGGGCACAACGAGATCCCGCGCGTCATGAGCGGACTGGGGATGTCCATCCTCAGCACGTCTCACGGCTTGATGACGGATCGCGAGGCTCGCAGCCGCAAGGTTGGTGGCGAGCTCCTGTGCGAGGTGTACTGAAAATGGCCGAGGCAACTTCAACTCAACCGAAGCTGTCCCGCGTGGGCAAGCGCCCGGTTGCCGTTCCGAAGGGCGTCACTGTGACGCTCAAGGACCAGCAAGTGGACGTGCAAGGGCCCAAGGGCAAGTTGAGCCGTGCCGTGCCGCAGGGCACCGAGATCACTCGCGAAGGCGATGATCTCAAGGTCACGAGCAGTGCACCGGGTCGCGACGGAGCTCGTCTCCAAGGCCTGACCCGCGCGCTCCTCGCGAGCATGGTTCAAGGTGCGGCCAACGGCTACACCAAGACCCTGGAGCTGGTCGGTACCGGTTACCGCGCGGAACTCAAGGGCCGCATGCTGCACCTCTCGGTCGGCTTGAGCCACCCGGTGGCTTTCGAGCTCCCTGAGGGACTCAGCGCGACCATCCCGGCGGAATCCAAGGGTGCCGCGGTCGTGCTCGAGTGCGCGAACAAGGAAGTCATTGGTCAGTTTGCCGCCACCGTGCGCAACGTCCGTCCCCCGGAGCCGTACGGCGGCAAGGGGATCCGCTACCGCGGTGAGCAGATCCGTCGCAAGGCGGGCAAGGCCGGTAAGAAGTAAGGAACCAGCCGTCATGACAGCAAAAAGGCTAGAGGGCAGGGAGCGTCGCAAGCTCCGCACCCGGAGCAAGATCAGCGGGACCTCAGATCGGCCCCGTCTCAGCGTCTTCCGCAGCGCCAAGCACATCTACGCGCAGGTGGTAGACGACATCGAAGGGCGTACGCTCGCAGCAGCTTCCACGCTGTCACGCGACTTGAAGACCACGCTTGGCGAGGACGACAAGACCGCGGCAGCGAAGAAGGTGGGCGCGCTCATCGGGCAAATCTGCCTGGAAAAGAACATCAACAAGGTGGTCTTCGATCGGAACGGCTACCTCTACCACGGGCGCGTCAAGGCGCTGGCTGAGGCTGCCCGAGAGGCTGGCCTCCAGTTCTGAGGCAGTAGGAGCTTACGATGGCATTCGACAACCTAGTCGACGAGGAGCGCCTCAAGGAGCGCGTTATCCACATCAACCGCGTCGCGAAGGTGGTGAAGGGCGGTCGCCGCTTCAGCTTCTCCGCGCTGGTCGTGGTGGGTGATGAAGCCGGTCATGTCGGCGTTGGTCTTGGTAAGGCCGGCGAGGTCCCTGAGGCGATTCGCAAGGGCAACGACAAGGCGCGCAAGAACATGTTCAAGGTGCCGATGATCGGCGCCACGGTCCCCCACGAGGTGATCGGCGAGTTCGGTGCCGGTCGCGTGCTGCTTCGTCCAGCCGCTCCAGGTACCGGCGTTATTGCGGGTGGCCCGGTTCGCGCGGTGGTCGAGTCCGCAGGCATTCAGGACATCCTGACCAAGTGCCTCGGCTCGAACAACAAGCAGAACGTCGTTCACGCGACCATCGCTGCCCTTCAGGCACTGCGTGCGCCCGAGGCGTTCGCTGCCGCTCGTGGCATGGACATCAACGGACTGCTCGAGGACTACCCCGTGCTCCGCATGTCTTCGCAGGCGGCGCAGTCCTCTTCGATCGTTCCCGGCACCACCAACTTCGGTGAGGGAGGCCAGCAGTGACTCGCTTGGTCGTGCGGCAAACTGCCAGCACCATCGGTCGTCCGCAGCCCCAGCGCTTGGTCCTCAAGGGCCTTGGGCTGCGCGGTATCAATAGCGTGGTCGAAGTCGACAACACGCCCAGCTTCCGCGGGATGATCAAGAAGGTCATCCACCTGGTGGAAGTTCAGGAGAAGAAGTCATGAGTGACGTGCTCTCGCGTCTCACCCACCCGGCCGGTGCCCGCCACTCTGAGAAGCGTGTCGGTCGCGGTGTCGGCTCTGGCCTAGGCAAGACCTGTGGTCGCGGCATGAAGGGCCAGAAGGCTCGTCATGGCGGCAACTTCGGTAAGCTTCACTTCCAAGGTGGCCAGACGCCGATCCAGCGTCGTCTGCCGAAGCGTGGCTTCCGGGTGCCGTTCCCGATCCAGACCGTCATCGTCAACCTGAGCGATCTCGAGCGTTTCGACGCTGGCTCGACCGTGGACGAAGCAGCGCTTCGCGCCGCGCGTCTGGTCCAGGGCCGTGATGTTCGCATCAAGGTCCTCGGGAATGGTGAGCTGACCAAAGCGCTTACGGTCTCGGCCAATCGCTTCAGCAACTCGGCCGTAGAGAAGATTCAGAAGGCTGGCGGTAAGGCAGTTTTCGTCGACGCAGGCGACGACAACGCCGAGCAAGCCGCTTCTTGAGCTGCTACACACCCGGACCCTAATGGCTGCACTCGGCGGATTCGCAAGTATCACCAAGGTGCCCGAGCTGCGTCGGCGCATCGCTTTCACCTTGATGGTGCTTGCGATCTACCGCGTTGGCGTCTTCGTCACCATTCCCGGCGTCGATCGCGGAGTGATGAAGCAGGTGGTGTCCGGAGGCCAGGGTCTGCTTGGTCTGTTCAACCTATTCAGCGGTGGTGCCCTCGCGAACCTCTCAGTGTTCGCGCTGGGCATCATGCCGTACATCTCCGCGAGCATCATCGTGCAGCTCTTGGGCATGGTGTCCAAGCAGGTCGAGGAGATGCGCAAAGAGGGTGAAGCTGGTCGACGCAAGCTCGAGCAGTACACCCGCTACGGCACCATCGTTCTCAGCATCTTCCAGTCGCTGGGCATCGCCTTCATGTTGGAAGGGCTGCAGAACCAGAGCTTGGGTGGCAACCGCTTCGGCGACGTGGTCACCAACTCGGGTTGGCCGTTTCGTCTCACGGCGATCATCACGCTGACGACCGGCACCGCGCTCTTGATGTGGCTCGGCGAGCAGGCCACGGAGCGTGGTATCGGGAACGGCATCTCGCTCATCATCTTCGCGAGCATCGTGAGCGGGATTCCCCACGGAATCGGTCAGTACCTGCAAGCCAACTCCGGTCAGCTGCAGCCCCTCACTATCGCGATCATCCTGTCCGTCATCCTCGCTTGTGTCGGCATCGTGGTGTTCTTCGAGCAAGCTCAGCGCCGCATTCCGATCCAGTACGCGAGGCGCCAAGTGGGGCGCCGCATCTACGGTGGTCAGCAGGCGCATCTACCGCTGAAGGTGAACATGGCGAGCATGATCCCGCCGATCTTCGCCTCCAGCCTGCTCGCGTTCCCAGCGACCCTCGCCGGGTTCAACATCCCTGGTATGAGCCGCTTCAGCTCCGCGCTGAACCGCCAGGACTGGGTGTTCCACGCCCTTTACGGCGCACTCATCATCTTCTTCTGCTTCTTCTACACCGCAGTCACTTTCCAGCCCGTGGACGTGGCTGACAATCTCAAGAAGCAGCAAGCGAACATCCCTGGGATCCGCCCTGGGAAGCAAACCGCCGAGTACATCGACCGGGTGCTGACACGCCTGACGGTTGGGGGCTCCGCATACGTCGCCGCGATCTGCATCGTCCCCGCGCTCATTGCTCAGGGGCTCAAGGTGCCGTTCCAGTTCGGTGGTACCAGCCTGCTGATCGTGGTGGGTGTGGCGCTCGAAACGTCGAAGCAGATCGAGGCTCACCTCATCACCCGCAGCTACGAAGGTCTGACGGGACCGCGCACCACTCGCCTGAGTGGGCGGCGCCCGGCGTAGGGAGGGGATGATGAGGATCGTGTTGTTGGGGCCGCCTGCGAGCGGCAAAGGAACTCAGGCCAAGCGCTTGGTCGACAAGCTGGGGATCCCCCAGATCTCGACGGGCGACATGCTGCGCGCGGCCAAGGCCGCCGGCACCGCACTCGGAAAAGAAGCCGAGAAATTCATGAGCCTCGGGCAGCTCGTGCCTGACGAGGTCGTCATTGGACTGGTCAACGAGCGCTTGGACGAGGCGGACGCCCAGAACGGCTTCGTGCTCGACGGTTTCCCTCGCACCGTCCCTCAGGCTGAGGCGCTCGACGCCGTGCTCGCGAAAAAGAGCATGCCCCTGACCACCGTGCTCGAGATCAAGGTGCCTCGCGACCTACTCGTGGAGCGCGCTGTCCTGCGCCGTACCGATGTTCGGACTGGACAGATCTATCACCTCAAGTACAATCCTCCGCCCCCTGATGCGGAGCTCCAGCATCGAGCAGACGATCAGGAGGAAAAAGTCGTTCAGCGCCTCAATGATTACGAGGCGATCACCTCGGCACTGCTTCCCTACTACGAGCAGCGCGGCTTGCTGAAGCAAGTAGACGGGGTGGGCGAGCTGGACGAAATCACAGCCCGCATCACCGAGGCTCTCGGCAAATAACGGCGAGCGCCCGGATGAGTTCTTTCAAGGAGGACGATCGAGATCAAGAGGAGAAGCAACAAGGCGAAGCAGGCCTAGTCGAAGAGGTACTACCCCGCGGAATGTTCCGCGTGCGTCTCGACTCAGGAAGAACGCTTCGTGTTGGGCTCACCCCGGCATCGCGCCACTCGATGGTTCGACTCATCTCAGGAGACCGTGTCTTGATCAAGGTCTCCAGCCAGGACCCCTCTCGGGGTCACATCATCAAGAAGCTCTAAGAGGGTACCCCCATGAAGGTCCGGCCCAGCGTTAAGAAAATCTGTGACAAGTGCAAGGTCGTGAAGCGCGCAGGCGTGGTTCGCGTTCTTTGCACCAACCCTCGCCACAAGCAGCGCCAGGGCTGAGAAGAGGATATCGGAATGGCCCGTATTGCTGGAGTTGATCTCCCCCGTCGCAAGCAGCTCGCGTTCGCACTGCCTTACATCTTCGGAATCGGTTCCAGGACCGCCCGCGAGATCTGCGAGCGCGCTGGCATCGACAACACCAAGAAGGTGGACGAGCTGTCAGACGCCGAAGTCAAGCAGCTGCGCGACACCATCGAGAACAACTACAAGGTGGAGGGTGACCTTCGCCGCGAGGTGCAGCAGAGCATCAAGCGCCTGATGGACCTCGGGTGCTACCGCGGGCTGCGTCACCGCAAGGGCCTGCCGGTCAACGGTCAGCGCACCCACACCAACGCGCGTACCCGCAAGGGCCCGAAGCGCGGCGCCGTCAAGCGCCGATAGTCACAGACTCTATAAGTTTTCCACTTGGATAATACGAGACAGGCGTAGCGATGGCGACGAGCAAGAAGCGTGGCGGCAAGAAGGTCGTCAAGAAGAACGTCGGAGCGGGCATTGCCCACATCCGGTCGACCTTCAACAACACGATGGTGACGATCACCGACGTGAACGGAAACACCATCTCTTGGGCCAGCGCGGGTACCCGCGGCTTCAAGGGTTCACGCAAGAGCACCCCCTGGTCAGCACAGCTGGCTGCGGAAGAGGCGGCTCGTCGCGCGATGGAGCACGGGATGCGTTCAGTGGCCGTGTTCGTGCGCGGCCCAGGCGCTGGTCGCGAGAGCGCGCTGCGTGCGCTGCAGTCCGCGGGCTTCCGCGTGACGCTCATCCGCGACGTCACCCCCATCCCCCACAACGGCTGTCGCCCCCCGAAGCGTCGGCGCGTCTGATTCAGGCTTAGGAAGTATCATGGCACGGTACATTGGTCCGGTTTGCAAACTCTGCCGTCGCGACGGCACGAAGCTCTATCTGAAGGGCGCCCGCTGCTTCTCCGAGAAGTGCTCGGTGACGCGCCGTCCTTACCCGCCCGGTCAGCACGGCCAGGGTCGCATCAAGATGAGCGAGTACGGCCTGCGTCTCCGCGAGAAGCAGAAGGTGCGTCGCATCTACGGCGTGTTGGAGAAGCAGTTCCGCGGTTACTACGCCTCCGCGAGCGCGCTCCGTGGCCGTACCGGTGAGGAGATGCTCGGGCTGCTCGAGCGTCGTCTCGACAACGTCGTGCACCGCATGGGCTTCGCGGCGACTCGCCGCCAGGCTCGTCAGCTGGTGCGCCACAACCACCTCCTGCTGAACGGCAAGCGGGTCAACATCCCCAGCTACCGCGTGAACCCCGGCGACAAGATCGAGGTTCGCGAGAAGAGCAAGAAGATCGCCTACATTCAGGCGGCGATCGCGCTCACCGACTCTCGTCCGACCCCGACCTGGCTCGAGGTTGATCGCGAGAAGCTCGAAGGCGTGTTCAAGTCGATGCCTGCTCGCGACGAGCTCAATGAGCCGTCGATGCGTGAGCAGTACATCGTTGAGTACTACTCACGTTGATGATGCACGGTTCGGCGTTGAGCTCGCGAGCTCCGGCGTCGAACGAGCCTCTTTGAGGCTCAAAGCAAGATGGATGACTTCGGCGGCAACATTGCCGCCGTCGTCGTATGGCCCGGTCGGAGTTTCCACAACGAAACACCGGGCAGCGGGCAGACCGCGAAGGGCACCGGCGGAGCGGGTTCCACGGGTCCTTGGGACGGTCGCGCAGGGAACGCCTCGATACAGAGGCTAGCAGCGAAAGGAACAGCGAATGGTAACTCCCATGATGGCGCGCAACTGGCGCGAGCTGATTCGTCCGAAGGCGATCCAAATCGATCCCGAGAGCAGCACGGACTACTACGGCAAGTTCACCTGCGAGCCCCTCGAGCGCGGCTTCGGCATCACCGTCGGCAACTCCCTTCGCCGCGTGCTGATCTCGTCGCTGCAAGGCGCTGCGATCACCGCCCTGCGCATCGAAGGTGCCCTGCACGAGTTCACGTCGATCAACGACGTGGTGGAAGACGTAACGGACATCGTCCTCAATCTCAAAGAGGTGGTGTTCAAGGCTGAGGCTCCCAAGCAGTACACTCTGCGCCTGGAGAAGGAAGGCCCCGGCCCGGTCGTCGCTGGCGACATCCAGCTCGTGGACGGCCTGCGTATCCTGAACCCCGATCATCCCATCGCGACCCTCGACAAGAAGGGCCCCTTGGCGATGGAGCTGACCGTTGGCGTTGGTCGTGGCTACGTCTCTGCAGAGCGTAACAAGACCCCCACGATGCCCATCGGCACCATCCCGATCGACTCGCTGTTCTCGCCGATCCGCAAGGTGAACTACACCATCCAGAACGCGCGCGTCGGGCAGCAGACGGACTACGACAAGCTGATCCTCGAGGTGTGGACCAACGGCGCGGTGAAGCCCACCGACGCGGTGGCGTTCGCCGCGAAGATCCTCAAGGAGCAGCTCTCGATCTGGATCAACTTCGAGGAAACGGAGGAGACCCAGTACACCCAGCCCGCGCAGGACGAGGAGCCTCTCAACGAGAATCTCTTCCGCTCCGTCGATGAGCTGGAGCTCTCCGTGCGTTCGGCAAACTGCCTACAGAACGCCAACATCACTCTGATTGGTGAGCTGGTTCAGCGCACCGAGCAGGACATGCTCAAGACGAAGAACTTCGGTCGCAAGTCTCTGAAGGAGATCAAGGAGATCCTCGCGACGATGAATCTGAGCCTCGGCATGAAGTTCGACAACTGGCCTCAGATGCTCGAGCGCTGGAAGATGCAGCAAGCTCAGGGCTGATAGCCGAACGTATCAAGATTCCACGAGGAAATAAGTCATGCGACACCGAAAAGCCGGTCGCCAGTTCGGCCGTAACACCTCTCACCGCCGCGCCATGCTGCGGGCACTGACCGCCAACCTGATCGCTCACGAGCGCATCGAGACCACCGACGCCAAGGCGAAGGAGCTTCGTCGCGTGGCAGAGCGTGTGATCACCCGCGCCAAGCGCCTGGGCAAGATCGCTTACACGCCCGCCGCCGAGCTCAGCCAGGCGGACCAAGCGCGCCGTCAGGCTGCTCAGCAGCAAGTCGGCCGCTTCCTGCGTCGCTTCGGCACCGTCCAAGACGGAGTTGAGGCTCGCAAGGTGGACCTCGTCGAGAAGGTGTTCGTCGACCTGGCGAAGCGCTTTGCGGACCGTCCCGGTGGCTACACGCGCATCGTCAAGGTGGGTCACCGCCGCGGCGACAACGCACCGATGAGCATCATCGAGTTCGTGAGCGGCGACGCTCCCGTGGCGACCAACGCCGCGACGACCGACGCCGCAGAGTGAGCAGAAGCGAGGCGTAAGGCTCGCCAACCAACGGCCACCTCCGCTGAGGAGTGTGGCCGTTTGGCGTTTGTGCGGCGCCGGGCTTAGCCGCCTGCGCGCGTGATGCTTCGCGCCCGTCAGACGTCAGTGACCAATCGCACGGCGGAGCGGCCACATACCTTTTCCACTAGTGCCAGCAGAGCGCGTTCGCGTTCGCTGGGTAGCCGCCACCGCTGGTGAACAGCCACTGGTCGGAAGTGGAGCCTCCACCGTTGCGAGGATCTGTATCAACGCAAACCGCGGTTGAGCCGTCCTTGTTCGCTTTAGGTGCAATCGAGTCTACGGTGTCGATCAGGCAGTCGGTCAGCGTTCCGCCACCGTCAACCTGAGCCTGGATCGTCGCCACCTCCCAGAAGTCGCCGCCATCATCAGCTCCGCTCTTGGTGAAGACTGGGAAGTTCTGACCGGTGTTCGGGTCGTAGCCGAGGGATAGGCGACGCTCGCCGTTGCAGTAGATGTTTACGTGGGAGCGCACCTGACCACTGATGCTGTAGGCGTGGAGACCTACCGCAAAGCGCTCACCATTCTTCGGGTTGTCGAGGTTGATGTTCTCGGGACCGCAGAACGTCAGCGCGTTCGGGTTCTTGATGGCGGGCGTACAGCTGATGTTGTCGCGGTCCAGGCGGGGGTTATCGCAGCTTGCTAACGCCCCCCGGCGGGAGCCCCAGCCGTGACATGCTGTGGTCGCAGAGCGCGTGTACCCCCAAGGGGAAGGGTTGCTCCCGAAGCCCGGGCAACCCGAGCTGCTGTTGTAGTAGCAGTCGTCTGCTCGCTCATCTCCGCGGCAGGTATCGAACCAGCCATGGCCCGTCGCCGTACAGTTCGACGTGTTCTGCAGACGAGCGAAGTGGAGGTCGACGTCGTTGGGCATCGGTGTCCAACATGCTTCCGCGCGGATTCCAGGCGCGCGAACCTGGACGCGGACTGTGCACTCATAGTGCTGACCATCGAGGTCGAACGCACCGGTCACCAGGTAGTCACCGGAGAGTGCGAATGCTGGATACACACGCCCTGCCGTGATGCCGGTGCCAGACGGCCAGACGTACCCCTTCTGGTTTCCGCTCGGGCCGAGGCCGCCCAGCTCGTTACCGACCTGCGCCGCGCTGTTCGAGTTCGATCCGTTGAACACCGCGAAGCTCGGGTGCGGCAAGATGTTGTCGCAGTCGCCGCCAGTCACCGTCCACGACCAGTTGGATGAGTTGAGCGGATCCGTCCCGCTGATCCATTGGTAGCCGTTGATCTCGAGCAGGTTCGCGGGGTCGGGGTAAGGTGCCGTGACGACCGGCATGGACGGACACTCCACGACGACTGTGTCGCAACTACAGTCTTGGGTCTGGCTGTTCAGATCGGCGCCATCACAGTCAAAGTCGCCGTTCGCACAGATGTCGTCGCCGAATGGAGGCTGGGCGCCTCGACACTCGCCATCCCATTCGCGGCGAGGGATCTCGCCTGATCCAACCACCGCACAGCTCTGAGTGCCCTTGCTGTTCGACGCGCACCAGCCCAGCGGCTTGCCACCCTGGTCTACCTGCGAACCTGGCACGAGCCAGCACTCTCGCGTCTCGCCGGCGCCTACGCCGGGTCCGCACTGACAACCCTCGTCAACCTTGCCGTCACAGTCGTCGTCGAAGCCGTTGCCGTAACTTCCGTTCGGAAACGCAGGATTGATATCAGTTGCACCGTTGCACTCGTTGTCGGTCGCGGTCGCGCAAACGCGCGGATAGGGACCTGGGGAGTAGCCCGCATTGCTGCAAGCATCGGACACCACATCAATGGTTGCGTCATTCGTGATCCCGGAGCCGTCACTCGCGGAGGCGTCCTGGGTCGTGCCGCCATCTCCGCCGCCCGCGTCGAGGTTGAACCCGGTTCCGCCCGTCGAGACATTCCCTGAGCCGCCGACGGCTGCTGTTCCATTGCCGCCCGAGCCACCGTTGGCGCCGGAACCGCCGTTGTCTTGAACCTTGGCCGTCGTGTCCCCGGCGGCGGAACAAGCGGACGCAATGACGGCTGCTATGCCGACGAGGGGGACGACATAGAGCACACGAGATAGGGGAAGGCGGGGAGACATCTCCCTTTAGTCCTACTGAGAGCGACCGTTGGTCAAGCGACCAGCGCTGACCTGGCGTCGGTGCAGGCGCCATCGGTTTCCGCCAGGTTACGGTATTCCGGGTTCGCTGCAATCTTCGCTGAGACTAACGCTAGGCTAGTCCTCGTCGATTGGCGGTAGCTTCAAGCCCCCGCCTTCGAGTCCCGGTAGCGGCGGCAGCAGCGGTTCCGGTGGCTCTACAGCAGCGCTGTCTTCGGCGCCGCTCTCTGGCTCTTCCGCGCTCGGCGTGGCTTCGCCTGCGGTTTCAGGCTCGTCTGCAGGCGGCTCTTCGGTAACCGTGGGGAAATGCAATGTGGCGACGGCGGGAGACGCTTCAGGCGCCGCCACGGGGGTTGGGGGGGAGGGTGCTTCTGACGAGTCGCTGGCAGGCGCTCGAGCTTCAGGGAAGGCGTCTGCGGGCGCTTCTGGCGCTACGCTGGTCTCCGTTGCTGGGTCTTCGGGGCCGACGGAGTCGCTAGCGGTGGTGGCCGGCGCTTCCTCACCCCCTGAAGCGGAGGCTTGCGCTTCCGAGACGGGAGCTTCGTTGCTTGCTGGGGCTGCGGCTTCGTCCGCCCCCTCTGCGCTGGAGGCTTCGTCGTCTGGAACCGGCTTGATCTCTGGCTTCTCGGGCAGGCGAGGCTCTGGAGAGCCGCGGCGGAGCGCAATCACGGCGATCGCCAGCAGCGCCACGATGCCGATCGCGCCCGCTGCTAGGTAGTGTTCGCCCTTCTTTTTCTGCTTTTGCTCACCGCGCTGGATCTCCTCGAGCGCGGTCTTCGCTCGTTTGTTCTCGGGGTTTAGCTCGAGCGCGCGTCGAAACGGCACTTGGTCGGCGACGCCGCGAGCGACCAGGTCTTGCCCTTCGAGGTACCAGAGCAGGCTCTGCACGCGGTTGTCGACCTTCTCGTCCGTGGAGAGTCGCCGGGCGCGGCGCAGCGCGGCTTCTGCGGCAGCGGGGTCTTCGTCGATCTTCTGTTCGGCGAAGTCGACGTAGGTGTCGATCATTTCCGCACGGCGATCGAACAGCGGGCTGCGCGCCAGCACCTTGTCGAAGGCCTCTTTGGCCTCGATGAGCTTGCCCGCTTTCTGCGCGGCTTTGCCGGTGTCGAAGAGCTTGTACACCTGAGCGAGGCGCAGGCGGTCAAACTCGCCAAACAGCTCGCGAGCGGTGCGGTCCCAACCCCAATCGGCGGGTGGCTTCCTGCCGACGATGTTCGCGTAGGTGTCCCGCAGCGGCCAGTTGGCGATCTCTTTCATCAGCGCCACCGCCTGGCGGGAAGCTTCGCGCACCTGTGGGCGCTCGCTGTTGGCGAAGGAAATCACCACACGCGCTGCGTCGGGGTCGCGGGTGTAGCCGTAGGCGCGTAACACGTCGGCGAGCACATCGGGATCTGGCGTCTGGACTGCTTCCGAGGGGATCGCTTTGCCGAGGGCATCCAGTTGACGATCAGCCCAGTGCGCGATGCGAGGCGCCTGGTGGCGGCGTGTCTCGATCAGCGCTGGCAGCGCCTTGTCTCCCAGCTTTTCTATTTGGAGCTGCGTATCCACGCGGAGAAATTCGCCAAAGCGCACGTAGACTTGAATCAGCGTGCGGACTGCGGGGGTCGTGGCGATCTCCCGTAGCATGCGGCTGATCGCGATGACCTGAGTGACAGCTTGCCACTCTGCGTTCTTTGGCTCTGGATGCTCAGCGAGCATGTCCATGTAGTCTGGCGTGACGATTTTGCCGCGTTTCCCCGCGGCTTTCATCTTCTCGCGCTCCGCGCTGCGGGCGTTGTCCCGGATGTCGAGGAGCTTCCGCTTCAGCTCCTCGCCCTTCGTCGACTCGGCGAGCTGACCCAGGGTGTGCGCCAGGGCTGGGACCCACTTGGGGTCGGCTTCCACTAGCTCACGCACTGCGCGTTCGCGGATCACCGGATCTTCGGACACCACGCGACTGAGCAAGTCCTTCACGGCTTCGAGGGACTCGGGAGTCGGTGGCGGCAGATCCTGACTTGGCACTGCGGGCAACGGCGCCAGGAGCTGCTGGCTTTCGCTCGACGGAGTGGCGGCGTCAGGCGTTGCGTCTGCCCCTGCGTCTGCTTGGGCGCTCGCGCTGTTAACGAGCCCGCACACCAGCGCGGCCGCTAGCGACGCCGTACGCAGCGGCTGGAGCTTTGGCCAGGACATGACGAGGGCGCGACGTCTCAACTCAGGATGCGAAAGTCGGAGAATTCGCCGGTGAAGCTGCGCCAACGGGTATCGACGCGTTCGACGCGTGCGGCGGTGGGCCCTTTCTGGGCCCAGCCAAACAGTTCGCGGATCGAGACTTCCTCGCCTTCGGCGAGGATCTCCACGCTGCCATCCGCGCGGTTCTTTACCCAGCCTCCCAAGCCGAGCCGACGAGCCTCGCGCTGGGTCGATGCGCGGAAGTAGACGCCTTGGACCCGACCCCGAACGATCAAATGAAGTTGTTTCAAGGCCATGAGCAACCCGGTAGGTAGCCGAGGGTGGGGGCATTGGCAACTTGCTGCCGGCGCGGCTGCCCCTCCGTCGCGTCCAGCGCAATGCAGTTCGGCCTCTCGCCGCGGACGATTTTCCGTCGCGGCCCTCCGGCCGTGTCCACAACGCGCCGGATCTATGAATGATTCCCGATGCCTGGCGCGCGCCACCAGCACCGCCAGCGGGTGGACCGCCATGGTGCTTCCATGGTCTGATCCCGCCCGTGAGCCCGCGTCGTGCCGAAGCCTCTGGGGATGAACCCCGGATCGCCGAATTGAAGGCGGCGCTGGCCCGTGAGGAGCGCATTTCCCGGGCGCTTCGCGAGGTTGGGTCAGCGCTCGGCACGACGCTCGACCTCGACGATCTGCTCGAGCTGATTCTCGACAAGCTCACGGACCTGCTCGATGCAGACCGGGCGACCCTCTACCTGCTGGACGAGGCGAATCGCGAGCTGGTCAGTCGCATCGTCGTGGGCTCCCGGGTGCGCAGCATCCGCGTGAAGGTCGGTCACGGGATCGCTGGTGCGGTTGCTCAGACTGGAAAGCCGCTGCGGGTAGCGGATGCCTACGCAGATCCGCGCTTCGAACCCGAGTGGGACATGCTGACCGGGTACCGCACGACTAGCATCCTCGCGGTACCGCTGAAGAATCACCTGGGGCGCACCATCGGTGTGATTCAAGTGCTGAACAAGCATGCCGGTTTGGCCCCGGGGCAGCTACGCCGCGGGGAAATGAAGCCTGACAAGGGCGCGCAGCCCGAGTTCAACAGCGAGGACGAAGCGATCTTGAGTGCGCTCAGCACTCAGGCGGCGGTAGCCATCGACAACAGTCGCCTGTTCCTGTCGCTGATCCAGAAGAACCGCCAGCTGCTCGACGCGAAGGAACAGCTCGAGCGCGGCGTGCGCGATCTCTCGCTGCTGTTCGACTTGGAGCGTGCGACCGCGCGCGCCGCTTCACTCGAAGACTTGGCGCGGGCCTCGCTGCTCGAAATCGCCCGCGCTTGTGACGCGCGCGGTGCTGCCTTGCTGGTCGCGGATGAAGAAACCGGTGACCTCGTCGAGTACGTCCTGGACGCCGACGCTACCAGTGAAGTCCAGAAGCTGGGCGTGAAGTCGGGTGATGGTTTCCTCGCGGCAGCGATGGGCAGTGAGCAGGTCGTGCGCATCAGCGACGCGCAGCAACAGACCAACTACAGCGAGCGGGTCGAGGGCGCATTCCCGTTCGAAGTGGAGAACGCTGTCTGCGTCCAGCTCGAGGGAGAGGGCCGGCCGCTGGGCGCGATGGGCCTGTTCAGCAAGCAGGACGGTCGTGACTTCGGCGAAGAAGACATCTCGCTGCTGAAGCTCGTCAGCGCCAACGTCGCCACCGCGGTGCGCCTGTTTCGCGCGAGCGAGGCCCGTGAGCGCAGCCATCGCCTCACCACCATCGGCCGGCTGCTGTCGGGCATCATCCACGACTTCAAGACGCCCATGACCGTGATCAGCGGCTACGTGCAGCTGATGGAAGCGGAAGACGATCGCGAGCGCCGCGCGGAGTTTGCCGAGGCCGTGCTGAAGCAGTTTGACATGTTGACCAGCATGCAGCGCGAGGTGCTGGAGTTTGCACGCGGTGAGCGCCGCGTCTTCGTGCGCAAGGTCTACCTTCACAAGTTCTTCGCAGATATCGCCGCGCAACTGCGGCTCGAGTTCGAAGGTCGCCCGGTGGAGCTGGTATTCAAGGTCGACAACAAGGTCGTCGCGCGTTTCGACGAGGGGCGCGTAGCGCGCGCCATTCACAACCTGGCGCGCAACGCGGTCGAGGCCATGGGACCCCGTGGTGGCACACTGACGATTTCAGCGCGCAAGGAGCCGGCCGCAGGCGCCAAGACGAACTCCAAGAAGAAGCCGGAAGAACTCGTGATCTCCGTTGCGGATACCGGGCCCGGTATCCCCGCAGAAATTGAAGACAGTCTATTCCAGTCGTTCGTGACTGCCGGCAAGGAAGGCGGAACCGGCCTTGGCCTCGCGATCGTGAAGAAGATCGTCGAGGAACACGAGGGGTCCATCGACGTGGAGTCGTCCGCTGACGGCGCTTGCTTCATCTTGAGGTTCCCAAGCGAAGGGCCGGCACTTGAACCCAAAGCGAATCGCTCGCGCGCCGCGAACCGGCGGCCCAGCGTAAAGACGTCCCTGAAGAGTACTTGATGACCAGCTTCAAGCTTCCTTTGCTGCAACACCGTGAGGCAGCGCTCGAGACCTGTGCCTATTGCCCGAAGCTCTGCCGCGCGGCTTGTCCTGTGGCTGACGCCGAGTCCAGCGAGACTCTGACTCCGTGGGGAAAGATGGGCCTCGCGTGGTACCAGGCGCGCGGCAGCCTCGAGCTCAACTCGAGCTACGCTGCGACCGCTTGGGGTTGCACGGGCTGCTACGCCTGCCGCGACCACTGTGACCACAAGAACCCCGTCGCCGAGACGTTGCTCGACGCGCGCGCCGAGTCGTTCGTGCGTGGTCTAGAGCCCCCGCGAGCGCGCAGCATCGCCAAGGCTGAGCCCAAGCGGCGCGCGCGACGTGAGGCTGGCCTGGCAGCGCTGGCGAGCCACCCAGCCGTGGACGCGGGGGCAAAGAGCGCCCTGTTGCTCGGCTGCGCCTACGTAAACCAGGAGCCGGAGCTTTGCCGTGCGGCACTGGACGTCGTGTACAGGTTGCACGGCAAGGTGCGCCTCCTCAGCGGTTGTTGCGGGGCGGTGTCTCGTGCCGCTGGCGACGGGGAGAGTGCTGAGCGCGAAGAGCGCGCGCTGCTCGCAGCTGCGAACGGCGCCGAGCAGCTACTCGTGCTCGACCCGGGCTGTGCTGGAGCGGGTCGCGATTCCGGGCTACGTGCTCAAGGCGCGCTCACCTTGATCGAGCTGGTGGCGGCGCGTTTGGATTTGCTCGAGCGCTTGCCCGGGCTGGGTGGCGTTCGCTGGCATGACCCATGTCAGCTGGGGCGCGGCCTGGGGGTGTATGAAGAACCACGCGCGGTCCTTACCCGGATCCTTGGGGAAGCGCCTGGTGAGTTCGCGCGCTCGCGTGACGAGGCGGTCTGTTCTGGCGCGGGGGGGCTATTGCCGGTGACCATGCCCGATGCCTCGGGGCGCATCGCAGCGGGGCGTCTGGCGGACCATGAGGAATCGGGCGGCGGCACTATCGTCACCGGCTGCGCTTCCAGCTTGAGACGCTTCAGAAAGAGCGGCGCGGAGGCTCTCGACATCTTGGATCTGATCGCGCGGAGCCTCGCCGTGGGCGATGGCTGAAGCTCGGCGTCGCACGGTCGCCACGCGCGTACTCCTGACTTACGCGCTGGTGACCCTCGCGTTGGCAGTGATGACCGGCTGGGGGATCGTCGCCCAGCGGCGAGCCGCGGCCGAGGCCGAGTTGATTCGTTCCGGCTACCTCCCGCTCTCTCTCGCCTTGCGCGATGCGGTTCACGGCCAGGACAGCTGGAACATCCAGCTGAACCACATCACCACCGCGCGCAATCCAGTGGACAAGCGTGTTTGGTTCGACACGGCGCTGCGCGCGGGCAGACCGAAGGCGTTTGGTGAAGTGCGGGCCGCTTTGTCTCGCGCGTTCGTCAGCTCCGACGAGTCGAGCGTGAAGACGACTGGGCTCGAGCTGTCGCGTGAAGCCACACAGATCGAGCAATCCCTGGGCAAAGACAAAGAAGAGCTGGCTCAGTTGTTCGATGCGCTCGCACGCGGCGACGCCGAGCGCGCTGAGTCGTTGCGCGACAGTTTGGTTACGCGCGGAAGCAAGGGCAAGAGGAGGCTCAGCGAGCTCGAGGCGCGGGTCGAGAAGAACGTCGACACCCTACTTGACCGAGCCCGCGCTCGGGAGCGTTTGGCGATTCAGCTCGCCTTCGGGCTCGGCGTGTTCACGGCGCTGGTCGGGCTCGGCGCGGCCCTCTACGCGCGACGCGTCCTGCGGCCCCTGGCGTTGGTGACTGAGCGGGCCAAGGCGGTGGCGGAAGGTGACCTCACGCCGCGAGAGGTCGTGCCCTCCAACGACGAGATCGGCGAGCTCGCGGTCACCTTCGAGACGATGGTGCGCGCCATCGCCCGCGCCAACGAGCAGCTGGTCAGTCAGGAGCGGCTAGCGACCATCGGCAAGATGGCAGCGCTGGTGACTCATGAGATCCGCAATCCGCTCTCGAGCATCGGGCTCAACGTGGAGTTGCTGGAGGAGGAGCTCGAAGGCGCGGATGAAGAGACCCGCAGTTTGCTCAAGGCCATCAAGGGCGAACTCGAGCGCCTGAGCGCGCTCTCGGAGCAGTATCTTTCGGTCGCTCGTCAGCGACCGACCCAGCTCGAGCGTGAAAACTTGAGCGATGTGGTGGAGGAGGCGCTCGAGTTTATCCGTAAGGATCTAGCCCGGCGGGGAGTGGTGCTACATATCGATCTGGAAGCAACGCCGCCGCCGGTCTTACTCGACGAAGCGCAGGTCAAACAGGCGCTGTTTAATTTGGTGCGCAATGGTGGCGACGCGATGCCCGATGGCGGCGAACTCTGGGTGAGCGTCCGGTCCGACGCGAACGACGTCTTGCTGCTCGTCGAGGATGCCGGTGGCGGCATCGACCCGGAAGCGCGAGAGCGGCTGTTCGAACCGTTTTTCTCCACCAAGAGTCAGGGCACCGGCTTGGGGCTACCCATCACTCGACAGATCGTCGAGGCGCACGGGGGTGAAATCAGCGTCGAAGCCCGGCAGCCGAGAGGGACCCGCTTCACGATTCGACTGCCAAGCTGCGAACCACAACGGGACTCGAGTCAGCGCGTCTCCGAGCGGAGCGCCGTCGAGTCGTACTGAACCGCGGTCAGCGCCGTGCCCCCGTGCCGCCAGACATGATGCAGTCCGGCATGAGGCAGATCCCTCGAACTTTGGCGTACAATCCGCCCATGAGGCTGGGGTTCATACTCACGGTTTTGATTGCATGTGGAATTGCCGCCTGCAGCAGCAGCGATGATGGAGCCTCTTCGGCGGCCCAGCAAGACTTCCTGGATCGCTGCAAACAAGCAACGGATTTGGCCTGTCAGAAGGGCTTCGACTGCGACAATTTCTTTGTCACCAGTCAGTTTGTCAGCGTTGGCCAGTGCCAGAACGAAGCCGAGCAGAGTTACAAGAAGTCCGTGGGGAACTTTTCTGCCAGCCAACTGGCAGACTGCGCAAACACGTGTGACCTGATGAAGTCTGACGTCGCGGCGCTCACCTGCGACAAATTCGACGACGCGGTTTTCGCCCGCTACAGCTGCGGCAACTAATCTTCAGTAGGTTGCGGGTCTCGTGCGAGACTGGACGCGATGTCTGAAGCGCTGTTGAGCGTCGTGCTAGCGACGACGGATGAGCGTAAGCGCGCCGAGCTGCAGCGTTTCCTCGCGGATCTACCGGTAGCTTGGTTGGGGGTGAGAGAACTACTCGGAGCGGACTACGCGCATCCGCTCGGGGTCGGGAGCAGCCTGGAGGAGAGCGCGCGCTCCAAGGCTAAGGCAGTGTGCGAGGCCACGGGTTTGTGGTGTCTGTCCGATGCCTCGGGCCTCGAAGTGGAGGCCCTGGATTGGAAGCCTGGCGCGCGCTCCGAAGTCTTCGCCCATGATCGGGCGACGGACGCCGAAAACAACGCCGCGCTGCTCAGTGCGTTGGAAGAGGTGAGCGACGAAGAACGTCGAGCGCGTTTCCGCGCGGTGTTATGCTTGGTCAGCCCCTGGCAAGGTGAGCTTGCGTGCGTGGAGGGGGCGATCGGCGGCCGTATCGCGCGCAGCGCCCAGGGCAGCGGCGGCTTCGGCTACGGGCCACTGCTGCTTCTGGATGAGCTGCCTGGCAAGACCCTGTCCAACATGAGCGACGCCGAGCGCGACATCTTCGGACATCGGGCAAGGGCCGTGAAAGCGCTGCGCCCACTGTTCTTGGGCCATATCGATGCCCTTCTGGATGAGACCGAGCGGATCGCTGGCCCTTAGTTCTTGCTACCCAGCAAGTCGAAGTGGGCGCCCATCTGCAGCGTGACCCAAGCGTGGCTCGCCACGATGTCAGCCTGCTCGGCCTCGGTGTTAGTGCCCTTAGTGTAGTAAGTGGCCGTGCCAAACTGACCGCCGCCCAGGGTAAGCATGGGGCTGAGTGCAAACGCTCGCGACAGCCGGATGTCAGCGCCGATGCCAATGCGCGACTCGAAGGGCGCGTCTTCAAGGCGGAGCTCGTCTCCGTTGGCCCAGCTGGTGCGGAAGCGCCGTCCACCGACCACGATCTCAATCAAGAGTCCGACGTTGTCTGGATCCGACGAGAAGCGCAGCCCGAGTCCGAAGAAGTCTGTTTCGCCGTCTTGCTGATCGCCGTTGGCGGGGAGCTCCAGGTCGCCCTTGCCCAGACTTGCACGTTCCCATGTGAGAAATAGCACGTGGCGCCTGCCGAGCCGCGCGCCAACGTCGAGCTCTCCCATCGGCCCGCTGCTTGCGTAGTTTTGCCACTCCTCGCCGCGGGACTCCAGACACACGCCGCTGCGGTCTACCGCGGTGCACGTCGCCCAGGCGTTTCCGAACGGATGAAAGTAACCGAGGCGTCCACCGAGCCACAGCGAGTACTCGGGCGCCAGGTGGCGGGGCCGCGGCGGCGGCGGCGGCTCGTAGACTCCCGGCGCTTGCGGCTCGTACACCACGATGGGCGGCGGCGGTTCATTCGTCGCGTAGCCAGGCGGCGGCGGTTGGGAGCCTGGATGCGCGGCTGGAGGCGGTGTTTCGGTCTCCGGCGCAGGCTCCACATAGTACTCCGGGCCAGGACCGGGTGACGGTTTGGCTTCCGGCGCGGGCTCGGGCTCCGGCGGGGCACCCTGAGCGAAGGCGGTTGTGGGCGCCAACAGCGCCAACCCAAGAGCCACTGGACAAATGCCTAGCCGTGACATAACCGAAAGATACCACCCGTCGCGAGCCGCCGCCGTTGGGCTGCGGTGGGGAGTCGCTCGATGCGGTGAGGAGCGACGCTTCATGGAGTCGAGCGACGCGCTCTCCCCCCCAAGAACACTCGATGATCGAAGGTGATGGTCTTCGGGCCGAATGGGCTGCTCCGCAAGTACTTCTTGCTTCAAGCTTCGAGAGATCGGGGCTTGGAGTGGCAGTCAGGTCTCAGACGTGCGATAGCCGGCGCGCGCTGACGTCATGCGTCGGCGTCCCCCTGGCTCCGGGGTGAGGCGCGGTGCGTCGAAACGCGCGTTGACCCTGGCCAGAGGTGCGTGCTAATCGACCGCCGCCTCAAAGGGCACCGTGCAGCAAAACTGGAAAGCCCTCGGAACTGTTGGAACCGTCGGGCTGGAGTTCGTCCTCAGCATCGCCGTCGGCCTCTGGGTTGGCCAGAAGCTCGATGGCTGGCTCGGGACCGGACCGTGGATGACCGCCCTCTGGCTGGTCTTTGGATTGGTCGCCGGCATCCGCGCCATCGTTCGTGCCTCAGCGCAACTGCAACGGGAAACCGAAGAACTAGAACGCCAAGAACGCGAAGAGCGCAAACGCTACCATGAACGCAAAGGCCACGACCGATAGCTCGAACAGCGGGATTGCTCCCGTGCTGTGGGCGCTCGGCTTGGTCGGCGCTGCGCTAACGGCGGGTTCATTCCTCTACTTCGGTGCGAAGCATGGCTTCAGCACTGGCCTTGGCGTACTCCTCGCCGCAGGCAACCTGTGGGTCATCGCCAAGGTGATCAGCGGGTTCTTGAGTCCTTCCGAGGGCAAGTCCAAAGGTGGGCTGTTCCTCATCACCCTGTTCAAGTTTGCCGCCTTGTTTGGCGGAGTGTTCGCCCTGCTAAGTCTGGGCGCCGTAGACATCCTCGCTCTCGGGGTGGGCTACGCCGCGTTGCCGCTCGGTATCGTACTCGGGCAGTTCAAGACGGCACCCACTCAGGTGCGAGAAGGAAACTAAGCGCACAATGGGTCACTACACCTGGCTGACGCTTCTTCTCGAGAAGGTCAAAGGCAACCTGAGCCGCAACGCTCACATGCTCGGCGAGTCCTTCGTGGGCAACCGCCACGGCACGTGGGAAGACTTCGAGCCCATCACCGCCAGCCTGCTGGTCGCCGTGCTGCTGATTTTGATCGGCATGCGCGTGCGCAGCCGCCTGACCAAGCTCGAAGAGGCGGTGGTGCCCGATGACGAGCTCACCCTACGGACCTTCATGGAGGCGTTCCTCGGCTACTTCTACGACCTCGCGAAGAGCGTCATGGATGCCGATCGCGCCAAGAAGTACTTCCCGCTAATCGCCTCCTCCGCGTGCTTCGTGTTCTTCGCCAACGTGATGGCGCTGATCCCAGGCATGCCGGTGCCCACCAGCAACTTGAGCATCACCGCTGGCAGCGCGCTGGTCGTGTTCATCGCCTTCAACGCCTACGGCATCATGGTGAACGGCGGCGCGTACATCAAACACCTCGCAGGGCCCTCGCCGCTCTTGGCGCCTCTGATGTTCCCCATCGAGGTCATCTCGCTCTGCGTGCGCCCCGTGACCCTCGCCGTTCGACTCATGGTCAACATGGCGGTGGACCACTTGGTGCTCACCACCTTCATGGCGCTCGTCGCCATCATCGTGCCGATTCCGGTCATGTTGCTCGGATGCATCGTGGTCGTCGTGCAGACGCTGGTCTTCACTCTGCTGACCACGATCTACATCGGCCTCGCTACCGAAGACATGCACCACCACTGAACAGGTGGCCGCGACGCTGAGTCGCGAGACAGCGTGGCGCTACCCAGGTAGCGGCTCCCCACGGCAAAGAATCAACCGCTTCGCATCCCGCGCGCGGGATCCAAGAACCAACCCACTTAACGGCCCCGGACTTTCCCCCAAAAAAGCGGTGGCCACCGCGAGCAAAACACACTAAACGCTCGCGCGATCGAGACGAATAAGGAGACTCTCAAGATGTCCACCAAGAACAAGCTGGCCCTCGCCATCGCCACCGTCGCCACCTTCATCAGCTCCAGCGCGTTCGCCCAGGCGGGTGCTGCAGCCAACGAGTGGGACACCAAGGGCTGGATGGGCCTCGCCGCTGGTATCGCCATCGGCCTCGCCGTCCTCGGTGGTGCGCTCGGTCAGGGTCGCGCCGCTGCCGCCGCCCTCGAAGGCATCAGCCGTAACCCGGGCGCCGCCTCCAAGATCCAGACGCCGATGATCCTCGGTCTGGCTCTGATCGAGTCTCTGGTGCTCTTCGGCTTCCTCGTGGCGTTCTTGCTCCAGAGCAAGA
Organism: Polyangiaceae bacterium; assembly: GCA_050183255.1. Taxonomy (GTDB): domain Bacteria; phylum Myxococcota_A; class Polyangia; order Polyangiales; family Polyangiaceae; genus JAHBVY01. The sequence goes on along the minus strand of JBFXBK010000051.1, from coordinate 416 downwards.
TCACCTTCGCCGCGGGCGGCTGATAGAGCCGAGCGCTTCATCCGCGCTCTCAACGAAGACCAGCGCACGTCCTTCCGGGAGGAAGCGACGTGCATTGGTCGTTTGTCGTTTTGCGACGTGAGGGTTTGGGGGGAGGGCACAAGAGCAACACGGCCCGCCAGGTGCCCACGCTACTTCTTGCGCAAGCTGCGCAGCGTATCCAGCGAGACGTGGAGCAGATACAGGCCGACGGCGAGCACCATCAAGATTCCGCCCAGCCAGTAGTGCTCCGACGCGACCAGCCAGGAGCCGCTGAGCATCAGCGCTGACGACACCACGCCAGATGAGATACGGCGCCCCAAACGATCAGTGATCGTCTTGCTCTCGAGGGACTCCGTCTTGACCACCAGGCGGCCGAGGGCGATGTCGTCGAGCAG